>JBGTGK010000327.1:0-5704 GCA_041746795.1 Phormidesmis sp.
CATCACCCCCGCCACCATCGTCGGCCAACAATAACCCGGCCCCATTACCCCACGCCCATTACCCCACGTAGGGGCTCCCCTCGTGGGTGCCCTCCGAAAGACCAGACAAACAGGACAGACGAATGGTTGATTGTGTAGTTAAAAATTGGCAGGGCGAAGAAGCCGGCACCGCCACCGTAGACCTCAAAGTTGCCAGCGAAGAAAACGCAGCACATGTGGTTCACCGGGCACTCGTGCGCCAAATGAACAATGGTCGCCAGGGCAACGCCTCCTCCAAAACTCGCGCCGAAGTGCGCGGCGGTGGACGCAAGCCTTGGAGACAAAAAGGAACGGGCCGGGCCAGAGCCGGTTCTATCCGCTCTCCGTTATGGCGTGGCGGCGGCGTCATCTTTGGCCCCAAGCCCCGCGATTACACCACAAAAATGAACCGCAAGGAGCGTCGTTTGGCGCTTCGCACGGCTTTCCAGGGCTGCGCTGACAGCATGATCATTGTCCAGGACTTTGCCAGTGAGCTAGCTCAGCCTAAAACAAAAGAAATCATTGCGGCGCTAGACCGATGGGGCGTTGATAGCAGTAGCAAGATCTTGATGGTGACTGCTGAATTTGAGAAAGGTGACACCCTTCATCGTTCAGTGCGCAACATTCCTAACGTCAGGCTTATTCCTGCGACCAGTCTCAACATCTACGACATTTTGAACGCCGAGAGCCTTGTGATCACGGCATCCGCCCTAGAGAAAATCCAGGAGGTATACGGTGAGTAAATTAGTAAAAGAGCATGAGCTGCCCGACATTATTCGCAAGCCGCTCATTACTGAAAAGGCCACTATCGCCTTAGAGAACAACCAATACACCTTTGAAGTTGATCCTAAAGCCAACAAGCCTCAAATTGCTAAGGCGGTTGAATCGCTGTTTGACGTGAAGGTCACTGGCGTCAGCACTCAAAACCCTCCTCGGAAAAAGCGTCGCGTAGGTCAGTTCATCGGCTACAAAGCTGCCTACAAGCGCGCCGTGGTCACCCTCGCTGAAGGCGATTCCATCACGCTCTTCCCCGACGTATAAATTTCTAGCAAAAACGACGAAGTAAAGCCATGGGCATCCGCTCCTACAGACCCCTAACACCAGGCACGCGTGAGCGTACCGTTTCCGACTTTGCTGCTATCACGACAGACAAGCCTGAGAAGTCATTAACCTACTCGGTTCACCGCCCTAAAGGACGTAATAACCGGGGTGTTATCACCTGCCGCCATCGGGGTGGCGGTCATAAGCGCCTGTACCGTGAAATCGACTTCAAGCGTGATAAGCGAAACATCTTGGCTAAAGTTGCCACCGTTGAGTACGATCCCAACCGCAACGCTCGGATTGCGCTGGTGAACTACGAAGACGGCGAAAAGCGCTATATCCTTCACCCGCTTGGTCTGGAAGTAGGCACAACCATCATTGCCAGCGAGGACGCCCCTTTTGAAGTCGGCAATGCCCTGCCGCTGCACCGCATTCCTTTGGGTACCACCGTTCACAACGTTGAACTCGTTGCCGGTAAAGGCGGGCAAATGGTTCGAGCAGCGGGCTCGGGCGCACAGCTCGTGGCAAAAGAAGGGGGATATGTCACCCTTAAGCTGCCCTCTAGTGAAGTTCGGATGGTTCGCCGTGAGTGCTACGCCACCATCGGCCAAGTGGGCAACGTTGAGCACCGCAACCTGACTCTGGGTAAAGCGGGCCGTAAGCGCTGGGCCGGTCGTCGCCCCGAAGTTCGCGGTAGTGTGATGAACCCGGTTGACCATCCACATGGCGGTGGTGAAGGCCGAGCGCCGATTGGCCGTAGCGGCCCGGTTACGCCTTGGGGTAAGCCAGCTTTGGGTTACAAAACTCGCAAGAAGAAAAAAGGCAGTGACTCACTCATCGTGCGTCGTCGTCGGAGTTCTTCTAAGCGCGGTCGTGGCGGACGTAACGCCTAGATCCTGACGCCCAGATCCCTAGAATTTTCAGGAAAACAACATGTCTCGTTCCCTAAAGAAGGGGCCATTCGTGGCAGACCACCTTCTTACCAAAATTGAAAAGCTCAACGCGAAGAACGAAAAGCAGGTCATCAAAACTTGGTCTCGTGCTTCTACTATCATCCCTCAGTTCATCGGTCATACTGTCGCCGTCCACAACGGTCGTCAGCATGTGCCTGTGTTTATCAACGAGCAGATGGTTGGCCATAAGCTCGGTGAGTTTGCCCCCACGCGAACCTTCCGAGGCCATGCCAAGAGCGATAAAAAGGCACGTCGCTAGAGGAGCACACCCCCATGACCGTCACCATTGACTCAGATTCACAGGTAAAAGCAACGGCTAAGTTCGTTCGCATGTCTCCGATTAAGGTACGCCGCGTGCTTGACCAAATTCGCGGTCGCTCTTATCGAGAGGCGCTAATTATGCTCGAATTCATGCCCTACAAGGCGTGCGAGCCAATTCTCAAGGTGCTGCGCTCAGCAGTCGCCAACGCCGAGCATAACAACGGCCTCGATCCCGTTGAGCTTTACATCAGCGAGGCTTATGCCGATCAGGGGCCAGTGCTCAAGCGTTTCCGCCCCCGCGCTCAAGGCCGTGCTTTCCAGATCAAAAAGCCAACTTGTCATATCGCAATTTCAGTTGCGCCTGGCACTGAAGCATAAGCATCGAAAATCTGAGGCAGAATTAGCCAGTTTGCTGTCATCTCATCCGCTTTCCGCCACCACCGCAAACGTTTTTTAAGGAGTACATCAGTGGGACAGAAGATTCACCCAATAGGGCTTCGTCTTGGCATCACCCAGGAGCATCGCTCCCGCTGGTATGCCGACAAAAACCGGTATCCCGAGCTGCTAAAAGAAGACTACGAAATCCGTAAGTACGTCGAAAAGACGCTAGCTAACGCCGGTATATCGGAAGTCTATATTGAGCGAAAGGCCGATCAAATCGATCTTGAAGTTCGCACGGCCCGCCCTGGCGTGGTAGTTGGTCGTGGTGGTGCAGGCATTGAAGCGCTGCGGGTGGGTCTCCAAAAAGAGATTAAAGACGACAGCCGCCAAATCAGAATCAACGTGGTGGAAGTTGCTCGCGTTGATGCGGATGCTGGGCTCATTTGTGAGTACATCACGCAGCAGCTAGAGCGCCGGGTTTCGTTCCGTCGAGTGGTGCGACAGGCCATCCAGCGGGCTCAAAGAGCAGGCGTCGAAGGCATTAAAATTCAGGTCAGTGGTCGGTTGAACGGGGCTGAAATTGCTCGAACTGAGTGGACTCGTGAAGGCCGCGTGCCGCTGCACACTTTGCGAGCGAATATTGACTATGCCTACCGCACGGCGCAGACAACCTACGGCATTTTGGGCGTAAAAACCTGGGTATTCAAAGGTGAGATAATTCCTGGACAGGAGAATCAGCCTGAGGATACTGCGGCGCAGCCACGTCGTCGTCAGCCGCGCCGTCGTCAGCAGTTTGATGACCGCTCTAATGAATCTTAAGAGAAGTTTCTGTTGACTCCTCAAATCTCTATTTTTCCAAACTGTGATCCATCATGTTAAGCCCAAGAAGAACAAAATTTAGGAAGCAGCATCGCGGTCGGATGCGCGGTATGGCCCATCGGGGTAACGAACTCAACTTTGGCCAGTTTGGTCTTCAGGCCACTGAGTGCTGCTGGATGACCTCGCGCCAAATTGAGGCTGCTAGGCGGGCAATGACTCGCTACATCAAACGGGGCGGAAAGATTTGGATTCGGGTATTTCCCGATAAGTCGGTCACGATGCGAGCCGCCGAAACCCGAATGGGTTCGGGTAAGGGTAACCCTGAATTTTGGGTCGCCGTGATTAAGCCTGGTCGGATGGTATTTGAAATTGCTGGCGTCACTGAAGAGATTGCGCGTGAAGCGATGCGCCTAGCATCTTTCAAGCTGCCCTTTAAGACTAAGTTCGTGGCTAAAGATAGCGAGGAGGGTCAATAGGATAATGGCACTGTCAAAAGCAAGTGAACTGAGAACGCTGAGTGACGAAGATATCACTACAGAAATCGCCAAAATTAAGCGTGACCTGTTTGACCTTCGTTTTAAGAAAGCGACTCGTCAAATGGAAACAGGATTTCATGAGTTTCGGCATACGCGCCGCAAGCTGGCCCAACTCATGACCATCGAAAACGAACGCCAAAAAGAACAGCAGAGAGAACGGCAGCTAGCTGCCAAGCAACCAGAAAAAGCGTCAGAGGAGGAGGCTTAAAGTCATGGCAGCTAAAGAAAGATTTGGCCAAGTGGTCAGCGACAAGATGGATAAGACAGTGGTGGTTGCGGTGGAGAGCCGCGTAAAGCACAAGAAATACGACAAGATTATGGTGCGTACTCAGCGCTATAAGGCACATGATGAGGACAATAATTGCAAGGTGGGCGATCGCGTAAAAATCAGTGAAACTCGCCCCTTAAGCAAAACCAAGCGATGGGTCGTCGCTGATATCCTCAGTTCTTCAGCAATATAGATAGGCGAGGATAAAGCAAATGATTCAGCAAGAGACTTACTTGAACGTAGCCGACAACAGCGGCGCTCGGAAGATCATGTGCATCCGAGTGCTGGGCGGGCGCAAGCAGTACGCAGGCGTCGGCGATGTGATTGTCGCGGTGGTTAAAGATGCGCTGCCTAACATGGGCGTCAAAAAATCTGACGTGGTTAAGGCCGTTGTCGTTCGCACCCGCAAGGGCATTCGCCGCAACAGCGGCATGAGCATCCGCTTTGACGACAACGCAGCGGTAATCATCGCCCAAGAAGGCAGTAATCCTAGAGGAACTCGGGTATTTGGCCCGGTTGCTCGCGAGCTGCGCGATAAAGGGTTTACCAAAATTGTTTCGCTAGCGCCGGAGGTTCTGTAATGCGTAAGGCCAAAGCAGTCGTGCGTCAGAAGATGCATGTCAAAAAAGGAGATACCGTTCAGGTTATCACCGGTAAAGACAAAGGCGTGATTGGCGAGATTGTCGCCATTAGCGCCAAAAAGTCTCAGGTTATCGTGCAGGGTGTGAACATGCGTACCAAGCACGTAAAGCCACAAGCAGAGGGTGAGTCGGGCCAAATTCTAACCAAAGAGTTTCCTGTTCACAGCTCCAATGTGATGCTTTACTCCACCAAGCAAAAGGTTGCTAGCCGCGTGGCTCACACCTTTACCGACGATGGCCGTAAGGTGCGCATGTTGAAGAAGACCGGAGAGATTATCGATTAATCCATCCCCTGACCAAGCCCAGGGATTACATTTCACCAGGATAACCATGGCCGATTCACTTAAAACCCTCTATATGGAGACGGTGGTGCCCAAGCTCAAAGAAGAGTTTGGATACACCAACCCTCATCAGGTGCCGAAGCTGACCAAAGTCACGATTAACCGTGGCTTAGGAGAAGCTTCCAACAATGCCAAAGCGCTTGAGTCATCGCTCAGCGAACTGGCAACGATCACCGGCCAGCGTCCGGTGGTAACGCGCGCCAAAAAGGCGATCGCAGGCTTTAAAATTCGCGAAGGTATGCCGGTTGGCGTCAAAGTGACGCTTCGTTCAGACCGCATGTACGCCTTCACGAATCGCCTAATCAATTTAACCCTGCCCCGCATCCGAGACTTCAGGGGCGTCAGCCCTCGCAGCTTTGATGGCCGAGGCAACTATACGCTGGGTCTGCGCGAGCAGCTAATTTTCCCAGAAGTTGATTACGACAGCGTTGACCAAATTCGCGGT
>JBGTGK010000328.1:0-5930 GCA_041746795.1 Phormidesmis sp.
GCCTTGGCTGATTCTTGACTGCGCCCCTGCTTATCTAGCAAAAAGGCAAGATTGTAGTAAAAGCTACCGCTGTCGGGAAAGCGCTGAATTGCAGATCGGAAGACAGCTTCAGCTTCTTCTAGGCGGTCTTGATTGGATAGCGTCATGCCTAGATATCGGTAGCCATTTGGATTGTTGGGATCGAGTAAGAGCACTCTGCGAAACATCACCTCCGCTTCTGCAAACTGCGCCCGTTCGCTGAGGATTGAGCCCAAGTTGTAATAAGTGCTGGCATTGTAAGGGTCAAGCCGGGCCGATTCTCGGTAGGCGGCTTCAGCGGCTTCAGTTTGGCCTTGTGCTTTCAGCCAGTAGCCCAAGTTGTAGTGAGCATCCGCTCTAGAAGGTTCGAGGCGGATGGCGTTTTGATAGGCTGCGATCGCCTCATCTACTTTCCCTTGATCTGCTAGCACATTGCCTAAGTTGTAATAGCGAACGGCTTCATTAGGGGCAAGCCGAATCGCCGATCGGTAGGCAGCTTCCGATTCTGTCAGGCGGCCCAGCTTAGCGAGCGCATTGCCCAAGTTGTTGTAGGCAACGTCGCTAGTAGGCTCAGCGCTAAGCACCTGCCGCCAAATAGCCTCAGCTTCAGCGTAGCGTCCACTGTTGTGGGCCGTAATGCCTTGCTGAACGAGCGGGCTATTGTCTTGGGCTGGAACTTCTGCCTGAGCGATCGCTGGCACGCTGATCAAAACTGCCAGGCTCAGACCCACCGTAAAAGCAGCCGTAAAAGCAGCCGTAGAAATAGAGCGCATGTGACTTTGCTGAGGAACACTGCTACTAGCCTAGTCAGCATGTATAAAAAGTGATAGGTGCCCTGGCTTATGATTAAGGTTACTTTAACCGCTGTTTACCGCTGCTTCGTCGAATGCATAAAAGTTGATAAGTATAACGTTGGTTGGTTGGCAAAAAACCGCCGCAGTCATAGGGTTCGACTGCGGCGGTTTGCTGATGCGGAATGAACGATGCTTTCTAAAAAGACTACTTTTTAACCTTGCTTCGTCCTCTTGTCTTAGTAGTCTTTTCTTCGGGATCTGACACAGAATCTGGGTCTGAGTCTAGGTCAAGCTCTGCGTCATCTTCGGCGATCGCATCCTCTACGACCGGTACCTCTTCCTCCTCAACGTCTACCTCAACGGGCGGCTTAACCGGCTCTTCGCCCGGCTCAATCGGAATTGCTTCCGGCTTAAGCTTCAGCATCACCAGGTCTTTTACCTTCTGGGCAAATTCAGGATCTTCTTTCATGCGGATGATGGTGTTGTCGCGACCTTGCCCGACGTTGGCACCTTCAAAGCTATACCAGGCACCTTTACGCACCACAATCTCGTGCTCTTCGGCCACATCTAACAAACAGCCCAACACAGAGATCCCTTCGCCAAAGATGATATCGAATTCTGCAATTCTAAAAGGCGGTGCAACCTTGTTTTTGGCGACCTTTACCTTCACGCGAATACCAAACTGATCGTTGCCTTTTTTCAGCGTTTGAATCCGGCGAATGTCTAGCCGAACGGACGCGTAAAACTTCAGCGCGTTGCCGCCGGTTGTTGTCTCAGGGTTGCCGTAAGTGACGCCGATTTTCAGGCGCAGCTGGTTGAGGAAAATCACCGTACACTTTGACTTGCCAATGTTTCCGGTAATTTTGCGCAGCGCCTGACTCATCAAGCGGGCCTGTAAACCCATGTGAGAGTCACCCATTTCGCCTTCAATTTCGGCGCGAGGGGTAAGGGCAGCTACGGAGTCAATCACGATCAGATCGACCGCAGAAGAACGCACGAGCTGATCGCAAATCTCCAGGCCCATTTCACCCGTGTCGGGCTGGGAGATCAACAGATTCTCGATATTGACGCCTAGGTTTTCGGCATAGTATGGGTCGAGGGCGTGCTCGGCGTCAATGAAGGCGGCAACGCCACCCTGACGCTGGACTTCGGCGATCGCGTGCAGAGCCAGCGTCGTCTTACCCGAGCTTTCTGGCCCGTAAATTTCGATCACGCGGCCCTTGGGCAGGCCACCTCCCAATGCCATATCTAAGGTAAGCGCCCCAGTAGGAATGGTTTCTACCTGCATACGGCTGGCTTCACCTAACCGCATAATAGAGCCCTTGCCAAAGTTGCGTTCTATTTGAGTAAGGACTGAGGTCAGGGCTTTTTGCTTGTCAGAGGAGGCATTGGCAGCCATAGGGATTTCCGAGGATGTTTTTCTACAGTTTTCTACAGAGGAGCGGGGCGGTGAATCAAGACGGTGGAGCAAGACGGTGAGCGAAAAATTAGCGGGTTAGAGGGCATCTGAAAAGTATACGGTTAAGCTATCAGTCCCAAAGAAGCCGAGTAAGGAACAGCATTGGGCTTTTGCAAACATCTTTTTACTTAGGCTTACATTCGCTATACTAATTTTAGTACAACTGAACTAAATCGACACCCCTAAGATACATTAGCCTAGTACATGGTGCATTTGTATTGGCTTTTGCGCTTTGGGAAGCAGATGATTTAGCTGCGATCGCCGCCGTTACACTGTTGCAAAGTTACACTGCTGCAAAATTGCCCTATGCAAGACTGTGAACTGATTGATATTTTGACCTATCCTGGCTGGGTGATTGCCATTGGCCGAACGCCGCTCGGCTATCGCTGCTGGGTATTTACGCCCGACTTTACGGTACTCGACGATGGCGAATTTTATGCTACGAGCGAAGCTGCCGCCGACAATGCCCGCTGCCTGATTAGCGACTCTAGAGAATATTAGCACTCACCCTTTACCGAGCGCTTCACTCAGATTCCAGGCAGCGCTAATCAGCGCAATGTGAGTGAATGCCTGAGGGAAGTTGCCCAAGGCTTCGCCGCTAACGCCGGTTTCTTCAGCGTAAAGACCCACATGGTTGGCGTAGGTGAGCATTTCCTCGAAAATTCGCCGCGATTCATTGAGTGAGCCAGGATTGGTTCTACCTGCTCTGGTGAGGGCTTCTACCAGCCAAAAGGTACATAGATTAAAGGTGCCTTCTTTGCTTTTCAGTTCGCTAGCTGATTCACTGGTTGATTCGCCTTCTGAGTCGATCGGATTATAGCGGTACACCAGGCTATTGGAAGTTAGGCCACCTTCTCTGGGCGGTTTTTTAACGGCCTCAATGGTTTTAAGCATTTTAGGGTCGCTGGGTGCCATGAAAAACACCAGCGGCATCATCAAGCAGCCTGCGTCTAGGTCTTTACTGCCGTAGGCCTGCACAAAGGACTGACGGTCTTCGTCCCAGCCTTTTGCTAAAATCTCTTCGTAAATTTCATCGCGAACGGTGAGCCAGCGCGATCGCTCTGCTGGAAACGACCGATCGTCAGCCAGCCGCAGCGCCCGATCAACTGCCACCCAGCACATTAGCCGGGAATACACATGGTTTTTCTCACCCCCGCGCGATTCCCACACGCCCTTATCTGGCCTTTGCCAGTTGTCACACACCCAGTTAGTCAAATGGCGCAAATGCGTCCAAAAATCGTAGGAAATAAATTCGCCGTGCTTGTTATAAAGGTAGGCCGAGTCCATCAGCTCGCCACAAATATCCAGCTGGAGCTGCTCGAACGCGCCGTTGCCAACTCGCACGGGCTTAGATCCCTTATAGCCTTCAAGATGATCCAGCGACTCTTCTTTGAGATCTAGCTTGCCGTCAATTCGGTACATCACCTGCAAGCTGCCGCCTTTGCCTAGCTCCTGGCAGCGCTCTTCTAGCCAGCGCATAAAGTCTTTGGCTTCGGTGGTAAAGCCAATGCGAATCAGCGCATAGACGGTAAAGGCGGCGTCTCGAATCCAGGTGTAGCGGTAGTCCCAGTTGCGATCGCCCCCAACAATCTCAGGCAAACCGGTGGTAGGCGCAGCAATAATGGCACCCGTGGGCTCATAGGTCAGCAGCTTGAGGGCTAGCGCCGAACGCTCTACCTGTAGTCGCCAGCGTCCGGTATATACGCACTGAGAGAGCCAGCTTCGCCAGTAGTCTGTGGTTTCTGTAAAAAATGTCTCAGCGGTCTGGTTCAAGTCATCTAGCTGGCTGGTAAACAGCGGCACAGAGGGACTCACCTGCTTGGCTTTTGGCTTTTGGGTGATTTCTTCTAACGGGCGAGAGTATTCACGGGTAGAGGGTAGCAAGTCCGCTTGCGATCCTCTATTGGAAGGCTTAAAAATGAACGTAGCCGTTTCGCCTTCCTTTAGCGTGAACTCAGCGTAAGCTCCTCGGTGATTAATTTGTAGGGGCACTTGGGTCACCAGTTCAAACTGCCGATACTGCTCCTTAGCGCTGTCGTCGGTGGAGTCATTGGCGCGGGTAGAGCCGTGGGGATCGTCAGTGCAGGCAAAGCATACGCCTGTATCGGTTCTGACCGTTTCGTGAGCAGCCCGAGCATAGTCAAAAGCGGGGTAGCACTCGGCTTTGAAGGTAATTTCATTACGGACGGTGCGCACCTGCCGAACAATCCAGTTGCGAATCGTGGCGTTGCCGAGTGGCATAAAGTCCACCACTTCGCCAACGCCGCAGTCGCATAAAAAGCGCGTAATGACAACGTTGGTTTGGGGATAGTAAAACTGCTTGTGCCGAGCTTCGGGTACGGTTGACTCAATTTTGAAATGACCGCCTTTTTCGCTGTCTACAATTGCTCCAAAAATGCTGGGCGAGTCGTGACGCGGATGACAGAACCAGTCAATCGAGCCGTTGAGCCCCACGAGCGCGGTTGTCCGCATGTTGCCAATCAGGCCGTAGTCTTCGATGGGCTGATAGCTCACAGAACTTTTTTA
This sequence comes from Phormidesmis sp., assembly GCA_041746795.1. Classification (GTDB taxonomy): domain Bacteria; phylum Cyanobacteriota; class Cyanobacteriia; order Phormidesmidales; family Phormidesmidaceae; genus Phormidesmis. The sequence goes on from JBGTGK010000328.1 coordinate 4,798, forward strand.
CCAACAGGGCTTGGTTTCTAGCTTTTTACCGACTCATCGTAGGGTATTTCTGAGTGCTTTTAGGGTCGCAAAAGCGACACATGCTCATATTTCCACCTTTAGATAGAACTTGTAGCGGCTAGCTCTCTCGGGTAACCACGCCTAGCACTCTAATGTCAGCAATCTGTAGCTGTTCCATCGCTCTATCTAGCAAAGACTGCTTGAGCTTGCCGGGCTGCGTCACTAGCAGCATCCCGTCTGCATAGTCAGCGATTAAGTAGGCATCTGACTGACCCAGCAAAGGCGGCGTATCGTAAATGACTAAATCAAACGCGGTTCTGACCTTTTCGGTAAATAGCCTCATGCTGCGAGAAGAAAACAGACGGGCGGGCTCAAAGGGGGCTGAACCGGCTGCAATAATGTGCAGGTTGGGCTCTGGCAAGAACTTTTGAATCAGCGCTGGATTAGACTCACCCGAAAATAGATTGGTTAGCCCTTTTTCGTTAGAGAGATCTAGATATTTATGTATCTGCGGGTTCCTCAAGTCAGTATCGACTAGCAGTACCCGCTGACCCATAGCCGCTGCCGCTTCTGCCAGGTGAAGGGCGACCGTTGATTTGCCTTCGCTGGGCATTACAGAGCTGATGGCGATTGAGCGAATGGGATTGTCGGAGCTGATCATCCGAAGATTGGTATAGAGCGATCGGAAAGCTTCAGAGAAGGGATCGCTAGCGTAAGGGTCGCTGGGGCTTTGACCATTCCGGTTAGAAGCTGTTTTTTTGCTGGAACCGTTGCGATCGCTTCGGATGTTTGCGCCCACGTACTCAAGCGATTCCGCCATGCTCTCTGATTCGGCGACCGTCTCGCTGAAGGTTTGATGAGGGATTCTGCCTAAAACGGGCAGGCGAGTCGTGCGTTGAATCTCCTCGTCGCTGTGGATCACGCCAGTCGATTTGTCTAACAGCAGGGCCGCGCCAGTGCCTAGTAGCAGCCCTAGCAATCCACCAAGCAGCAAGTTTTGAGGTAGGCTTTCGCGCTGGGGCTGCGGCTCGGTGGGTGGGGTGACCTCCTTCCAAGGATTTTCGGTTTGGGCTGAGGAAATGTCTAAGGCGGCTTGCTTTGCTAGAAACTGGCTGAGGTTCTCGTTAGCGATC
>JBGTGK010000329.1:0-40018 GCA_041746795.1 Phormidesmis sp.
GGCGTCCCATCGGCTAAATACACATATCGATAGCTCACTACCTCCAGGTTCAAACGGTTCGCCATCTGCTGCGTAACAATAGAATGGGTTGCGTTTCTATCAATTACCATGTCGAAAGTAGCAATGCCGTCAAACAACACTTCGACTACCGGCAGATGGTTCTCGTAAGACTTAATCGGCACCGTAGCGCCTTTATTGCTGCCTTTTGTGGCGCTCTGGTTGCGTAGCGATCGCACGTCTTCAATTACGGCCTGATGTTTCTTCCAGTTCCCTTCATTTAGCCATAGAGTCGCTGCCCGCTGATAGTCTGCGATCACCCCTTCTGTCGCGCCCATTTCCTTTTGCATATCTGCCCGCAGCTTATACAGCTCCGCATTTTCGGTGTCGATGGCGATCGCATTCGAAAAATCCTTGAATGCATTCTCCATCTCTCCTATCTGTCGGTAGCTACGCCCTCGCTGCTCAAAGTACTTTGCAACTGGCTGCGCTTGCGCCTGCTCAATTAGCGCCGAAAACTCTTCTATCGCGCCATAGCCATCTTTTAGGATCAGCCGCATTTGACCCCGGCAAAACTGCACCTCGCTATCGTTTGGGTGATAGTGCTTCGCCAGCGCTAAATCCGTAACCGCCTGCTCTCGCCGTCCTAGCTGCGCCTGAATTAATACCCGCAGGCACAGCGCTCCTAGATGATCCGGTGCGCCCTCTAGCAGCCAGGCTAAATCCTTCAGGGCCGCTGCATAATAGCCTTTGTCGTACTTTTGCTGCACTCGCTGCAAGTAGGTTTCAGGCGTAGCCGGTAGCCTTGAGCTAGCCGCTGCGTTCTGGATAGCATAAGCATCCCTGAAAGGTGGCAGCTGCTGCAATGGTCTGATGGCAGCTAAGCAAGCCTGCGCATTCTTTTTGTCTTTGTCGTTTAGGTAGCATTGCGCTGCACTTTTGTAGGCGGCGATCGCCCCCACCCCATCGCCTAGTAGTCCCAGCGCCTTGCCCAGCAGCCGATGCCCGCCAGCTAATTCGGGTTTGAGCGCGATCACCTCGCGACTGTCTGCGATCACCCCCCTCACCTGATCCAAGCTTAGCCATACCAGCGCCCGTGCCAAATAGGTTTGCGCGTCAGGGCTGAGCTTGAGCGCCTTGGTGTAGTCTGCGATCGCGCCCTCATAATCCTTTAGCCGCCGCCGCAGTTTGGCCCGCTGCCTGTAAGCCTCTACCCGCTCTGGCTCTGCTGCAATCACCGCATTCAGTAAAGGCAGCGCCTCAAAAGGTCGCTCCACCTCAACTAGATCCAACGCCCGCTGAAAAGAATCGGAAGCCATCGCCGTTTACCGTAAATGTTCGCTAAATTCGTTTGTTTTGTTGTTCACTAACGTCATCACCCTTTGTGCAGGGTATTCCGTAGGTATTCACCGCCATTTTACTCATAACAGCTTTCAGTTCACCAAAGTTTTACATGGTGGATGGCTACCCTCCCGCTTCAATTTGCCTCACCGCCGTCATTGCCGAATAGCTCACCCCCGCAGTGCCTTCTCCTGGATGGGTGCTATCCCCCACCAGCCATAGGTTTTTGATTGGCGTGCGGGTAGCAAAGCCAAAAGGGCCAAAGGTCGGCACTCGCTGACCAATGCCGCCAACAATGCCCCGTTCCCTGCCTGTAAATGTTTCAAAGCTTCTTGGGGTCGCCGCTTCTATATGCACCAAGTAATTAGGCCGCAGGTCAAAATACGCTTTTAGTCGAGAAATTGCTTCATTTGTATAGCTCTCTTTCATCATCTGATAACTCTCTTGATCGCAATCGTACCACTGTTGTACCTCTGTAAAAGAAGAGGCAATAATGGTCGCTTTTCCTGCTGGCGCACGCCCATCTCCTGGGCGGCTCACCGAAACAAAAAGAGAGTTATTCTCTGCAATCGGGCCATCATAGTCATACAAAAACTGTAGATGGGGCGGGCAGTTAGCTGGCACCGCAGATTGTTCTACCCCTAAGTAAATTACGAACGCACCTGAAGAAGGCGGTAGTTTTTCAACTCTTCTATCGTAGCCTTTCATTCTGCTGATCTTGCTGTTTCTTTGGGCTAGCCGAACAAGGTTTTGAACGGTGACGTTAGCGACCACATGGTCGGCGTCTTCTAGCCAGGAGTCTCCCTTTTTGTTGGTTACTTTTACCCGAGTGGGTTTATTACGCTCGATTTCAATCGCTTTAGCGGTATGGCGCATGTGGAGTTCGCCGCCGTTTTGTATTAAGGAGGCTACGAGGCGATCGCTTAACACCTGCATACTTCCTTGCAGGTGATACAGCCCATGCGGAGCCTGAGACATGCCTAGTGCTGTTGCTGCATACAGCACCGCCGTCTTCTCTGCTGTCGTCTGCGAATACAGCTTTAGCTGCATATCTAAAAACGTCCGCAGCCGCCGATTTTTGTCTAGGCCATAGCCCCGTAAAATATCGCCAACGGTCGAAAATGTGAATGGCACCGTCAGCAGCGTATCGGGCCTCAGCGCGGTTCCCAACTGCCAAATATCCCACAGGCTGCGAGGCGGCAGCACCGGATCGCGCTGCTGAAATCGCCAGCTATAGTCAAACATCGCCTTCATAAAGGCCCAGAAAGGCGCACTGCCTGGAAACTGCCGCTCTCTTTCTATTTGCCATTTCTCAGGATCGCGCCACACGCTAATTGGCTCACGCTCTCCTGGCAAAAACACCACGCAGGCCGGATCGCACTCGCTTGCAGGCGGCAACTCAATGCCCAACTCTTCAAATATCTGAGAGTGAATACCACTAGGCTCCAATCCCGCTACCTGCGTTGCCCCCACGTCAAACGTAAAGCCTCGCCGCTTAAAGGTAGACGCGCAGCCTCCCGGCACAACTGCCTGATCAAATACTTTCACCGCGTAGCCCCGATGCGCCAACAGCGCCGCTGCCGTTAGGCCGCCAATCCCCGCCCCAATCACCACTACCTTTTGTTGCACTTTCCTCTGCGCTGAGCTGCCACCAACCATGAGCCGTTACATTTCTTAAAGTCTTACACCTAGTCTAACGCCGTTGACTGGTCAGCGGTCTACTTGGCTAAAGGCATTTAGCCAAAGGTATTGAGAATGTATCGGCCTTACAATTTTTGGCATTTGCTCATCTCTAATATCTATCTATTGCCATCGGGATTTCCGCCATCAGACGTATATCTATCATGCCTTTCGATGCCTAATCTGATAGGTATAGTACGCAGCATTTAATCGGAGACCGCTATGGCAGATCCTAATAACGTTCCACAGGAAGCAAAACAGCTATCTGAAGACATGGAGAGCAGCGATAAAGAAACTCAGGAAAAAGCAAAGAGTGAAGTTGCTCATCCCGATTTTGATAAGGAGTACGACATTGCCCTGCAAAATGAAACTGGCTCGGGCAATCAGTCCAGTGACCCCAACCCTGTAAGCCGTAAAAAAGCTAGCGAATCAGGTACTAGTAGCAGCCAGCCATCGGCTGTAGGTCACTCAGAGCATAGCCCAGGGGACAGTGACCCAAGTGATTACATGAATATGGCCAAAGAAGTCACCAAAAATGCAGAGGCCTCAGCCGAATAACAGCCGAATAGTAATTACGCGGCCTCTTAAGCGAAAAGGAGCTACCTGGTAACTAAGTAGCTCCTTTTTACTGTTTGTTGAAGCCTTCCTTGCTTAGGAATCTTCGCCCTGCTCTAAGTTGAATAAAAACGGAACGCCACCGCTGCCACTATCGCCAGTCACTAGCACCCGAGGCATTTGGGCACCTCCCGATTTCCAAGCCTCAATTGCCTCTTTTTGTAGCACGAGCTTGCCGCCCTGAGCTTTTAGCGTGTCGGCAATGAGCCTTTGTGATTCAGCTCGGCCCTTCGCTCGGTTAATTTCAGCCTGTGCTTCCTGTTCAGCTTCCTGCGCGACATACACCGCGCGCTGTGCGCGCTGCTCAGCAATTTGCTTTTCTTCTACCGCCCGTGAAAACTCTGGCGAAAATGTTAGGTCAACGACGCTCGTGTCTAAAACTTCGATTCCATACTTTTCTAACCGCAGCGCTAGCGCATTGTCGAAATCTTCCTTCAGTATTGAGCGCTGAGTAATGGCCTGCTCTACCGTACGCCTAGCCGCTGCAACCTTAAAAGATTCCTGTGTCTGCGGTGCAATAATCTTGTTGACAATATTCGAGAGCGAACCTTGCTTCCGGCGAATTTCCACCATTTGCGAAGGCTCTAAGCGAAAGTTAATGGCAAACCGCGCCTTTAGATCCTGTAAGTCCTTTGTCGAACTCTCAGCAGGCACTTCGAACTTCTGTACAGTAATGTCGTACACGTCTACATACGACACAAATGGTGGCTTGAGGTGAATGCCTTCTAACAGCACGCCGCTTTGCGCCTTGCCCAGTACGCTCAGCACGCCTGCCTGACCGGGGTTAATGATGATAAAACTGCTGGCTAAAATGATGGCAATGACGGTTGCGATCGCCGCAATCACCACCGGTTGACTGTTTCCCTTACTCACGCTCAATGCAAAATCTCCTTACTTTTCTTACTTAATATATAGAGGTAGTCAGTATTTCTTTTCAGTGTTTCTTCAGTGTTTTTATAGAGCGAAAATTCATCTAATGCCTTATACACCCTAGCTCGCTAACGCTGACTACGCCGTTAAAACAAAAAGCTAAATGCCTTTGGCCATCAGGCTAGGCTACCTAGCCAAGGCCCAACACCCGCCCATCGCCAGCGACGACCTCACCGATTTCGTAAGCAGCAATCCCCTCAGCTGCAAAGTGCTGACGAGCTAACGCTGCTTGCTCAGGCGGCACAATCACCACAAAGCCAATACCCATGTTGAAGGTATTGAACATATCGGCAGCACTGACGCCGCCTGCTGATTGAATCCAATCAAACACGGGTAAGACTGGCCAGCTCTCAGCTACCAGCCGCACCGACTGGCCTTTTCCTAAGCAGCGAGGCAAGTTCTCAGGCAGGCCGCCGCCCGTGATGTGAGCCATCGCCCGAATGGTTAAATCAGACTTTAAGGCAGATAGCACAGGCTTTACGTATAGCTGTGTAGGCGTGATCAGCGTTTCACCCAAAGACTGTCCGTTTAGCACGCTAGGCTTTTCGGCCCAGTCATAGCCCGCCGGTCGCCCGGCTTCTCGGGCATCTCTTTGACCCTCTGCGATAACTTTGCGCACCAGGCTAAAGCCATTGCTGTGGACACCGCTGCTCGCTAGGCCGATTAGGCGATCACCCACCTCCACTTTCGAGCCATCTAGCATCTGATCTTTTTCTACAATTCCCACGCAAAACCCAGCTAGGTCATACTCTCCCAGCCCATAGAATCCCGGCATCTCAGCTGTTTCACCGCCTAGCAGCGCACACCCCGAAGTTTTGCAGCCACTCGCTACTCCCTCGACCACCTGCGCAAGCTGCTCAGGCGCGAGCTTCCCCGTCGCCAAATAATCTAAAAAAAACAGCGGCTCCGCGCCAATTGTGAGCACGTCATTCACACACATTGCCACCAAATCTATGCCCACCGTGTCATGACGAGCCAAAGCCTGCGCAACTTTTAGCTTTGTCCCCACCCCATCCGTTCCAGATACAAGCACTGGCTGTCGGTAGCCACCAGGCAGCTCAAAGCACCCACCAAAGCCACCTAAAGCGCCTAATACCTCAGGCCTACGCGTCCCCTCGACCATGCCCCGAATCTGATCGACAAACGCACGGCCTGCCTCAACATCTACTCCAGCCTGCCGGTAGTCCATAGCTAATTTTTCCTAAAAACGCTGATTTTCGAATTGTTGCGCTGCAAATGTCCGTAATGTAAGCCATTTGCTTACTTGTTTTACTCCCAATACCTAGTTAGTCCACCGCCCTAACCAACCAAAAATCCATTAGGAAAATCCATATTTAGTGTCTGACTCACTGTAAATCTCAGTGGACTTTCAAAAACAGCTTAAGCGTAATTAAAAATCATCGCAGCCCTGCTCGTACTGTAAAACAATGGATATAGTTGCATAGTCCTCAAAATACTATTCCACTATGCACATTAAAAATCAGACCTGATTGATTAGTTATATAGAACACAGTTTTAGATCCTCATAAGCATTCAGAAGGTAAAAGCGGGGATTGACAAGCTAGCAAAGCCTTTACATTTCGTCACTTCACAGTTTTTGTGAAGAAGAGATGAAGTTTCCCTCAGGGGGGTTGCCTCGAAAATGTGCTGATTTTCTGACAAATCCAGTCGTGTAGATTAGGCCTTGTTCGTTTCAATAGATATCGAGGTTCTGAGTGCTGCTATGAAACACCGGTTCGTCCCCAGCCGAAGGCTAAGTAGCAAAAGCCAACAGCTCAGGTTTGAACCGTTGCGATGTAGCCCGTTATGTTTGTGCTTTCTAACGGTTCAATCAAAAAACAGTTCGCTACAAGTTTAGCAGCAGCCCTTCTGCTGTCGGGTGTGGGAGCTACCGTTGCCGGTGCTCGTCCCTTGAGCGACGCCCCTGAATCCAAAGAGTCCGCAGCCGCGATCGCCGATTCGTCAGTACTCGCTTCCAACAGTCCAAATAACGAGCCAGCAGCATCGGCTGATCTTAGGCCTACCAGCAACATTCTCGTTCACGCTTACGAGATAGACGGACGCCGTGCCGCGACGCTCTACGTCAAAAATATTCCGGTGCTCACGTTCCTCGGCACTGAGGTTGGCAGCCTTTCCAATAGCAGTGATGCTGTTTCACTAGCCGCGAGCAATGTATCGGGATCTTTGGGTGCCGCCCCCTCTCTAGCCGGTGACATTTTGGATTCAGATCGAGAGCTAGACCCTATCTTAAGAGCGTCTACGCTTGGCGAGCAACTCGACTCAGGTGAGGTTGACGCCTCAAAAATTTCAGTTCGCTGGAACGAAGCAAACAAAGGGTACGTGGTCACCCTGGCAAATAAAGATCTCATCTCTTTAGACAGCCGAACCATTTTGGCTGATACGACCCAAAACCCAGCAGAAGATGCTTTGCAGGTTACCAACCGCTTGCGTCGGCTGATTGGCAACGCAGCGCCCGTTTCTGAAATTGAAGGTCGTCCAAAGCCTAAGCCGGTTGCTGCAGCTGCCCCTGTTCAACAAGTCGCCATCGTCTCTAGCAATACTGGGAGCGCATCCTGGTACGGCCCTGGCTTCGATGGTAGGCGCAGCGCTAGTGGCGAGGTGTTTAATCAGTATGCCTTGACCGCTGCTCATCGAACGCTACCTTTTGGTACAAAAGTTCTGGTTACTAATCTTTACAACGGGCGTCAGGTGACTGTTCGCATCAATGACAGAGGGCCTTATTCGGGCAATCGCATCATCGACCTCTCAGCGGGCGCTGCTGATGCGATTGGGCTCATCAGCTCAGGGGTCGCTACCGTTCAGCTAGACGTATTAGCTAACTAAAGCCTCCCACCCGTCTTAATAACTCGATCAAGGCTCTTCTCATCCCAAGAAGGGTCTTTTTTAGGGTTAACTGATCTTCCTAGCTATTTCCCTTATAGACGCACTGGCCAGCGTTGGGATGAAGGTAGAGGCCCCCTATCTTTGCTCCAAATTTCTCACAAAACTGCGTTAAATTGATGTGAGCCTTGATCAGGAGAATCCTTAAGTAGGCCTACTTAGGCTGTGAGTAGGCCTTAAGTAGGCCCTAAGTAGGCCTTAAGTAGGACCTAAGTAGGCCCTAAGTAGGAAAGAGCACCGTGAGGGTATTTAACGCTGTCACCGAATTGCGTCACTATCTCGTCGAAACAGCCCTTGAAGCAGCCTTTGAAACAGGTAAAGAGCAGCGTGTGGGATTGGTTCCTACTATGGGTGCCCTGCATGAAGGGCATCTGAGCCTGATTAAGCAAGCTCGTAAAGAGTGCGATGTTGTGGTCGTTAGCATTTTTGTGAATCCCCTTCAGTTCGGCCCTAACGAAGATCTCGACCAGTATCCTAAACCTGCCGCTGAAGACAAAGCGCTTTGTCAGGCCGTCGGTGTAGACGCTATCTTTATGCCATCCTCGCGGCACCTCTATGGCGTCCCCTATCCCAGTCTTGCGACTGTCACTCAGGTTGTCCCACCCAGCCACCTGACTAGCCGCCTCTGTGGTCGCTCTCGCCCGACTCACTTCCAGGGGGTGGCAACCGTCGTTACCAAGCTGCTGAATATTGTGCGCCCTACCCGCGCTTACTTTGGTCAAAAAGACGCTCAGCAAGTGGCTATTATTAGGCGTCTTCAGCAGGATCTCAACCTGCCAGTCGATATTATTGCCTGCCCAATTGTGCGATCGCCCGACGGACTGGCCCTCAGCTCTCGCAATCGCTACCTCAGTGCGTCTGAACACCACCAGGCAACCGTGCTCTACAAAAGTATGCGGGCCGTCGAAGCTGCTTTTCAGCAGGGAGAGCGGTCGGGCGATCGCCTGCTGAAAATTGCTCAAGCCGTTTTGGCCACTGAGCCAGCCGTCAAATTAGACTATTTGGAGCTGGTGCATCCTGATACACTAGAACCTTTGCAAACCGTAAATACCATAGGAATGATGGCGATCGCAGCACAAGTAGGCAAGGCCCGATTACTCGACAATACCGTTCTTCAAGCGCCTGCTCGGCATAGCCGTTCGCCAGAGCGATTGCCTATCATCGCAATTGATGGGCCAGCGGGAGCGGGCAAATCCACCGTTGCCCGTCAAATCGCTCACCGGCTAGGGCTGCTGTATTTAGATACAGGAGCCATGTATCGCGCCCTGACGTGGTTTGTGCTTCAGCAAAACGTCGATCCGGCTGACGAAGCGGCGGTTGCCCAGCTGCTTCCCTTATGTAAAATCCAGCTGATCGCCAGCGTAGAGAACGATCGGCCCCAGCCTCCCAAAGTAGTTGTTAATGGTCAGGAGGTGACGCAAGCTGTTCGCTCGGCTACGGTTACCCGACAGGTTTCCACGGTTGCTGCACAGGCCGCCGTCAGACAAAATCTGGTTGAGCAGCAGCAGCAGTACGGCTTCAAAGGCGGCATCGTTGCCGATGGTCGTGACATTGGCACACAGGTCTTTCCTGACGCTGAGCTAAAGATTTTTCTTACCGCTTCTGTGCAGGAGAGGGCTCAGCGCCGCTATCGCGATTTGGCACAGACCAACGAGCAGCCATTACCGGCCATTGATGAACTGGCCGGATCTATTGCAGAGCGCGATCATAAAGACAGCACTCGGACGGTATCGCCTCTGCGCAAGGCCACTGACGCCATTGAAATTGTGACCGATAGCCTGACGGCAGAACAGGTGATTGACAAAATTGTTGAGCTTTATAGCCAGACAGCAAGCCAGACAGCGGGCCAAACAACGGCGAACAGATGACGCATGGCCACTCCTCTTCCTTCTCAAAAAGCGCAAAAAGAAGTCCAGCGTCGCGCCCTTTTGAAGGCGCGCCAAAAAATACCCCCGCGCATCTCACAGGAAAAGTCGAACAGCATTTGTCAGCATTTGCAAAATTGGCCTGTGTTTGCGCGATCGCATCTCACCCTCACCTATTGCAGCTTTCGAGGCGAACCTGATCTGGCCCCTCTATTTCAGCAGCAGCATCTCTGGGGGCTGCCTCGCTGCGAGAGCCAAACCCTCGTGTGGCACCGCTGGTTTCCAACCAGCCCTTGGGCACTGCGCCCCGGTACTTATGGCATCACAGAGCCCGACCCCGGTTCCCCATTGATTGATCCCGCTCAGGTCGATCTTATTTTGATCCCCTGTGTCGCCTGCGATATCAACGGCTACCGCTTGGGCTACGGCGGCGGATTTTACGATCGCATGCTCACCGACAGCCGCTGGGCCGATAAAATCACTATCGGCATCGTGTTTGAATACGCCAGGCTTCCCCAAGTTCCCCGTGAAAGCTGGGACATACCGCTCAGCGGTATCTGCACGGAAAGCGGACTATTCTTAAACCTAACCCCAACGCCTAGCTGCTAGTCCCACAGCTTGATACCGCCCATCAGCCCCAGCACGTTTGAGACCAGGATGACGTTCCCAGGCAGCTCCACCTCGATGTGCTTAACTTCACCGCCGCCCAGATAAAGCCGCTCATAGTTAAATCCATGTGACAAGGCATTAAGCGCCTTGATCAGCCGATTATTCCAAACCCTTGGGCCTACTCTCTTCAGGGCAGCTCGGCCAAGCTGCTCTTCGTAGGTTTCGCCCTTACGAAATCGCTGATGGCCAAATTCTAAATTAGGTACCAGATGCCCATCGGTAAATAGAGCCGTCCCAAATCCCGTCCCCAGCGTAATCACCATTTCTACGCCTTGCCCCGAAACTGCTCCCATTCCCTGCATGTCAGCATCATTAGCCGCGCGCACCGGCTTACCTAGTCGCTTTGTAAGCTGCTCAGCTAAGTCGTATCCACACCAATCGTCATGAAGGTTTACGGCTGTATACACCACACCGCGCCTGACTACGCCTGGAAATCCTATCGATACCCGATCAAAAGCTTCCTTCTGGCTAGCAAGTTCCTCAATGACAGCAACGACGGCCTCTGGGGTTGCAGGCTCAGGGGTTTTAGTCCGCTCACGCTCGTCCAAAGGCTGTCCTTCGGCATCAATCACCAGCGCCTTGATCCCGCTGCCACCTATGTCTATCGCTAAAGTCTTCACGGTAGCTGTCATAGTAGCTGTAGGCGCTTGCGTCTCTTTTGGGCCAGCTAGCCTCTCTACGCTATTGCCTTCTATTTGATAGTTTTCTGGGTGACCTTCAACGTGAGATTCGAGGGGCTGCATATTTTCAAACGTCCTTGTACCTGAGCTATTAAAGACTTTAAGCTACAGGATGCAGTCCTTCAAAGTGATAAATCTCTTCAAATACCTTCAGCCAGCCGTCTATTACCGACGCTAAAATAGCCTCGCCCTTTTCAGCCGTGGCAACTGTGGCATCGCCAACCACGCCACTTTTACTCAAATCAGCCATTGTCCAAGCCGTTGGCAGCCGCCCTTCTAAGCTCAGTAGGCTTCCCGGTGCAAAATCTATCGGAAACTCCCGCACGGCCTCGGCCATATTGACCTGATTGGGCAGTAGCGAGAGCATGACGCTGGTCTCCACATCGCCAGCGTGAATGCCTTTGTCATATTCATCAGCGCCAACTAGCTCAGCCGCTCGGTGCGGTACGCCCCATACAGAAAGCGGAAATATCTCAAAATCGCTATGCTGCTGCCGCAGATCGCGCGCCACAATGTCGAGCACCTGGGGCTGACCGCCATGAGCGTTTACCAGCACTAGCTTCCGGAAGCCTGCCCGGTAAATACTTTGAGCCATCTCTGTAAGTACGCACATCAGGGTGGAGGCCGATAGTGTGACTGTCCCTGGAAATGTCCAATGCTCGTTCGACTTGCCATAGCATAGAGGCGGTAGGGCGTAGGCAGGTATGTCCTTATTCAGCTGATGCAAAGCCTTGCCGACGACGGCTGTGGCGATCGCTGCATCTACCACCAAAGGTAAGTGAGGGCCGTGTTGCTCTACCGCACCGATCGGCTGAATAACCAGGGTGTTAGCCTTGTTTGGCATGGCCTCTATCTGCGGCCAGGTCAAATAGGGAAAAAACCGCTCCGGTGGAATATAGCTGTGCATAAAGGCAAAAAATAAAGGGGATATAAAGTGAAGCTAACAAAAATTTAAGTTTATGAAGTTAACTCAAATCCTAGTGATTTTACGGTGAAACAATCTTAAGTTCTTGGTAGAACGTCTTTTGAAGAGAACGTAGGGCAGTAGGCTTATGTCAGTGTCAACTATGGCAATAGTCTTCTTGAGAGGTTGTTTTTACAGCTAAGTTAGCCGTTACACGAGGTACCTAATATTTCACTGACCTCGTGATAATTACCTATTTACGAGTTTAAATTTATTGACTACCTTAAGTTAAGGTACGTTGCTCTAGCCATAGGGGACTCATAGCAGAGAACTCACAGCAGAGAACTCATAGCGCAATTCCCCATTCTTTTTATCAGCAATATAGGCTTCGAGCAGCTGCTCTGTTACCTAATATTGCTATCCTCTCATTCATCTGAAAATTGTTATTGAATAGGCATTCTTAGCTACTTCAAAAAGTTTTTTGTCGATAACTTTTTGACTACGTTTGCCAAATACACGGCCAAATTCTTTGCAGCCTCTGTCTTAAATGAAAAACACTGCCTGTCTTTTAGGCTTTCTAAAACCTTCTTTGGTAGGAGCTGCCTTGCTTCTGCCTGCCGTCACAGCGGGCGTAGCCTTTGCTGAAGTGGAATCGGCCGCCGATTTAGCACCTCAGGCCGTTTCAGCCCCTCAAAGCTCAGCGCCTCTGTCAGCGCCTCTGATGGAGCCTCAAATAGATTCCAAGAGCGCCTTTCAAGACAGCCCCAAAGTTATCCTAGATGAAGCCTGGCAGCTGGTTAACCACGAATATGTGGACGCTAACTTTAACCGGGTTGACTGGCTAGGCGTCAGGCAGTCGCTACTCAGCGGCGAATACACCTCCAAAGAGTCTGCCTACAGCGAATTACGACGGGTTCTGCGTCGCCTGGAGGATCCCTATACTCGCTTTTTAGACCCCACCCAATATGCAGCGCTCACCGAGCAGACTTCGGGTGAGGTTTCTGGGGTTGGCGTGCATTTGCAACGAGAAGATCAAAACCTGGTTGTCTCTAGCACTTTGGAGGATTCTCCGGCTAAGCGTGCTGGCGTACTGTCGGGTGACATCATTCTAATTATTGACGGCAGAGCGGGCCGTAACCTGAGCGTAGACAACGCAGCGGAGCTGATTCGGGGCGAAAGCGGTAGCAAGCTGACCATTACCGTTCGTCATCTCAACGGCAGTGAAGAAACGCTTGATCTCATTCGCGAAGTAGTCTCCGTGCCAACGGTTAGCTTCGACTTGCAGCAGCAGAACTCAGTCAACGTTGGCTATATTCGCCTAGACGAATTTAGTGCCCACGCTGCCGATCACATGCGCACTGCGATCGCCAGCCTCACGGGCCAGGGCGCAGAAGCCTTCGTGCTCGACCTGCGCGGCAATCCAGGCGGCCTCTTACAGGCCGGTATTGACATTAGCCGCATGTGGCTACCCAGAGGCAGCATTGTTCGCACTGTCGATAGAGACGGGCACAGCGACGAAGTCACCGCTAATAGTACTGCGCTGACGGACTTACCGCTGGCTGTTCTAGTGAACGGGCAATCGGCTAGCTCTAGCGAGATTGTGACGGGCGCTCTTGGCGATAATAAGCGGGCGGTGGTTGTCGGCAATCCCACTTTTGGTAAGGCGCTGGTGCAAAGCCTGCATCGCCTTTCAGACGGCTCAGGACTGGCTGTCACCGTAGCTCATTACTACACCCCAGCCGGTACCGACATCAGCCACCGAGGCATTACGCCCGATGTTAACGTCGCCCTCACCGAGCAGCAGCGCCGTGCGCTAGAGACTAATCCTGAGCTGCGTGGTACCAGCGATGATCTTCAGTTTGTGAAAGCCGTAGCAGCGCTTCAGCCCGCTGTAGTTGCCCTGCGCCAGAGCAAGGCACCCGCAGTGGTGAAGATGCCGGGTAATCAACCGCAGATTCCTAGTCAGTTGGGCCGATTAAGTCCTTAGGAAAAAGAATAGCCGTGCCCTGTTAAGCCTAGAAATAGGGTGTGTTTTCGCTGCACTAGGGCATGTGCTGTGAAAATACATAGATTCTCTGCGTATCTAACGTCTGGCAAACGTCGCTGGGCATAACGTGCTGCTCTCCCGTCGCAGACCAGGGGAAAATCTGCTGGTCTAATCTGACTTTCAGCTGCGTAAAAGGGTCGCCTCCCGCTGAGATGAGGAACTCTAGCTGATCGATGTCTTTCCAGGTGATGAGTTCGTCTAGCAGGGAGGCGATCGCCTTCACATAAGGGTGATGGCTATCTTTGTACCAGCCATCGCCTGCTAGCCTCGGCTGATCTAACCCCAGGTGAGCAATCAGCGGCATCTGCCCAAAGACGGCCACCGCTACTGAGCGAGCTTCTTCCTGGAGCAGCAGGTCATGCCGCTGGCCTAGTTCGCGCAGCTTTTCTAATCTTTCGTACCTGGCTGTTGCCGAATCTTCGGCTGAGCTGCTGCTTTGAGAAGTGCCACTGAAAACATCATCGTTCGAGCTGCTGCTCAAACCGCTGCTTTTAGAAAAACCGCCTTCCCGCCAGCGAATTGCCACGGTCACTAAGTAGGTTTGCAGCAGCAGATGTCCCAGTTTTTCAGCCTTGGTCGCCAGATAGCTAGCATTGTGAATAGTTGCTTCAATCAGCAGTGGCACCCGATTGACCATTTCTAAGCCGTAGCCTTTGAGTCCGGCAATCTTACGGGGGTTGTTAGTGATCAAGCGAAACTGGCTAACGCCTAAGTCAATTAAAATTTGCGCGCCCATGCCGTAGTTGCGCTGGTCTACCGGCAGGCCTAAGCGCTCATTGGCTTCTACGGTATCTAAGCCCATATCTTGCAAAGAGTAAGCCTTTAGCTTGTTCACTAGGCCAATGCCTCGCCCTTCCTGACGCAGATACACGACGACGCCTTTACCAGCGTTCTCTATCATCTTCAGCGCGGCCTGTAGCTGCATTCGACAGTCGCATCGCATGGAGCCCAGCGCATCGCCGGTTAAGCACTCAGAGTGCATTCGCACCATAATGGGTTCATCTTTAAAGGTCGCCGGATCGCCTTTAACTAAGGCAATGTGCTCAGAGCCATCGAGTTCGTTACGGTAGGCATACACCTTAAACTCGCCAAACTTGGTCGGCATTTCGGCAACGGCTTCACGCCTGACAAAGCGCTCGTGCCTGAGACGATAGCTGATTAAATCGGCAATGCTAATAAACTTTAGGCCGTGACGACGGGCGTAGTGAACCAGATCGGGACGCCTAGCCATAGACCCATCAGGGTTAGAAATTTCACAGATGACACCTGCTGGGTACAGGCCAGCCATCCTGGCCAGATCGACGCTAGCTTCAGTGTGGCCGACGCGCTTGAGCACACCGCCTTTTTTAGCGCGTAGTGGAAAAATATGGCCCGGTCGGCGCAAATCCTGAGGCGTTGCTTTGGCGTTGATGGCAACCTGAATGGTTTTGGCCCTGTCTTCAGCTGAGATACCGGTGGTGACGCCCCAGCGAGCGCCCGCATCAATGCTGACCGTAAAAGCCGTTTGCTCCTGTTCGTCCTCAAAGGGGCTGTTGGTGACCATTAGCGGTAGATCTAGCTCGTCGAGGCGATCGCCCGTCATCGCTAGGCAAATCAGTCCTCTGGCCTCTACTGCCATAAAGTTAATCATATCTGGGGTAGCAAACTGCGCTGCGCAAATCACATCCCCCTCGTTTTCACGGTCTTCATCGTCCACCACGACAATTGCCCGCCCGGCTGCCAAGTCTGCTAGGGCAGCTTCGATTGAATCAAATTCAAATTCTGGCTCCAGCGTTGGTGTTAGCAGTGGTTCAGCGCCGTTACTGACGCCAAAAGGTGAAGGCGTAGAACGATTTTCGCTTGGGTTTGTATGACTGGCGTTTGTGTTACTGGTAGCAGAGGCGGTATCAACCACAGGAATTCCTTACACATCGAGAAAAGCTATATGCTTACGATTGTATCGGCCTGGGCTTTAGGTTGTAAGGGAAACCGAGATGAATCTAACGGGGTGGCTACGCAGGTTCTCTATAGATATTTTCATAGATATTTAGATATTTTCATAGATATTTTCTATGGTTTTTTCTATGGTTTTTGTGAAGGGATGGGCTTTTCCCAGACGATCTTCTTCTGATTGGGGTAGGACAGGCCGCTTTGCTCTTGCATGATGCGCCCGGCCTGGGCAGGATCAAAATTGCGGTTGAACTGCGATCGCAAATCAGCATTTTTCCGTTCGGCCACCTGCACTGAATCCTGTAGCGTTGTGAGTCGGCTCTGCTGTGACTGGTGGTAGGGCACTAGCTTGGCAATGGTCGTCGTCGCCACAATGGCTAAGAGCAAATTGACCGTCAGCTTTACTGACGACTCGAAAGCGATCACCTGCCGCATGCCCGCGTAGGGGATTCGCTTGGGCCGTGCTGCACTGCTGCGTCTGCTTTTAGGAGCCTGAGGAGACGTCTGGGAAGATGCTTGAGGCGTTTGAGTAGGGTGTGTGACTGGGCGCTTAGCAGCGTTCATAAAGCGAGAATCACCAGAATAGCGAGCTAATTATACCTGACTTCGGGACGCGCAGCTTCTAGGAAACTACGGTTCAACGATACTCGTAAATGTATGCGAGTATTTGATGAGGCATAAGCAGATTTCCCTACTTCGCCAGCCCATGCTGTAGCGCAAACCACAAAAAATCTCCCGACCAAACAGGCCTGACGATGGCTTTACTGTGTCGGGAGATTCTACGTTTTTTTATACTTGCTCTTTCTACGCCTGCTTTTTAATGACTTGAGCCTCTACTTGTAAAGTTCAGTCGCTAGGCGGAGGGCCAAAAATCCAGGAACTAAAGCAAAAACGAGTGCAACAAAGATTTGAGTGTCTGATAAGGCCATGGGGTAGTATCCTCTCTAAAGCTAGTGCTAGTGCCAAAAAATGTAATTGTCTTACCTGAATTGTTTATTAAAGTGGTAGCAATACGACCACTTTAGTAACTAACTGTTACATATGGTTAGTTGGCCTATTCCGCTTTTTAGCCTACGTGTCGAAGAAAAAATCTGGCGGTTTCTGTCATTTGAACGACAGAGATTTCAGGAGGCTTTACGCTATAAGCATACGTGTGGCTATTCAATTGACTATTATTGATAATAGATGGAGAACCAAGCATAAGAAACCATTTGAAAAAACTATAAAGAAAGAAAAAACATGAAGGGCGCTCTTTCCTCTCAAACCTCTCAACCAGATATGGTTCCCGGTAGCGCTAATGACAGGGCATATAAGGGACGTGCGTTTAAATAAAGTACCAGTCCATCCGGCCTTCGACTACGCTCAGCCTCGGTTTCAGCTTTGCATATTTGGTACTTTATTTCTAAGCGAATCCCTAAGCTGTCTGACGATATGCAGGCTGAACCGCTAGCAGCAGGCTCTTTTATGACTCATAGCCACAGCGACAGGGAGAGTCCAAGCGGGGGCGCAGCTTCTCCCAAGGAGCAGCAGGACCAACGCCCTATCCTGAGCAGAGGGAGCTTAGACCGCAGGCTAATTCGGGTGCAAAGAGACGTTTTAAAGATGGGTGCGCTGGTAGAAAATTCCTGTCTTTTGGCGCGTGAGGCGCTGTGCCAGCGGAACCTGGAGGCCGCTCAAAAAATTCCCATTCAAGATAAGCAGATTGATCGGCTTTACCGGCAGATAGAAGTGGACTGCACCAACCTCTTAACGCTGGAGGCTCCCGTCACCCAAGACCTGCGCCTAGTGAGTGCCTTCATGCAGATGGTGCGCGACTTGGAGCGGATTGGTGACTACACCAAAAGCATTAGTAATTCGGCAATTAAGCTATTTACCTATCCTGAGCACGCCTGTATGGGTGAAATTGCCACGATGACCGATCGCTGTCGGTCGATGGTGGCACTGTGCTTGCGATCGCTCACCGAGCTAGACCCAGAGGCCGGTCGCATCATTAAACAAAAGGACGATGTCGTAGACGATGACTACGAAAGGCTGTACGAGCAGCTAATCAATACGCCTTGTGCTGAAGGGCCGATAGAACCCATTGTGCTGCTAGTTATTGTGATTCGCTCCCTGGAGAGGATTGGGGATCATGCCACTAATGTGGGCAAGCGAGTGACCTATGTCGTTACGGGCGAGCGCCATTAATAGCTGCCTCAAAACAGAACTCAAAACTACCCGCAAGCAAGAAAAATTTGACAGGCCTCTACCTGTTGCGGAAACATAAGAGGGATCGTGAAACAGGCTGCCCACCTCTTTTCGAAATTTAAGGGTTCAACTTAAGGATTCATCGCTACATGGAATTTTCGATCGCGTCACTATTAGCTAATTTCTCAGACGATAAGCTAGTCCCTGTTAAAACCCTGGAAAAAAAGCTGAGCTGTACAGGCAGTCCCTGTTCTAAAGATTTGCAGATTGCTTTGGATGCCCTAGAGCGAATCAATGTTTTAGAAAAGTCGCGCGGCAAGTATCGCCGAGTTGAAGAAGAAGACGTCGTTGAGGGCAAGCTGAGATGCTCTAGCAAGGGCTTTTGCTTTGCCATTCAAGATGAAGAAACGGCTGACGATATCTACGTGCGAGAGAGCCAGCTAAATACGGCTTGGAATGGCGATCGCGTCCTGGTAAAAGTCACCAAAGACGGCAGCCGACGGCGCAGCCCCGAAGGCGAAGTTAAGCTAATTTTAGAGCGCGCCAACGCTTCGGTACTCTCCAAGGTTAAAGCCGGTGATAAAGCCGACAAGTTCAAAGCCGTGCCGCTGGATGACCGGCTGCTGTTTGAGCTTGATATCACCGAAAGTGAAGCCGATCTATCCGATGCGATCGACCATCTTATCCATGTCGAAATCACGCGCTACCCGCTGGCCCAAAACCCTCCTCAGGGCAAGGTCGCTCGCATTTTAGGCAGTGACGCAGAAGATGCCGCTGACATTGATATCGTGTACTGCAAGCACGACCTGCCGTACAACTTTCAAGAAGACGTCTTTATTTCGGCTAGGGGCTTGCCTAACCGCGTTCGCAAAGCCGACACCAAAGGCCGCCTAGATCTGCACAGTCAAAACGTCATTACCATTGATGGGCCTAACGCCAAGGTGATTGACGACGCGCTGAGCCTAGATATTACCGACGACGGATATCGTCGGTTAGGCGTACATATTGCCGATGTTTCTTATTACGTAGAGCCCGACGAGCCCATCGATCGAGAAGCCCGCAGGCGCGGCAGCGCGGTTTATTTGGGGGATGAGGTGGTGCCGATGCTGCCGCCGCCCATTCCGAACGCGCTATGCTCACTAGCGCCCGAGAAAGATCGGCTCGCCATTTCGGTGCTGATTACCTTGGATGACGATGGTCAGGTGATTGAATACGAAATTCAGCCTAGCGTCATTCAAGTAGAGCATCAGCTCAACTATGAGCAGGCCCAAGGAATTCTGGCGCGTGAAGACGACGAAGAGCTAGAAAGGCTCGGCATCGACCCTGATGATTTGGAAGAGTTTGAGCCCGTTTTCGATTTGCTCGATAGCCTGTTTCAGCTTTCTACAGAAGTTAAACGGCGTCGCCACGAGCGAGGATCTTTTGAGCTAAGTTTGCCCGATCACGTTTTTCCGCCCGAAGCGGAAGACTTGGCTGAATACCTGTCGCCTAAGTTTCAGTACGACGATGAGGGCTCTTTGGGGGCAATGGTAGAGTCAGCTCAGCTGCCAGCTCGAATTATCGTCACTGAGTTCATGCTGCTGGTCAATCAGCTGGTGGCCAAGCACATTCAGGAGCTGGGCATTCCGGCACTCTATCGGATTCACCGCAAGCCAGATTTAAGCGACGTGCAGGAACTCATCAAGCTAGCGAACAACATGGAGCTAGATTTGAAGCTAGCGAATGAGGACGAAGTCCAGGCTAGCGACTATCGCAACTTTACCGAGCAGTTTGCTGAGTCTAAATCAGAAAAGGTATTGACTTATTTGCTGCTGGCGACGCTAAAGCCCCCTACCTATAGCGCTCAGCCTGGCCCGCACTTTGGTCTAGCGATCGAGGACGCCTACACGCATTTTGCCTCTCCTGTCCGCCGATATCCCGATTTGCTGATACACCGGCTGCTGCACGCGGTGTTTGAGCATGGGCGCGATCGCCGTTCTACCCGCTCAAAAGACTCCGTTAACCTGCGGCACAGCTCGTGCCACGGCCAGATCAACTGGAGCGTGCTGCCACCAGCCGTGCAGCAAGAAATGGAAGACATGCTATCGCGCGCACCCATTAAGCTAACCGAGCGAGAGCGGATTGCTCAAGATGCTGAGTCAGACTTAGAAGGGCTTAAAAAAGCAGCCTTTATGCAGGCTCACACGGGCGAGGTCTTTCAGGGGCTGATTACGGGCGTGCAGTCGTACGGCTTTTTTGTGGAGCTAGAAGAGCTGCTGGTAGAAGGGCTGGTGCATGTTAGCTCGCTTAAGGATGACTGGTACGAGTACCGATCGCGGCAGCAGAAGCTGGTGGGTCGCAAGAATCGTCAGCAGTATCGCTTGGGTGATCGCGTCGAGGTTCAGGTCAAAAGCGTGGACTACTATCGTCAGCAAATTGACCTAGTGGCCGTTGGCGGCGGCAGCGAGGCCAGCGATGATGACGAGGGTGATAACGAAGACTTCAGCAGCGAGGAAGAATAAAAATCGCGCCATCGAAAGCACAGACAGAGCCGGAAGCGCTTCGTCAAGATCAGCCCCTAGAGACACCCCAAAGACCGATTATCTTAGGGGTGAGTGGGGCTTCAGGATTAATCTATGCGGTGCGATCGCTCAAACACCTCCTCACCGCAGGCTACACCGTCGACCTAGTGGCCTCACGCGCTTCTCATCAGGTGTGGCTTAAGGAAGACGGTATTACCATGCCGACCAACCCAGAGCAGCAGCAGGTCTTTTGGCGAGAGCAGGCAAACGTACCCGCCGCCGGAAAGCTGCGCTGTCATGCTTCAGGGAATGTGGGCGCGACGATTGCTAGCGGCTCGTTTAGAACGTTAGGCATGGTGATAATACCCTGTAGCATGAGCACCGTTGGCAAGCTGGCAGCGGGCCTGAGCTCTGACCTGCTAGAGCGGGCCGCTGATGTTCAGATTAAGGAAGGGCGATCGCTGGTTTTAGTGCCCAGAGAAACGCCGCTTAGCCTGATTCATTTACGCAACTTAACGACCCTAGCGGAAGCCGGGGCTCGCATTGTCCCGGCTATTCCTGCTTGGTACCACCGCCCTGAGACCATTAATGACCTGGTTGACTTTGTGGTGGCTAGAGCCCTGGATCAGCTTGCGATAGACTGTGTACCATTACGACGTTGGCAAGGCTAAGAGATATTCACCCATGACCCGACTGATTATCTTGCTGTTGATTTTAGCTGCGCTGGCCATACTGGCCGTGCAGAACCTTTCTACTTCCGTGTCACTGGTGATTCTCGGCAGCGCCAGAACGCCAGAGATTCCCTTTGGGCTGCTGCTGCTAGGCGCTGTATGTATTGGCGCGCTGATCACCCTAATTCTTTATGGCTTGGTAGGCTTGCGGCGATCGCCAGAGAGCAAATATCGACCCATGGGTAGACGGGTACCCTACCCAGATAGTCCAGGCAGTACAGCGCTGCCTGATTCTGGCCCGCCCTATTCGTCAGCAGGTGCCGGGGCTTCTCCCTACGGTACGGCGGGTGATGCAGCGAGCAGCTCCACGGCTTTTGTCAGCGAGCCAATGCCTCAATCTCTGCCCCGAGACTCTACATCTGCTGCGCCATCAAGCAGCTATCAGTATGGCTCAAGCTACGGTGAAGGCCCTCTGCCTGAGCCACCGTTCACCATAGAAGAGCCGCCCTTTACGGAAGGCCAGCTTGAGGATAGAAACGAAAAAAAAAAGCATAGTCGTCAAGCGGAAGATTCTGTAGAAAGCCATAGAGAAAGCCATAGAGAAAGTCATAGAGAAAGGCAGAGGATAGGCGATGACTGGGGTGAGCTGAACACCGCAAAGCAGCGCGACAGCTGGGATACAGAAAGCGAAGGCGATTGCGAGCCTGGTATTGCTGGCGCAAAGCAGGGCTTTTTTGATTTTATTGGCATTGGTAGTCCGCCCGGTCGCGAGCCTAGCCGCTCGACCGATCGCTCGTATGGAAGTGCTGGCGATCGCGACATCAATGACCTGGACAGCGGCTGGGAGAACTTTGAAGGCTACGAAAACGGCGCACCTCCCTTAGATGCTACCGGCAAGCGAGTGTACAGCGATGGGCTCTACGGCGACGATGTTGATGACCCCAATAGACGTTACGAAGACGAAGGCTATGAAGACGAAGGCTATGAAGATGACAGCGTTTACGAGGCAGACTATCGGGTCATTGTGCCACCCTCTCAGTCGCTAGAAGACGGCGAAGAGGATTACCGCTCTTAGCTTTGAAACCTCAGGCTTCGGCGTTGCCATATTGGTAACCAAGCCCCCCCATCAAGTCATTCGTCGCTATCCTGTGATGGCGTCTATGTAACTTTACAATGGCAATGCCAGCTGCCCGCTCCCTTCCAAAACGCTATACCGCTGGTGGCTGTGTGCTCGATGTCGAATGGCAGCTATCGGCTCTATCGCGGTGGTACCCAAAGCCTGTGGCGCAGGCTTTGCGGTTCAAGCTGTGGATGAACAGCGCTCAGGATGAGGCGTCAGCAGCGGGCTCAGTGCTGGTGGCTGAGGGCGATCGCGCAGCGCTACAGGAAATTTCTCACTATACATCGCAAAAAGTTCAGGGGCTTTTAGCGATCGCTCACATTAATAGCGCTGACCGCTCCGCTGTACTTCAGACCTCCCCACAGCCGCCTAGCTTGCGCCTCACACGCCCGCTTAGCTACCTACAGCTTTGCGATCTCAACTCAGTGCTCAATCAGTGCGAGCAAGCCACAGCGACCCTCCCCACAGCGCTCAGCCTTGCACCTAGCACACCCAAAGCCAATAACGTTGTTCCCTTCCTCACCCTGCGCCGCTCTATTCGTCGTCAGCCCGTGGCATGGGCCAGCTCAGCGGCGGCTGCCCTGCTGGCCGTCGGCTTAACTACGGCCCTATGGCCCGGCTACCAGAGGCCCAGCTATGAAACTAGCTCGTTGCCAAATACAGACATTTCTGGCACCACTCCGGAGGCTGCTACTGGGGCAAAGCCCAACTCTGCGGCTGATTCTATACCTCCTAGCGCTCTACCCTCCGGCGTTCCGTCCTCTAGTGCTCAATCAGACTCAATCAGAAGTTCTCAACCAGCGGTCAAGCCCAATACGAACAAAATAACGATAGCCGAACCGTCGCCAAGCGCCGCAGTCTCGCAGGCTAAGCCCCCAGTTAATCCGTCAGTTGAGCCCTCAGATAGATCCGCAGCCAAACTTCAAGCGCAGGCACCCACCGCCTCTCCTGAGACAGCTACTGCACCGCTAGCATCTCCTCGTGCTAGCGGTGCTCCCCATGAAACGCCGTCTAATCAGCCGCAGGAATTCAGTGCGGCACGGAGCACTCGTCCGCGTGCCTCCAGTTCGGTTCTCGAAGCTGCTCCGCCGCCCGCCGCCGAAAGTGCTACCGCCAGAGCTAACCGCCCAAATCTCAGCACAGCCCCTGGAGCCAATACAGCTGCCAACGATGGTGCAAGCACGGCAACAGATTCTGCTAGTGCATCTTCAACAGCAGATCAGGCTGTATCTCAACCAGAAGCTATTACCATTGCTCAGGTACAGCGCTATTTTCAAACAAAGTGGCAGGAAAGTGGTGTACCCCTCTCAGAGCCTTTGAGCTACAGCGTTCAGCTCTCTGGAAAGGGTGAAGTCGTTAGCTTTGCCGCCTTGAGTAGCAACGCTGAGGCATATCGCGATCGCCTCCTACCCCAAAATGCTCCTCTTGTGTTTTCCGTAGGCAGCTCGTCTCATAGCTCATCTAATCAGACCAGCGCTGGCCTTGCACTGCGCCTAGATATCCTGCCAAATGGACAGGTTCGAGTTGCTAAAATTTAGGATTCAAGGGGATTAGACTTAGCGGCTTTTCGCTTGGCCTTGAGCCTTCGTCTTTGCACGGCGGCTACGGCTTTGTCCGCTGGGAAGCCAATCACAGGAATGACCTGATGCTGGCGATCGCGCTCCAGCTCACGCAGCTCGGTGTAGTCCACCTCGTGAATGCAGTCTACCGGGCAGGTATCCACTGCTTCTTGAATCAGCGCCTCCGAATCACCCTGCTGACGTACGACCCGCGCCCGGCCATAGTCAGGCTCAATGTAAAACGTGTTGCGAGCCACATGAGCGCAGTGAGTACAGCCAATGCACCTCATTTCATCGACATACACACCCGTTTGCCGAAGGCGTCCGCCTAGCTCTGGCTCTAGCCCTGTCCGAGCCTGTGAACCTCTAAGAATGCCACCCAGCTCAGGTTCTAGACCAGAACGGTCACTAAAGCGGTCATCTGAGGAGTCTGTCTTCTCAGCCATTCGCATACAACCCAAAAACTTTTAAAGAACTTATAAACTCAAACAAGCCTATAAACAAGAGGCCTCAGCTGCTAGCAGCCAAGGCCTACCCATTGAGATAATTGAGATAACCTGTCTCTGGCTAAGCGCCCCAGCGTTGAAGCACCAAGCGAATAGAGCCATCTTTGTTATCAACTTGCTCAGCCACCTGAAAGCCTTGGCCGACCGACTCATTCAGCACCGTGTGATAGGCATAGCGCTGCGTTACCTTGTTCAAAAAACCATCGACTGAAAGCGGCTGCTGCCAGTACTGCAAGTCAGCTACCAGCTCGTAGTCACCGGTTTCATGGTTGCGCTTAAAGCCCAAGTCGTAGCCATTGTCCTGCTCGATCACAACTTCAGCAGTTTCAGTTTTACCCTGATAGCCCCGAACCGCCTTAGGGCCGGTTTCCCAGCGTACGCCTGCATCGTTTAGCGCCTGCTGCAAAGAAGAGATATTGCGGAGCTTAGTTTTTATTTGACTAAAGTGAGACATTCTCTAAACCTGTGCTAAATGAGCAAAAACAATGAGTTGAGCAGAAATAACTTGAACTTAAATAACTTGGACTTAAAAGTTAAATTGGAAGCGTCATCAAAGAGGCGTTACCAGCTACTGCTAGTGACTCCCTCGTGTGAGATCTGTGCCTGTGCAACGCTCGAAACCTTGCTAGAGACAACAACCGGCTGAGCATAGTACTCAGAAGAGGTTTCTTGGGCCATCACCTCACCTAGCTGTGCTTCTATAGCGGCTGTTACCTCCGCGCAAGAAGCCCCTATAATGCCGGTTACCATTTCTTTGACGCGACCGTCAGGATAAATTACAAACTCAAGCGTTTCCATAAAGCAACCGTTGAAAGCGACCGTTCGCCAGCTAAGAAAGCGGGCACAAGTGGAATTTTTCGCCCAGGCTTGCACCCAGCAATAATTCTTCTTATCGTAGTCAATACCACTGAAATAAACTAGTTATAACGCTGTAAAACTTCACATTTGTTAGCAGCGTGCGAGAGTGACTACTCTTTTTATTATGTTAAGTGTCCCTTAACATAATAAGTGAATCAAGCGACTTAAAGCCACCATAATGCTGAAATTCAGCTCTTTCCTAAGAGTGAATGTTTAAGCGTAAGTGCTAAAAGCAACTGATGAAAGGCAGCTGATGAAAGGCAACCTAACGATATGACGTCACCTTATTTTGAATTCGAGCAAGATTTTGTAGGTTCTTTACGCTGCATTCCGATGGGCGTTCGCCATAGCCTTGATACCTGCGGCGTTAAGCTCAAGCTAGAACACTGGAACCAGCTCACCCCAGCCGAGCGGTTAGCGCTCGTAGAGCAACCCTGTGATACGCCTGAAGCCGCTCGTGCTTACCAGGCGCAGTTGCAGGCACTCATCACCGAACGCAGCGGTGCGCCTGCCAAAACCTTGGAGGTGCCAATCGCTCCTCCCTGGCAAAATCTCTCAGCGATTCCAGAGCCGGTGACGGATAAGTTTCAATCTCAGGCAGTGCCACTGTCTATACGGCAGTGGGCAGCGCTCAGCGAGCTTCAGCGGTTTGCACTGATCAAACTCAGCCGCTCTAGCCACGAAAACACCAACTTTATGCCTGCTGTTCGAGAGTTTGGCCTGGTTTGAAGGGGGCTAGCTGGCGGATAAGGGCACGGTTACCGGCAAAATTAGCGCTATGTTTCCCCGCTATACTGCTTTTACTGCCTCGCGTAGAGCTGAGCTGAATCAATGACAGGATCTAGCCCCAAACCCTCTCCAAACTTGACTTCTAGGCCATCTCGCACTAAGCGTTATCGATCTAATCAGCCTGTGTTCCCCAAGGCGGCAATAGGTGCTTTGTTTGTGGTCTATATTCTCATCGGGCTGCTGCTGTCGATGCCGACTCCGCCCTTTTGGATTTGGATACCCGCAGTCAGCGGGACGGTGCTGCTGGTTTGGGGGCTGAATAGTCCGCTGGCCGCTGGTTCAGTAGCGATCGCATCGGGTAAGTCGCCCAGTCAGGCTGAGCTACAGAGCTATGTAGGGGCTTTGCTGCTGGTGGTGGCGCTGGCGATCGCAGCGAACTACATTGGTGGCGGCAAAAGCTTCGACAACATTCACTTTTTTGTGGCAATTTTTGGGCTGGCAGTGCTGACGTCGCTATCGATTGCTTTAACCGCCGCCGCTGCCATTATCAGCGCCCAAACAGGCGCTAGCCTCGTGCAAATCATGGACTATAAGCGCAGCCTGACCATTGTGATGAGTACCTGCTTTTGTGGCATCTTTGTCGGCGGGCTGGCAGGCTTTTTGAGTACGGCACTTTAACGCTCTTGGGTGACGCTTGTTTGGCGCTTTTGATTTATGTACGCTATTGATTTTGGAACCAGTAATACGGTGGTTACTCGCTGGAACGGGGCTACCCAACAGCCTGAAACGCTTCTACTGCCAGGGCTATCTGCTCCGGTGAAAGGAAATCCGCCGCTGGTGCCGAGTTTAATCTACCTAGAGAAGGCCTTAGCAGAGGCAGCGCAGACGCAGGCGATCGCCGGTCAGGCTGTACGCGATCGCGGCTTAGACCTCACCAGCGACCCTCGATTTTTTCGCAACTTCAAGCGTGGCATCGGCACTCCCATGCAGGGATTTATCCCAGAGCTAGATGGGCAAACCCTCTCCTTTGAGCAGGTAGGCAGCTGCTTTTTACATCAGGTCATCAGCCAGCTTAAGGCTCAAGACCCTGAGCTGAATGCGTTGATCTTTACGGTACCGGTAGATAGCTTTGAGGCCTATCGCCTATGGCTTACAGAGGTTTGCCAGTCGCTGGACATTGCCCAAGTAAGACTGCTAGATGAACCCACCGCAGCGGCTTTGGGCTATCAGCTCACTGCCGACCAGCGGACGCTGCTAGTGATAGATTTTGGCGGGGGAACGCTCGACTTTTCGCTGGTGCAGCTGGCGAACTTGTCAGCCAAACCCCTGGGCTTTTTGCTGAAGTGGGGGCAAAGATCGCTCCAAAGCAGTCAATCTGGCAGTCAATCTGGCAACCAGTCTGGCAATCAATTTGGGCGTCAGCGGAACAGACCCTTAAAAGTCGTTGCCAAGGCGGGAGAAAACCTTGGCGGGGCCGATATTGATCGCTGGCTAGCGGAGCATTTTGCGCAGACCCAGGACTTGCCGATCACGGCAGTGACGTTGCGGCTAGTAGAAAAACTGAAGATTGCGCTTTCTAGTCAGCCCTCGGCAGCAGAGGCTTATTTTGACGAAGAGACGTTAGACAGCTACGACTTGGCTCTGGATCGCGACCAATTTAATCAAATCCTCACAGAGCAAGGTTTTTTTGAAAGGCTAGACAGTCGCTTGGAGCAGGTTCTCCAGCAGGGGCAGCGGCAAAATGTGAGTGAGCAGGCCATTGATGCCGTTCTTTTAGTCGGCGGCAGCGCTCAAATTCCAGCCGTGCAAGACTGGGCCGCTCGCCACTTTGCCCCGGAGAAAATTAAGGGCGATCGCCCCTTCGAAGCCGTTGCTCAAGGAGCCCTTAGCCTGCACAACACTCAGCTACAGGATTTTTTGTACCACAGCTATGGCATCCGCTACTGGGATCGCCGCAGTAATGCTCATGCCTGGCATCCTATTGTTCCACAAGGGCAGGCTTACCCCACCACAGAGCCGATCGAACTTTTTTTAGGTGCCTCCAGTGAAAATCAGCCCAGCATTGAGCTGATTTTAGGCGAGATGGGCGAAGAACAAGTGAGCACCGAAGTTTATTTTAAGGGCGATCAGCTGGTCACTCGCATGGCCGGTGAAATCAGCAGTGCCCCCGTCAAAGCCCTTAACGACCGGGAAGGGGCGCGGACGATTGCCCGACTCAAGCCGCCTGGATTTCCAGGAAGCGATCGCATTCGCATTCTTCTCAGCATCGACACCGAGCGATTCTTGCGCATAACGGTAGAAGATCTGCTTACCGCTAATACGCTAATGAACGATCAGATTGTCGTGCAGCTTCAGTAGTCGATACAGCTCTAGAGTTATGCAGCACTAGGGCGCTGGTTCTTTAAAGGGCTCTTCTGTTTTCTCTTGCTGAGGGCCAAGCTCGTTGAGCACGTCCTGACTGGCTTTGCCTGCATTCGCTTCTAAACGCATGAGAATGAATGCCTGAGTCGCAATCAATACCACCAAAAACAAAATGCCAGAGACCAGAAAGCTCAGGCGCTTAGAAGGAATACTCTGACCCAGGGCATATAGCGCAAACGCAAATATCGCTGAGACAAATATTTTAGAAACTAGCACCATGGTTAAGGCCGACCAGCACAGGGCGACCAAAATGGCGGTGAAGTAAAACGCCAGCAGCATGAGATGGACGCGGCTAGCATAAGCTGCCTGCATACTGGACTTAGAACGCGCAAACGGTAACGCTACAGGATTACTCACCGTGCTGAGCGTATCCACAAATAAGCAAAGTAAAGCAGGCAGCGCACAGGCTGTCACAATCAGCCACTGAGGCGGCACAAACAAAGCTCGCTCCAGGTTGGCAGGTGCGACAACCGCGCCCATGGTGCCACTGAACATCAGTCCGATCAGCAGCGATATAAAAATTAGGAAAAAATCGATGCCCAAAGACTGTCGGGCAGCAGAACCCATGTTTCTGTGCGGATCTGTGGGCGGCAGCGCAGACGGGTCAAAAGTCGAAACTGGTTCAGCAGATATATCAACGGTGTGGGGAGAAAAAGGTCTCATATGACGGGCGCTTATGGTAAATATGCGGCTAACGCTATTGACCGTAAAAAAAAGAAAATTAACGCGGGCTATTTTTCGGTCAGGTTGCGGTGGGTAGCGAGCGTGCCTTTAAAAAGTGTCTTTTGCTTTTAAGGGTTAGGTCTTTTGAAGGTAGATGCAGCTAGCCGCCTCTTGGCTATACTTAGCTTGGTCGCAAGAGCCTAGTCACAAGTTCGGATGACTGAAGCTACTGACTGAAGCTACGACGACTGCCTTGAATACTCTACAAATAGCAATCTCTCGGTGCAGTCGTCAGGATAGAGGACTAAGTTTACAAAGAATATATGATTCTCGAAGCAGAAACACGATGTTCTTTGTCTTGTATTAACAACTCAGGCAATGAGCTGTACCGTGCTGAGTGTAACGGGTCAGTGTTTTTACGGAGGCTACAGTTCTCTGTGCATCTCCTAGCTGTCTGCCTAGTTACCTACGTTTTTCCCCGTCTATTTATTACTCTGGAGAGCACCTGTGAGCCCAACTTATACATCTTCAAAACCGTCAGCGACTTCCCACAGCGCTTTTGGTAATGGCAGCGTCCTCTCAGGTGGTTTGCAGGAAGCCGCTGCTGCCGAGCATGGATTTGGGGTGAAGCACTCAGAAGGTGCGGCTGAAGAGGCTTGGACGACTGAAGATAGTGAAGAACTCTACCGTATACAAGGCTGGGGCGAGCCTTACTTTTCGATTAATGCGGCAGGAAATATTACGGTGTCTCCCCAGGGCGATCGCGGCGGCTCATTAGACTTGCATAAGCTGGTAGAAGGTTTGAAGCAGCGGGATTTTCAGCTGCCCATGCTGGTTCGCTTTTCAGAGATTTTAGAAGATCGGTTGGAGCGATTGAACGCTTGTTTTGCGCGCGCGATCGCCCGGTACAGCTACGAAGGCGTATACCAGGGCGTTTTCCCGGTCAAATGCAATCAGCAGCGCCATATCGTTGAAGACCTCGTTCGCTTCGGTAAGCCCTATCAGTTCGGCCTCGAAGCGGGAACTAAGCCTGAGCTAATGATTGCGATGGCGAGCTTAGACACGCCGGGCTCATTGATTATTTGCAATGGCTATAAGGATGATTCTTATATTGAAACGGCTATGCTGGGCCAGCGACTGGGGCAAAAGGTCATCATTGTGCTAGAGCAGGTCGAAGAAGTGGATGTGGCGATCGCCGTTAGCCAGCGCTTAGGCATTCAACCTGTCTTAGGCGTCAGGGCAAAGCTGGCCGCAAAGGGATCTGGCCGCTGGGGAGATAGCGCCGGAGACCGGGCTAAGTTTGGCCTGAGCATTCCTGAAATTATCACCGTTGTCGAAAAGCTTAGGGATGCAAACATGCTCTCAAGCCTTCAGCTTTTGCACTTTCACATTGGTTCGCAGGTCTCTGCTATTAGCGTGATTAAAGACGCCCTGCGCGAGGCCTGCCAAATTTATGTAGAGCTGGTAAAACTTGATGCGCCGATGGGCTACTTGGATGTAGGCGGCGGCCTTGGCGTAGACTATGACGGCTCTAAAACCAGCTCTCAGGGCTCTAAAAACTACAGCATTCAAAACTACGCAAATGATGTAGTAGCTGAGGTGAAAGACGCCTGTAGCGCCAGAGAGATTGTGATGCCGACAATTGTGAGTGAGAGCGGGCGGGCGATCGCTTCTCATCAGTCCGTTCTGATATTCGACATTTTAGGCACTAGCGAAGCCAGCTACAGCGAACCAAAACCCTATGAAGATGGGGAACATCGGCTCATACGCGAGCTGTGGGATGTATATGCCTCACTCAACGCAGAGAACTATCAGGAAGCTTTTAACGATGCCGTTCAGTTCAAACAAGAAGCCGCCAGCCTGTTTAGCTTCAGCTACCTGCGCTTAACCGAACGCGCCCGCGTAGAGCGGCTTTATTGGGCCTGCTGCGCCAAAATCGTCGCCCTGCTGCGCCATGAAGACTACGTGCCTGAAGAGCTAGAACATCTTGAAAAGAGCATGGCCTCCATTTACTACGCCAACATGTCTCTGTTTCAGTCAGCGTTAGACAGCTGGGCGATTGAGCAGCTTTTCCCCGTCTTGCCGATTCACCGTCTTAATGAAGAGCCTACCCAGCGGGCAACCCTAGCCGACCTCACCTGCGACAGCGATGGCAAAATCGCCCGCTTCATCGGCCCCAAAGGCCCTAAAGATGTGTTGGAGCTACACCCTCTAAAAGCTGGCGAGCCTTACTATTTAGGCATGTTCTTAGTGGGCGCATACCAGGAGACGCTGGGTAATCTGCACAACCTTTTTGGCGACACCAATACCGTGCATATTCGCCTGGCTTCTAAAGCAACCTCAAAGCAGGGCTACACGATTGAGCATGTCGTACGCGGCAACACCACCGACGAAGTGCTCAAGCAGGTGCAGTACAACCCAGAAGACATGATTGAACAAATTCGCCTACGCTCTGAGCTAGCCTTGCAAAAGGGGCAAATCACCATTGAAGAAGCCCGCAAGCTCATGGCAAACTACAAAGCTGGAATGGATTGCTACACGTATTTGGCTGAGTCTTAACTTTTCGAAGACGCAATTGAAATAGTGATACGGCAAGGAGAACAAGAGTAGTGAGTATGCTTCGATATCGGATGGTTATCGACTGGTCAGATGAGGATAACTGCTACCTGGTGCATTTTCCTGACTTCCCTGAGCAAACTTATCGCACTCCTGGCGATAGCTACGAAGAAGCTGCCAGAAATGGCGAAGAAGTTTTGCAGCTTTTGCTTGAAGAAGACGAATTGCCATTGCCTCAACCCAAGCCTGTTGCCGCATGAGTTGGGCTTTGGCGCAATTTAATCCAGCTAGGAATCAGTCTTAGCGATATCTCTCAATCGTTTCAGCACACTTAAAACGGGGTACAAGTCGTTACCACGATCAAGTAGCGAAAACAGATTAGACGTAGCATATTGGGGAGTCTCACCTCTTACCAGCTTAAGAAACAGAAACTCGCTGCCATTCAAAACAACTCCAAACGCTGGCTTCTCTATATCAGGCGCTGCCAGCATGTAGGCGAGTGTCTGCGGGATTGCTTTAGTGACGGAGAATTCTGAGTTTTTAGCCTCGATGGTGGTCACCCATAGCTGACCTTGAATAACAACCACATCAATGTTGCCTTGAATAGTTTCTCCTTCATCCTCTGCCGAAACCGCAATGTTGGTCTCCCCATCTACGCGAAAGGGCGGCTCATAGAATCCTGCTATGTCCAGTAGGGGTGATAGCACTACCATTTTTACGATGCTTTCCATCACCGGATACTCCAACAGATAAAGATAGTTGCGCTTTATCCGATCCAGTGCGAACCGCTCTGTTTCGCTAACCTCTGGTAAATTTTCTGCCCACTCCGGGAAAAAAGACTCCTCTTGCACTGGCCGCAGTCCAAATCTTGTTTTTAGATCGTGGAGCTTAATTTTTCTGGCGGCAGTTGTTTGAGTCATAAGGCATTTTAGGATTTCAAAAGGTCTTAGTTTTTTGAAAGACTAGGACTACCTATTAGTTTAATCCTAGACCCGTAGGGCATCTCAGAAAAGTTAAAAGCTACGTCTTTTGCTGCGTTAGCTGATAAAATCGCCAGGCGAAAATGACCCCGGCTACTGCTACGCCAATATATTGACCAATCCATAGGCCAACTGCGCCCCAGCCTGCTAAAAAACAGAGTGCATAGCTAGTGGGGATGCCAATGCCCCAGAAGGCAACGGCGCTCATCATCATCGGCACCCGACTATCTTGCAGGCCATAGAGAGCGCTCATAGTGACGCGCTGAACGCCGTCGATCATTTGTGCGATCGCAGCAATCAACAACAAACTCATCGCCAAAGCAATCACAGGCTCATTTTGAGGATTTTGCAGGTCAATGAACAGGCCGATCAGAAGGCGACGGCTGAGCATAAGGGCGATCACACCCAAAAACAAAAAAGTAACTGCCGATGCGATCGCCACAAACCCAGCCCGTCTTACCCCGGCACCGTCACCTCGCCCAAACCACAGCCCTACTCGCGCCGTCACCGCCAAAGACATCCCAATCGGCACCATAAAAATCAGCGCCATAATTTGAAAGGCGATCTGGTGAGCCGCCAGTACCTCGGTGCCCAAGCTGCCCGCCATGTAAGTCACCGCCAAAAACAGGCCCAGCTCCAAAACATAGGTCACCGCAATCGGCAACCCAATCGCCATCAGCCGTCGCAAAATCATTGCGTTTGGATGCTTCCAGCCGTGCCAGAAGCGATACTGGCTAAGCTCTGGATGCCGCAAAATATAGGCCACAAACAGCCCAAACATCAGCCACAGGCTCAGGCCGCTGCCTAAGCCAAAACCGGCTAGCTCCATGCGCGGAAAGCCCCATTTGCCGAAGCCCAAAACGTAGTTACAGCCAATATTAAACGCTGTGCCAATCGCCACAATCACGGTCACTATGTTCGCCAGCGAAAAGGCCGACACATAGCCTCTTAGCATCGCAAAGCCTAAAGCAGGCAGTACCCCAATCGATATTGAGCTGAAATAGTGCTGCGCCAAAACGGTAACTTCCTCAGGTTGGCCTAACAGCTTGAGGACAGGCGTCATCTGCCAAGTCAAAATCATGAAAGGCAGCGCCAGCAACAGCACCAGCCAAAGTCCTTGTCTGGCCAGCCCAACAATTCGATCCTTTTTTCCAGCACCGTAAGCCTCAGCCGCCAGCACCCCAACTGACATCACAAAGCCCGTAACAATCGTCAGCAGCATCTGAAAAGTTGTAGAAGCTAGCCCACCCGCCGCTAGCGAAGCCGTGTTCAAGCGGCCCATCATGATGGTGTCTACAAAGCCCACTGCAAACTGAGCCAGCTGCGCTGTCGCCAGCGGAATTGCTAGCTTCAAAAACGCGATCGCCTCCGGAATTACCTGAGAAGATATAACAGATGACACAGCTTTAGATCCGGCTCTAGCAGCCCTGGTTTGGAGTCCACCCCAGCCCATATTGTTAAAATCCTATTGAGCAAATCCTATTGAGCGAATCCTATTGAGCAAATCCTATCGAGCGAATCCTATTGAGCAAAAGCTTAAATAACTGCGAAGCTAGCCGTTGGCAATCGAACCGCTGCGCCGAGGATCGCCCGCCCCTTGCAAAGCGCCTGATGCGTTTAGGCCCACCGTATGAACACCGCCAAAAAACATGTTGGACTGCTGCCAGTGGAGCACGCTATCGGTTCCTAGCGGCGCTGAGTGAAGTAGAGCATTGTCTTGCCTATCGGTCGGCAGTCCTGGCTCCAGGTGAAATACGCCGTTTTCCCAGTGAATTCGCGGCGCTTCTACTGCTGCGGCCAGTGGCAACCCAAAATCTAAAATATTAGAAATCACCTGCAAAATCGCGGTGCGAATTCGATTAGACCCACCTGATCCTAGCGCAAGCTGAGGCTTGCCACCTCTGAGGATTAGGGTGGGAGCCATCATTGATGACATTCGCTGGTCGAGCGGCCACTGATGGAACCCGCTGGGATTGAGGTCTTCCTCACCTAGCATGTTGTTCATCATAATTTGGGTGCCG
This sequence comes from Phormidesmis sp., assembly GCA_041746795.1. Classification (GTDB taxonomy): domain Bacteria; phylum Cyanobacteriota; class Cyanobacteriia; order Phormidesmidales; family Phormidesmidaceae; genus Phormidesmis. Next base: position 34,331 of record JBGTGK010000329.1, read on the forward strand.
GGGATGACGTAGGATGATCCTTCCCCGTTGGATGTGGTAATGCTAGCCGCGTTGCCCTCGTCATCCATAACGCTGATGTGTGTGGTGCTACCCCATCGGTTCGACCCTTGGTTCATCAGAGCCTGTAGCGGCTGATCGTATTCATCAATTAGCTCTGCTGCCAGAAATTTCTCTGCAATGTTTGGATCAAATAGAGCGTTGTCTAAGTGCGATCGCCTCGCTTCATTTGTCCACCGCATGGCCTGAGAGAGCAGCGTCAAATGCTCTACCGCTCCAAACGTCATTTGGCTCAGGTCATGCCTATCTAGCAGCTCTAAGCAAAAGGCAATCAGCGATCCGCCAGCGCTGGGCGACGGATTGGTCAGCATCTGCACGCCGCGATAGTTAATAGAGAGAGGCGATCGCTCAATCACCTCATACCGCTGAAAATCCTCCAGGCTTAAAAAGCCGCCGCCAGCTTGGCAGTCGCGCACCACGCTCTGGGCAATCTCCCCTTCATAAAACGCCCGCAGCGCCGCCTCATCGCCCAAACCAGCTAAATATTCCAGCGTATCTGCAAACTCAGGCATACAAAGCCCTTTGCCTGATGTCAGCAGAGTTCCATCTGGCGCATAAATCGTCCGCGCTGCCTTTGTTGCCAGCAGAATCGGATGCAGCAGCTCATAGCAGTAGCCTTGAAAATCGCTCACCTGCAAACCGCTTCGAGCACAGTTCACGGCTGGTTCCACGACTGCTTTTAACGGCAGCCGTCCTAGCTTTTTATGCACCGCCAGCAGACCCGCTAATACGCCCGGCACAGCCATTGAAGCTAGCCCAATGTGAAACTCCTGGATTGAGTCACCAAAATTAGCCTCAATCGGATAAAAGTCGAGCTGACCTTTCTTCGGCTGACTTTGCCCTGGCTGACTTTGCCCAGTACGACAGCCCGGCGTTTGGGTAAAAAAGTCGAACAGCGTATTTTCATGCCCTGCCAATCCATTGGCCTCGTGCGCCAGCAAAAAGCCACCGCCCCCTAAAGAAGTCAGCGTCGGCTCCACCACACAGGCCATAAAAGAGGCCGCCACTGCTGCATCAAAAGCATTGCCCCCCAGCTCAAAAATCAGCGCCCCGGCTTCAGCCGTTTTTTCATGCCCTGCTGAAACCACACCTGCCATTGCCAATTCCCAGGATAAATACCCAATTCAGACTCTATGAACTCTACCAAATTGATACCATTCCTATCTCGATATCAATTGCGATGCGCTATAATAGTACATTAGTTCTTGTTTCATTTTTAAGGTAATCACCCACAATTCGAGTGATAATTTAGAGTGAAAGGCAAAGGCACCAGAGAATAACAAGAGAAATAACAGAGGGATCTCGCTTCAAATGGCTATTATTGCACTCAAAGCCTGGTATCTCAGCGACTATGAACCCATTCGCGAGCTGGAGAATCGGCCTCACGACCTGCGGCTCGCTAAAAATAGCCTGCTAAAATCTGCCCTACGCGCTGACTTTTTAGAAGATAGTGAAGAGGTGAAGCAGGCTGAGTGGTTTCAGCGCTATCTCGAAGGCGATGGGGTTGAGTTTTATGTAGAGGGCAGCGGGATTTATGCGATCGCCAACATCGACCTGATCAGCCACGAAATTTATTTTGCCAAGCGCGACTCACTCTCTAACCTTGATCCTACTATTTTCCTCAGCTACCAAACCGAGTACACCGACTCTAGCGATCTGCTGCGCGAAGAAATAGAAGGCTTCATCAAAAAGTTCAATAACCGATCGCGCCTGCCGGTTTCGCTGGTGGAATCTCACCGGCTGAGTCAAGGCGCGGTGCGAATTAACAGCAGTTTGATGCGGCAAATTAGGCGATCGCTTCTCTTCATTGCCGATGCCACGCCAATTTTAGGCATCAATGGCACGCCCCCTCAGCTCGTTCCTAGCCCTAAAGTATGCGTGGAGATGGGCTACGCGCTGCAAAGCAAACGCCCCGAACAAATTATTTTGGCCCAAATGGAGCGTTCAGATTTGCCGGGTCAATTTCCGTTTGACACGCCTACGCGTAATCGTTTGAGCTTTGAAAAAAAGGCTGACTTAAAAAAGGAATTGCCCCAATTATTGCAGGAAAGACTGCAACGATTCAATCTTCAGTGAGCGGATGCGCCTGGAAAGTTCGGTTTCGCCCACCAATAATTTCAGACCAAATGGGAGTTTTAGCATTCATCAACCCATACTAATTTGGTCATCTGTCTGGTTATTCAAAGACCCACCTTTTTAAAATGCCAAGAACTCCCAGCGAATATATTGTCCACATCGCTTTCGACGGCGGACATAAAGAAGAAGTCCGCTTCACTACCATCCAAGACTTTCAGAAGTGGTACAGCGACAAGCTCATGCCCAAGGCAACCTCCGAAGAGTTTATTAACGTGCCGATTCCTAAGGTTAACCCCGGTGAATACATGGTCATTCGCCCCGCTCGCGTCGCCTGCCTCCGAGTAGAGCCCATTTTTAGCTCCAGCGTCGAACGGTACTAGTGCTGATCTACTGACCCGCTATCTAAGAACGCATTAACCCCGCGCATTTTGATTTATGCGCGGGGTTAATAGGCTTTAAAGACATCCGCAACACCGAAAACCCTTCCTCTCCCGTACTAAGCAGGCGATAATGGCCATCGTGGGAGAGATCCTCATTCTCTAAATCTGCCTGATAGCTCTGATAGCGGCGAAGGGTATAGGTCATTTGAGTTGCCTTGCTTCTAAACCTCTTTATAAGCATAGCCTTTTCGCCAAAAATACCTTTTTGGATAGCACATTCGCTGTGACAGCCGACGATCTGAACCCTGTGACGGCTGGCGCGATCGCCCACCCGCTAAAATCCATAAGGTAGCTTTAGACATTTCCCTTGCGAACCTTTCTTAGTCTTTCGGCCCGCATTTTCTTTCAAAGATTGGCTCTCAAGCGCTTGGCAATTCCTTTTGCCTTGGGTGTTGCGATCGCCTTCTCAGCTGCCAATGTTCTACCCGCTGGCATCAGCCTTGCCGAAAGCGCAACATCCGCCCAGCCACCCCTCACGCGGCTGGACTGCTCAGACACTCAGCAGATAACCACACGCCTTGGTCAGGACACGGGACTTTTTGATGCATCGTTGATGGTGGGCGATCGCCAAGCCTCTGCCAAGACGGATCGCCGGGCCCTGCTCGCCGCCATTGACAATAGCCTCGCCTACCTAGATACTCCAGGCTCAGTGGTTGCCTACCAAAACTATGCCGTCCCGGACATCACTCATAGCCGAGTGCAGCGCAGCCTAAACCGCTTTCGCACCCTGGTTATTCAAAGCAAATCGGCTGAAGAACTACAGCAGGCCGTCGCCGCAGAATTCGATCTTTACCAGGCAGTCGGACAGGACGAACAGGGCACGGTTGCCTTTACGGGCTACTTCGAGCCCACCTACACAGCTAGCCGCACGCCAGACAAAACCTATCGATATCCTATCTACAAAAGCCCGCCCCACTTAGACCAGTGGCCCGAGCCTCATCCCACCCGCCTTGAGCTAGAAGGTGCCGATGGACTGCAAGCTGAGAAAGGGCCGCTTGCAGGACTAGAGCTGGCGTGGTTGCCCAGTCGCTTGGAGGCTTTTTTAATTCAGGTGCAGGGATCAGCTCGGCTAGAGATGACTGACGGTAGCACCCTATCAGTTGGCTACGATGGTCGCACCGACTACCCTTACACCAGTCTAGGCCGGGCGCTCATTGACGACGGCATTATTGCAGCCGATGAGCTGACGCTTCCCGTTTTAATTAAATACTTTGAACAAAATCCAGACGCCTTAGATAGGTATTTGCCTCGCAACAACCGTTTTGTATTCTTCAGAGAAACTGACGGTGCCCCTGCTACAGGTAGCTTGGGATTTCCGGTTACAGCGGGCCGCTCTATTGCCACTGACAAATCGATCATGCCGCCCGGTGCCCTAGCGCTTATTAGCCTGCCGCTACCTCAAAGAGGCGAAAACGGCGATCTCGTTGAAATGACAGCTAGCCGATTCGTTTTAGATCAAGACACAGGCGGCGCAATTAAGGGTGCCGGACGAGTAGACCTTTTTGTCGGAACAGGGACTGAAGCCGGTGAAATTGCTGGGTTAATCAATCACACGGGATCGCTTTACTACCTTCTATTGAAAGACTAAATTTCGATACTAAGTACGGCATCATGAACTGTCCGTGATGCCGTACTTCGCGGCTTCTGCGGTCGTAGCACCATTATTTTAAGCAATTGGTCTCGTCTCATTTGTGATTGATTGACGCGAACAAGTCCGTAACTTCACACAAACGTTAGAGTCACTTCATGTAACATTTATATCAATTCAAACAAATGGCTAGGCCATATTTTGAGTTTCGTTCAGGTGCATCTATCTCCGAGGAACACTAGAGGAACTAAAAACGCCGTGCCTAAGCCCTGTAGCAGCCCGCTGAGACCTAACCCTTTTGAAACGTACCGAGATCCGACTACGGGTAGATGGCTAGTAAGATATCCCGCCAGTAATTTATCTGCCATCCCTTTACCCGTCAAGGCAGAGCCTACTTACCTGTTAAAAGCAGAAGAAGCTCTGCGCAGGTGGTTCCCCGCTGGAGAAACCTCGTCAGCTCGAAGACATCGGCGGGCACCTTCGCGGACAAAGGTTGCCTAAGCCAACAGAATCCACACGCCGCCGAGTGCGACGGCAGCACCCAGCGCGGCTCGGAGGCTGATGCGATCGCCCAGCGCTGCTGCCATCGGTAATACAAATAGGGGACTGGTTGCCAGCAGCGACTGAGCAATCCCCGCCGCTGTGTATTTCAAGGCAATTTGCTGTAGCCAGATGCCCAGGTAAGTTGCAAAAAAAGCAGCGATCGCAACGGCTCCTAACAAAGCAGGTCGTTTTAGAGCGGACAGGCTTTGGTGCCAGCGAATCTGCCAGCTATCTGGCTGGGCGTTTGGGTGAACTGCTGGCTTAACCGAGGCCTCAGCCTGATAGCTAGCGGGCAAATACTCGCCTAGCCGGTAGGGTTGAAGCACGCTTAGCAAACCCATAAAAGCCAGACCTGCTAAAAGTCGGAGCAATGTGCTCCATAAGGGATCTACGGCTGCATCAATCAGAGCCGCTCGCGAAAGCACAGCGCCCGCCGCCTGACAAAACACGGCTAGCAGTGCGACCTTGAGCCCGGTGCCCCACTTCACGCTCTCTGTACCAGGGACTCGCTCGCTAATCACCCAAGCAATGCCCGTGAGGGTGAAGCAAATGCCTATAACAGAGACGACAGATAGCTGCTCGGACAAAAACACCCAGGCCATGACGGCTGTCATTGGCGGTGCCAGCGTCTCTAGCAGCAGCGCTCGCCTTGCGCCCAAAGTATTGATAGCCGAAAAGTAAGCCGTATCTCCTAGCCCGATGCCAATGCCACCGCTAACTATTAGATAGACGGTTGCCCGTAACGGCAAAGAGAAGCCATCTATCGCTTCTGACGCAGCTTGCCGTATAGCCAGCGTAATCAGAATAAAAACAACTGCAAACACGCCTTTGACAATATTTAGAACTAGCGGCGATAGCTGTCGTCCTAGCTTGCCAAACATCAGCGTTGCCGCTGCCCATGAAAAAGCTGCCGTCAGAGCTGCTGTTTCGCCTACAAATCCGCCCGCTGTCCCACCGACTACACTCAACAAATTTGTCATCACC
>JBGTGK010000330.1:0-2983 GCA_041746795.1 Phormidesmis sp.
GACTCTGCAACAGACTCCCTAGAATCAGCGCTGAAATTAGCATTAAAACCGGCTCTAAAATCGGGCCGCGCTACCACATAGTTGGTTAGCCCAAAGTGCTTAATTACCGGCAGCGGTGCCAAATATCGATTGACAATATAGGAGATTCCTGGAATGTAGCGAGGCACCAGCAGCCGTCGCCCGCGCTTGAGGGGAAGATAACCCGTAATCTTCAGCAGGTTAGCCACGTCATCCATCGACAGCCAGTTCTGGGGTGGCTGAGGGCGGCGCTGCCCGATTTTTTCACCCAGCTTTAGCAAAGGCTCCCATAGATAGTTATGAAAGCTAATAATCAGCCGAGTGCGAGGCGTACAGAAGGGCTTTAGCTGGCTAAACACCGTTTGAATATCGCTGAAGTAGCTCGCCGCGTTCGCACAAATAATGTAGTCAAACGTTTGGGGTTCATCTGGCTCATATATGGAGCCTTCGATGGGGCCTTCAATGGGGCCTTGTTCTGGATATTTTTCTGAATACTCTTCTGAACCTTCACTCAAGTAGCCAATTTTCTCAGGCGTCAGCGTCTCTGCATCTGCACAGTAAAAGCGCAGGTGAGGGTGATTTTTTTGCGCAATATTTACTGTTGTCGGGGAGAGGTCTACGCCTACGCCTACGCTCGGATGTATAGCACTGAGTAAGTCACCCGTTCCACAGCCGATTTCTAACACCCGGCAACCCACTGGAATTAAAAACTGATGGAGTCGAGCCAAGTCGCGATAGTAATAGCTGTTGATTTCCTGCCAGCGATCTAAATTGGGTGCAACGCGATTAAAGTGGCTAAGGATAGCCTGCTTATGTGTTTCGTGGGGATGGGTGAGCTGAAGCGCGATAGTTTTTTGCACGGGAAAGAGCAATTAGGTGGGCAGGGTGGGCGGATAGTGGCCTACAGCAGCCTAAAGTGGCGCAATAAGTGGCGCAATAAAAGCACTGTCGTTATTCACAAGGGGAAATGGCCCTTGATTCAACAGTTTACGAATATTCTCCTTCTGACTCTCATCAGTAAAATCAGCATAGCTTTGAACAATCTTATAGCTCCCTACAAAAAAGCTTGCACCATCCCCAGTCGCCGCCTTCAACCGCTCTGGCGAAACCTCCTCTGGCGAAATCATCCAGCCCTTTCGATGAGATAAATATAGCAGCGTTGGATCGCCCCCGGTTGTGGTCAGCAACTTAGCATCTGACGGCGTATATTTGTCTACTAGTTGAGCCAGACGATAAACGGTAGAATTAGCCGGATTTTCAGGCAGCATGTAGTCAATGGCGTAAATGGCAGAGCCCGTGACCGCTGTGAGGACAAGCGCTATCGTCAAAGCAGGTCGGTACCAGCGCCTATTTTTAGACGGGTAGTTTTTAGCCCGATGCGGATCAAATAGCGGATTAAATACCCGTGCGCAGACCTTACCGATAAACACCACGCCAAAAAACATTGCCGGAAGCTGATAGTACTCATGCACATAGCTAGAGGTCGGTGCTAGCGCGCCTGCCAAAAAGCTGCCGACTAAACCGACCTCCCACATCCAATCTTCCGCAGTTTGGCGGCGGTAGGTGAGGCCAATTAAAGCGACAAAAAAGCCCAGCACGGCGAAGTGTCGCACCATGACTCGAAAGATAATATCTAGCCAGTATTTTAACGACAGTAGCGATGTCCAGCTATAGCGATCGGTATCGCCTGACCAAAAGCCGAAGGTTAGCCCCGTGTCTAGGAAAATGTTGTGAGCGTGGATATACCAAGCTGCGGTGACGCCGAAAATTCCTAGCGCATACAGCCATAGCTCCCAGCGGAGGAACAGCTTGTATTGGAACTTGAGGGCGGCTAGGAAGAGGAGAGGGAGGCCCAGGTAGACAATGGGGAGGACTTTGAGGAGGGTGGCGATCGCAACAAATATCCATGAAACAAACAGATCTATTCTCTGATGGTCGTGGCGGAGCCACCGTTTGAAAAAATAAAGTCCGCCTAGGCTGCTCATTATCACCAAAGACTCGGGCTGCACCGTGCGGCTGTAAAACACGCTAAGGGGCAAAATCGCATAGAACAATGCTGACCAAAACGCTACTGATGAGTCAAAGCATAGCTCAACTAATTTGTAGAGAAAGTAGAGCCCGATGAGCGAAAAGATGACCGAAAGCCCACGGGCGTAAATTTCATGCGGCCCGAATACTCGGTAGATTAGGCTGACGAGTGCTGGATACAGTGGGAATTCGGTTTCGGCGTAGCCACCGCCGCCCCAGTCAACTTGGGGGTAGGCAAAGCAGCCAAAAAAGGTTAGGAGCTGGCCGGGATGGGCAAGCAGGGCTTCGTAGTAGTTGCGGGCGATCGCAGCCGTATCCGCCTGTCGCCACGAATGCACGCCAATCGCCGGGCTGTTGAGGTTGTACAGCCGAGGAATCAGGGCCAACGCCATTAAAAACAGCAGTGGAAAACGATCTATTGCACGTTTAATAGCAGGTTTAACAAATGGGATCATGGCGTGAGCAAGTGAATGAGCTGCCACTGCTGAACATCTGCAATCGTCTCATAGGGGCGCTCGGATTTTAGCTTGTCTTTGTCTGCGTTAGGCGCTAGCCAAGCATACGTCCCCGGCGTGAGTTGATTAAAAGGCTGATTGAGCTGGCCTAGCTTTGGCGTGTAAAAGCTTAGCAAAATTAGCGTTTTGTGAGCTTCCTGGTCAGACCAGTCTGCGCCGGTGACAAAATTGACGGGGTTAGTAGCGATGATTTGGGCGGTGGGTGATCGCGCCAAATCCGCCATTAGCCCCGGACTGTAGTTGCCAAATAGTCCGGTGAGCCCTGCTACGCCTAGCGCTAGCCACACAGGTAACAGCCAGGTCGCTAGCCACTTTCCAGCAGAGATCATCGTCAGCGGCAAACACATCCAGCCTAAGCCCAGCACTAAAGCAACCGGCGCGTAGGGTTTTATAGTGTCTATCAAATCACTGGCCAAATCACT
>JBGTGK010000331.1:0-3871 GCA_041746795.1 Phormidesmis sp.
AAAGAGGCGTCCATTCCCGGCTTAGCGTCCGAATGCACGGCCTCAAAGTTCATTAAAATTTTAGGCTTAAGATTATCCTCTAGCTCACGTTTAAGCAGCATTTTGCTCTCTTGCGGATGGCCAATAGAAGGAAAGCTACGAGCCGTCGTCGCCCATTCCTTAAACAGCTTTCCCTGGTTAGCGGCAATATTAAGCTGTCGGACGTGAAGGCACTGATGAGGAGGGGCTTTATCAAAAAATAGGATACGATATTGGTGAGTTTCGGCCAGTGTCCAAAGCATTTTTTGAGAGGCATCAGCCTTTAAATCCAGATAGCAAGGTAGCCAACGTGGGCCTTCCAACCGATTGTAAAAGGCTGTCAGCCACAGCACCATCGGGTGAGGTGTCATGGTACACATGAAGTTGTTGTAGCGGGTGTTGCGAATGCGCTGCTCAATTTCGGCAGCAGGCATCATCGCCCACAGCGTCGGCTCGCCCGCTTCGTTATGCTCCAGCAGCCGAGGAAACACAATTTGAGCAATCGGCATTTCTAATGGCCAGCTCTGCTGTAGATAACAGTCATCGGCTGAAGGCGTATAAGGTGCGCTCGCTTTGGCAGCAAACGCTCGACTTACCGTACCTCTGATCAAGAAACTCTCTAACCGTTCAACTTGCTTCTGTGACTTGCTGCCGTCTTGGGCTCCATACTGACTTTGGCTTGTTACAGGCAGCCTAGAGAGCGTGGTGCCGATGCGCTGTGAGATTTGAAATCCTGATCCAAAGCGGTCTTCTAAAGGGGCGATCGCAGCAATCACCTGATCAATCGTCTCAGGCCGATCTTCCCGCTGCTTAGCCAAACAAGCCATCACAACACTCTCCAGCGCCCTCGGCACCTTTCCATTTAGCTCAAATTCAGCCAGTGACTTCGGCTTAGCCAGCCTATGCACTTTATACCAGCTGCCAAAGGTATTGCTTTCAGGCTTCACAGGTAGCTTGCCTGAGAGCATCTGATACATCATCACGCCCAGGCTGTAGATATCCGATCTGCCATCGAGTTCTCGCCCTTCCATCTGTTCGGGTGAGGCGTAGGCCAACGTTCCCATAAAAGTACTAGTTTGTTCGCTACCTACCTGCAAAAGCTTAGCAATACCAAAGTCCAAAATTTTGACCAGCTCGCCCATAGAAGGATCAGAAGTCACTAAAATATTGCTTGGCTTAATATCTCGATGAATAATCGGTACCACTTCCCCTTTCACCAAAATGCCATGGTGCGCCGTCCTAAGTCCTAGCAAAATCTGGCGAACGAGGCCTAAAAATCTAGGCACTGGCAGGGGCTTTCTATGAATCAGCAGACCAATGCTCTCTCCTTTTAAGTACTCCATCACATAGAACGGGACATCGTCTTCGTTGACGCCGTAGTCGGTGACTCGAACCACATGCATACTTTTTTGACCCAACTGCGCGCAGGTCATAGCCTCCCTCAAAAAGCGAGTGCGCATTTCCTCATTTAGCAGCGTCTGCGATAGGAACTTAACGGCCACAGGCACCCCACCTAGCAGCGAATCACCAGCCAGATATACCTTGCCCATAGAACCCTGCCCGATAAGTTCTATCAGCTCATACCGATTAGATATTTTACGACCAGTGTTAGGATCTGACATTCAGCGCATTACTAGAAAGTGGGTTAAAAGTGGGCTAAAAAGTGGCACAGAAATATCGATGGCAATTAATAGATGACGAGTGGTGGACTAGCAGGTTACTGGCGAATCAGCTCGGCCTCGATAGTACTGGCGAGGTAATGTCCCGACATCTCGCCACCCGAAAAGTAATATCGCTCGGGGCTAATTTGACGAAGCGTCTCAAACCCAGAGCGGCGCTGCTGAACCCGCTGTTTGTCACCCAAGCTCCAGTAACGCTGCACAATTGACTCTGGCGCTATCCAGCCTTCCCCTTCTACTTGACCCAGCAGGCTATGTCGCAGCACAAACGTATACTGCCGCTCCTGAGTGGTCATTCGCCCTCGCGACTGAGTCACAATATCGTCACTTTGGCCCTCATCATTCTCAGGAAAGGAAAGCTTGGTCACCACTCTGAAGCAGTTGTCTTGCTTCCAGTCCACCAAAATTTTCCCTTTTACAGGTATGGGCAACGCGTCACGGGTGAGCCAGGTTCCCTGCAATGTCCATTTGCCGGGCTCAAGTAAAAAGCTGTGGGCCACACTGCTGTCCTTGCTATCAGCGCTTTTAGAGTGCCCAACCTATCGCCTAGATTCTACGATGAACGGTCGTGGTTAGACCAAAGCTCACCTAGCAGGCAGGATCGGCTTGCCCCAGTGACGCTGATCAGATTTCCCGGAATGCGATGCCAGCGCCAGTAGGCCAAAATAGCGAAGGCAATGGCTTCCTTGTAGTCGGCGTTGAGCTGACGGCTGTCAGTAGAAAGTACTTTTGAGGCTGGTATCCTCTGCTGAAGTCGGGCCATGAGATAGCGATTTCGGCTGCCGCCGCCGCCAATCAAAATCTCGGCAGGAAGCTGAGGTAAAAACTTCTGGTAGCTCAGCTCAATGGTTGCGGCGGTAAAGTCTGTTAGGGTTGCTAAAAAATCTTCAGTGCTCAAGCCTTTAGCTTGGGCCATTTGCCAGCACTGCTCTGCATAGGCAGCGCCAAAAAGTTCACGTCCGGTAGATTTTGGCGGGGCTGCTGTGAAAAAAGGATCTTGAAGCCAATCTTCGATCAAAGCCTGATCAGGCGAACCTTTGGCGGCCCAGTCTCCATTCTGATCGTAAGTTTTCAGCCCCTGAGACAGCTGCGTGACGGCCCAATCTATCAGGGCATTTCCTGGGCCTGTGTCCCATCCCATAATTCCCGCTGGCGGTGTCATCGGATTCTTTTCTTTCTGCCAGGGGGGGAGGTAGGTAACGTTCCCGATACCGCCTATATTTTGAACCGCTAAATCACGGTCAGGCTGGCTCAGGAGGCAGGCGTCAATGAGGGGAACTAAGGGGGCTCCTTGTCCACCCAGGGCAATGTCAGCCGAGCGAAAGTTGCTAACCGTTGGGCAGCTGGTTGCTTGGGCAATTAAGTCTCCCCGTCCGAGCTGAAGCGTATAGCCTAGCTTTTTGCCTTGAGGCGGACGGTGGTAAAGGGTTTGGCCGTGAGAACCAATGAGATCAACGGTAGTCAGGTCAATATTAAGGGCGTGGATGGCTTGGATGAACTGGTGGGCGATCGCATCATCCAACTCAGCTAGCTCTGCCAGGGTAATCGGCGCTTTGTCACAGAGGCTAAGGATGCGCGATCGCGACCCATCTGAGTAAGGATAGGTAACCCCTTTAATCAACTCCGCCTCAACCCTGTACCCTTCCCCCGAAATCTCCGTCAGCGCCGCATCAATCCCAGCAACCGAGGTGCCACTCATCAACCCAATAACTCTCATCCCCCGCTCTCCCTGTCTCCCTATCTCCCCCTTTCCCTAAACGGGCAACTTATCAATCCCCCTATTATCTCCAATCACCACCATCAAGCTACCGCTCTTAAGCCGGGTAATCGGACTCGGATTAATCGTAAACTTGTTATTGTCATCTTCCTTCGCATCGTCTTTGCTGATCGCCATCAGCGTCAGGCCGTAGTGATTACGCAAGTCAATTTCCATAATGGTTTTGCCATCAAACGCTTTTGGCACCATCACCTCCACAATGCTGTGGTCAGGGTCCAGTTCAAACCTATCTAAAATACCGGGCCGGGTGAGCGATCTAGCTAGCTCACAGCCCATTTCATGCTCCGGGAAAACTACATGATCAGCGCCAACCCGCATCAGCAGCTTGCCGTGAATTTCGGAGGAAGCCTTGGCAACCACATTGGCAACGCCAGCTTCCTTAACATTCAAGGTCGTA
>JBGTGK010000332.1:0-2801 GCA_041746795.1 Phormidesmis sp.
TCGGCTGGCGACTTCACGAGCAAACTGCATTTCGTGGGTGACGACGACCATCGTCATGCCTTCTTGGGCAAGCTGCTGCATGACTTGTAAGACTTCGCCTACCAGCTCTGGATCGAGGGCGCTGGTGGGTTCATCGAATAGTAAAATTTCGGGCTTCATGCAGAGGGCACGGGCGATCGCAACCCGCTGCTTTTGTCCGCCTGATAGCTGATCGGGAAAGCTATTTGCCTTTTCAGCTAGCCCTACCTTATTGAGATAAAACTTAGCAGTCTCTTCGCTATCCTGATGAGACTGACCCAGTACCTTTCGGGGTGCAAGGCACAGATTTTGTAAGACGGACAGGTGCGGAAACAGGTTGAACTGCTGAAAGACCATGCCGACGTGAGCCCGCAGCTCTAGCAGGCGACGACGGCTGAGGTCGGCTTTGGACAAGTCAATACCATCGACAATGAGCTGCCCGCCACTGATCGTTTCTAGTCGGTTAAAGCAGCGCAGCAGCGTGCTTTTTCCGCAGCCAGACGAGCCGATGATAGAAACCACTTCGCCTCGGTGGATTTGACAGTCGATACCTTTGAGTACTGAGAGTTCACCAAACTTTTTTTGCAAGTTGGTGGCAACGATAGCAGGCATTTTGGAGGTAGAGCCTGTGGTCTCAGGTGGCATGTCAGTGAAGGCTTTCATCAACGGCAGCCAGATAAAACGTTAAAAAGTATTCTCAAAGGGTACCACTCTGATTTATATGAATTGTTCAGATGTAACATTAGTCTCTTTTTTGTGACCGAGCGCAACGTATAAATATCAGGACGGGTGTATTTCGCAAAGAAATTCGCTGGACTTACTAGCGCTGTTACTGAGATCTAGTAGGTTAAGTGCAGGTAAATTTCTGCACTTCTATCGGTGTTTGCCGTCAATGGGTTGTGAGGTTTGAAGTTAAAGGATGATTATGTCAAAGATAACGCGCACGGCTTTTTTACGAGCGATGGTGCTGGGCCTGTGTACAGCGGGATTGCTGGTTGCCTGCGGCGGCGGTAGCGGTGGTAGCAGCAGTGGCGGAGATAGCGGCGATAGCTGGTCTGTCGGTACAGAGCCAGCCTTTCCGCCTTTTGAATCTACTAATAATGGCAAGCTAGAAGGCTTTGATATTGATTTGCTGAATGCCATTGGCGAAAAAGCGGGCAAGACCATCAACTTTCAAAGCTTGCCATTTGACGGCCTCATTCCAGCGTTGCAGGGCGGCACCATCAATGCGGCTGTCAGCGCCATGACGATTACCGATGAGCGAGCAAAAACGGTGGATTTTTCTGATCCTTACATTGAGTCGGGACTGGCGATCGCAGTCTCCAACAAAACGAAAGATATCCAATCTTTGGATGACTTAAAAGGCAAAAAAATCGCCGTCCAAATCGGTACTACGGGCGCTGATGCCGCCAGCAAAGTGCCTGGTGCTAAAGTTTCATCCTTTGACTCTGCACCTTTAGCACTTCAAGAACTCGTGAACGGAAACGTAGATGCCGTCATCAATGATGCACCTGTCACCAGATATGCAATCAGTACGGGTAATATTCCTAGCGTTATGGTGGTCGGCAAACAGCTCACCTCAGAGAGCTATGGCATAGCGTTGCCCAAGGGCTCTAAAGATCTAGAAGCCGTCAATAAAGCGCTCTCTGAGATCAAAGCAGATGGCACCTACGACACCATTTACAAAAAGTGGTTTGTGGAAGCACCGCCTAAATAGCCTAAGACAGTGGGCTTGCGACTATACATGACCAGCAGCTTTCTTAAGACGTTTGCTGGTCGTAGCCTGTTACTTAATAGTTCATTGGAGTATTGCTTTTGGATAAGTCACTGGGCTTCATGATTGAAGCGCTGCCAACCCTGCTGGCAGGAGCCCTGATTACCTTACAGCTCACTGCGATCGCGACCATCTTAGGCCTAATGGGAGGGATAGTCTTAGGCATAGCGCGACTTTCAAAGGTCAGGCTAGTAAGCCTGCTCGCCAGAGTATACATCGACTTCTTTCGGGGTACCCCACTCCTGGTACAGCTATATATTATCTATTTTGGCATTCCAGTCCTGCTAAATTCTCTGGGTATTGGGTTCCGGTTCAACCAGTGGGGTGCAGCCATTTTAGGCCTCAGCCTTAACTCTGCCGCCTACCTAGCTGAAATTGTCAGAGCAGGGATTCAGTCAATTGAGTCGGGACAGAAGGAAGCCGCCGAATCTTTGGGACTCGGCCCGACCCAGACCATGCAGTATGTCGTCTTCCCTCAAGCGCTTCGTCGAATGATTCCCCCCTTGGGCAATGAGTTCATTACGCTGCTTAAAGACACTAGCTTGGTAGCCGTTATCGGCTATCAGGAGCTGTTTCGTGAGGGACAGCTGATTGTGGCGAAAAACTTTCGATCCTTTGAAATCTACGCGACCGTTGCACTGGTTTATTTAGTACTAACGATATTATCTTCTCAAATCTTTTCACTGTTAGAAAGAAAAATGGATCCTAAACGCTGACGTTGAGAATGCCCGTGCCTGCTGTGGTGATAGCGATCGCCAAATGCCAATACGTCCAGGCATAAGCAGAGGCAATATCCTGTCGCTTTAGCCCCATCGTACAATTTAGGCGGTTAACTGTAATAAGCCCTCACCGCCTAAAACTTATGAGCCAGAGCTTTCCAAAGGTCAAAATTATTGCGGTAGGCAAGGTGAAAAAGCCCTGGCTGCAAGAGGGAATTGCGCTGTATGAAAAGCGATTGCCTGAGGTTGAAACCGTAGAGATAAAGGACAGCGGGAAGGAGAAGGAAGCT
>JBGTGK010000333.1:0-14555 GCA_041746795.1 Phormidesmis sp.
ACGCCGAACCAACCTACATAGAGGCGGTTTTCGGTGCTGGTGACCCACTGACAAAACTGCTCCCACAACGTCGCGCTTTGGCGCTGCTGTAGTGTAGTAGTCATGATTATTATTCCGGTAGTTAGGTACGTATGGGTTGAAGACGACAGCCTCAAAAAGAAGGCGATGTGTCTCAACCAATGCAACCAATATAGCTTATGTAACGGAATGTTTCAAGGCTCTCAGGTTAGAACTTAGGAATGTATACCTAAAGATATAGAAGCTCAGGTGTCTAGAGTTTCGCCTGCTCTGCGATCGCAAAGACCTAGCGAATGGCGCTCATGGTGGATTGCCAAGAAAGCTCCTTGCGCAGGACTTGCAGCGCTCTTTGATCAACCCCTGAGAATAGCTCTGTTGCAATGAGTTCGCTGAGCACCTGCTGAGTAAGCTGAGCGGCAAAGCTACCACCAGAGCGAAGCAAATGACCGTAGTAAGCAAACTGTGGTGTTCCCGCCGGAGATAAATGGAAATGATGAATTTCAGTCGTATTCATCTGGCAGACTGGTGTATTCGCTGGGACGACCACACGCGGGATGCCATGAAGGCCGTAGTCGCTGGGCTTGCCTTCTTTCAGGCTACCGACTAGGACAACATTTAGCAAAACGCAGGTGTCCTGCACAAGGTCTGGCGTAAAGACAGGATCAGGCGCGCTGGTAAGACGCGGGCCGCTGTTCATAAAAGCTGAGTTAAATAGCTGCGTGTCATATACAATGCCGACGGCCCAGTGCCGATGGCTGTCAAACTTTACAAACTGACCAAAGCCGTAATGTTCTATTTGAGGCGGATTATCTACATCGTTGGCAGTATCGAGCTGAACAACATAGTCACAGTGCGAGTTAGATTTGACGACCCTGCCTAAGCAGGGAGAAGACGGTGGAGCCGAGGCGCTGCGAGAAGAATAGACCATAGCTAACTACTGAAGCTGTGGCTAAAGGATATACCAAATGAGCGTACAGGTGTATTAATCTGGCTTAATAAAAAGGCGAGAAAGTATGTTAAACCTCCCCGCCTTTTGATGATTCTGAATGCCAGATGCCTGACCAGATGTCTGAAAAGAGGTCTTAGGACGACATTGCTTGAATAATGTAGTCGAAGTAAGGCGCGGCTTCAGCAGCATCTTCTTCACTCATCAGCGGCAAGGAAGCATCTTTGAGACAGCGAATAGCCTCTACCATGCCGGGAACCGGGACATCAAGCGCGTTGTACATTTCACGTACGCCGATGAGGCCGATGCTTTCGATGGGGTCTTTATCACCCGCTAAAATGCTGTAGGTGATCAGGCGCAGGTACCAGCCGTAGTCACGCAGACAGAGGGCGCGTTGCTTTTGACCGTAGGCATTACCGCCTCTGGCAATAAAGTCGGGGCGAACTTTCCAAAGAGCACCGCTGGCCTGGTCTACAATCTTTTTCTCGTTCTCGGCGAGGGTTTGAGCAATCCGCATCCGCTGATTGCCAGTTTTTAAAAAGTTTTCGATACCCTTGAGTTCGCCGCTAGTGGGGTAGCGCAACTCATCATCTGCATTGAGGATTACTTGGCTGACAACAGACATAGTTTTTCGATTGCGGTAACTCTACTGAATGTAAACAGTTTAGCGACTTTGGGGACGACAAGGAAAGCACCCGCCCCAGTTTGCTGGCAATTTTGCCTATGAGAGATAAAGCAACCGCCGCTAAGCCACGCCTGAGAAAACACATAAGAAATATTAAGCTGGCCGATATATAGCTAAATAGTCAAGCGATAACCCACTGAGACCGATCCCCGCTGATTCATGAATAGCTTTCTTGCCGGTCAATAATGCAACAAGCTTTATTCAGCTAAATATGAATTGCCTATTAGTGTAAAAGAAACGTTATGGGATAAATGCGCCATACTGAAAGGCTGAATCAATAAACACCATGCCATCTCCAATTCCCCCATCCTCTCCAACTACACAGCCGTCTCCAACCCCGTGGCCTAGCGAGCCGCCTGAGCCTAAATGGCAGCAGGACGAAATCTTAAAGGTCACCATTACCGACTTGAGCAATACCGGTGATGGTGTTGGGCGTTGGGAAGATCGGGTAGTTTTTGTACCCAATACGGTGCCCGGCGACGAAATGCGGGTGAAGATGACCAAGGTTAAGGCTACGCATGGCTTTGGCATACCCGCAGGCATCATTAAGCCCTCACCAGAGCGCGTACGACCTGCCTGCATTGTGGCGGACAAGTGCGGCGGCTGTCAGTGGCAGCAGGTGAGCTACGAAAAACAGCTAGAAGCTAAGCATCATCTGGTAGTAGACACGCTGGTACGAATTGGGAAGCTGCCGGTAGGTGAGCCGGATGGCGTGCAGGTTGATCCGGTGATGGGTGCTGAAAAGCAGCTGGGCTATCGCAACAAGGCGACCTATCCGCTGGGGCTCTCTCAAATGAAGGCGGTGCAGGCGGGTTACTATCGCAAGGGTTCTCACCGACTTGTCAATCTCAATCAGTGCCCGGTGCAGGATGATAGGCTAGATCCGCTGCTGGCAGAGGTAAAGCAGGATATTCAAGATCGCGACTGGAAGATATATGACGAGCGATCGCACAAAGGCCACCTCAAACATCTGTCCTTACGAATAGGGCAGCGCACTGGGCAGGTGCTGCTCACGCTGATCAGTCGCTCGGTGAAGCTCAAAGGCATTCATGAGCAGGCCCAACAGTGGATGGCGCGCTACCCGAACGTAGTGGGCGTGCTGGTGAATTTGAACTGGAAGAGAACTAACGCCATTTTTGGCCCCGAGACCTTCTGCATTGCAGGCCAGTCGTATTTAGAGGAAGAATTTGCTGGGCTGACCTTTCATATTCAGCCGAGCACGTTTTTTCAGGTGAATACCACTCAGGCTGAGCGGCTACTAGAGCATATTGAAACGGAACTCGCGCTGACAGGTGAAGAAACGCTGGTAGATGCGTATTGTGGCGTGGGCACTTTTACGCTGCCCTTAGCCCGCAAGGTAAAGCATTGCATTGGGCTGGAGGCTTTCACAGAATCAGTCAAGCAGGCTGAGGAGAATGCGGCGCATAATAAAATTGAGAATGTGGCTTTTAAGATTGGTGACGTTGCCGAACTAATGCCACAGCTAGAAGAGACGCCTGATATCCTGCTATTAGATCCGCCGCGAAAGGGCTGTGAGCCTGCGGTGCTAGAGGCGATGATCGCCCTTAAACCTAAGCGCATCGTGTACATTAGCTGCAATCCGGCTACGTTAGCTCGCGATCTTCAGGTGCTGTGTGAAACCGGTGGATATCAAATTACTCGGGTGCAGCCTGCGGACTTTTTCCCTCAGACATCGCACGTAGAATGTGCTGCCTTTCTGGTAGCTTAACTCTTAAGATAGGTGTCTTAAGGTACGCGGCCTAAGGTAGGTGTGTCTTTAGAAGGGTGAGCGAGAGAAAAAGCCATGAGATTTAGCCAGATTGTTGCCGCTTTGGGCGATGAAGTCACAGCATCTAGCTTGGCAGCAAAGAGCCCGGCAGAGGGATTTAGTGACGATGTAGAACTGACAGCGATGGCCGCTGTTCAAGATGCGATCGCTAACACCCTCAGCTACGTAGAAAGCGCCAGGTTTGCTGAACACATTGCCACAACCGGCGCAAGCGCTCTAGTGCTACCCGCCAACGCAGATCTTCAGGCAAAAGCGCAGGCCCGGTCAATTGCCTGGGTCAGCGTCAAAAATCCTCGCCTCGCCTTTGCTAGAGCGATCGCACTTTTCTACCAACCTTTTCAACAGCCACCCGGCATTCATCCTAGCGCTGTCGTTGATCCCACTGCTGAAATCGGTGAAGCCGTAGCCATTGGGCCAAACGCCGTCATTCAACCCCATGTGAAAATAGGCGATCGCGCCTGTATCCACCCCAACGTCGTCATCTACCCCGGCGTCACTATTGGCCCCGACACCATCCTCCACGCTGGCTGCGTCATTCACGAGCGCACCCAAATCGGTGCAAATTGCGTCATTCACAGCGGCGCGGCCATTGGCTCAGAAGGTTTTGGCTTTGTTCCGACCGCTGAAGGCTGGGAAAAAATGCATCAGTCCGGCATCACCGTCTTAGAAGATGGCGTAGAAATTGGCTGCAACTCCACCGTTGACCGGCCCGCCGTAGGCGAAACCCGCATAGGGCGCAACACTAAGCTGGATAACATGGTGCATATCGCACACGGCTGCAACGTGGGAGAAGCGGTCGTGATGGCGGCTCAAGTTGGAATAGCGGGCGGCGTCACTATCGGTAAACGAGTGATTTTGGCTGGGCAGGTCGGGGTCGCTAACGAGGCCAACGTCGGCGATGGCGTCATTGCCTCTGCTAAAGCGGGCATCCATCACGACATTGAACCCGGTGAAACAGTATCTGGAATGCCAGCTATTCCACATATGGTTTATTTACGCGCCGCCATTGTCTTCAAGCGGCTGCCTGAGATGGCCAAAGCGATTAAGTCGCTGCAAAAGGCAGTCATAGAAAATCGTGGCGGTTGATGTTGCGATCGCACCCATGTCAGAACCTTGGCTAGCGCTAGTTATCGGCAACACCCGTCTACATTGGGGCCTTTTCTATCAGGAAACGCTGAACGGCGTTTGGCACACCCCTCATCTCACTGCTCACGCTGTAGAGCATCTGGTAAGTAACGGATTTAAGCCCATCGCATGGCAGTCCATTGAAATAATTGAGACAATTGAGATAACTGTGCCGCTAGCTCAATCTAGATGTCTCAATCAGGAAATTGCTCTATCGTCACTTTGGATAGCTTCAGCCGTTCCAAAGCAGACGGCTCTGTGGCGTTCATTTAACGACTCAGCAGCCGCGAATATTGTGGAGCGATCGCACATCCCCCTATCAGGCCTGTACCAGACTATGGGCATAGATCGCGCTATCAACCTATTAGGTGCTGGTAACATCGTCGGCTGGCCAGTGCTAGTGATTGACGGCGGCACAGCCCTGACGTTTACATCGGGCGTTCAGCAATCGGGCAAAAATGTTTTTTACGGCGGCGCAATATTACCAGGTGTCCGCCTGCAAGCACAGAGCCTAGCCCAGCAAACGGCGGCGCTAGGTGAGTTTGTCACAGCGGCTGATGCTAATTTGCCGGAACGATGGGCTACGGATACGGCAGGCGCGATCGCCAGCGGCCTCACCTACGGCACCACCTCAGCCATGATCGACTACCTCAGCGACTGGTGGCAGCGCTTCCCAACCGGCAAAGCCATCTTAACTGGCGGCGATGGCCCGGTGCTTCACGCCCTTTTACAGCAGAGAACCCCAGCGATCGCCGCCAGGGTTGCAATGGATAGCTATTTGATGTTCTGGGGGATGCAGGCCTATCGCAAGGAGCGAATGCTAGTGGCGTAAGCTGGCGCACTCAGGCCAGCAGTTGCCTGTGGCAGAGCCTCCTGTTGGTCAAGTCGTTGCAGTGCAACTACTCGATTGCTAGCGTCAGGATGAGTGCTCAAAAATTCCGGCGGAGAGTTTTGACGCACTAGCTTTTGCATAAAGGTAGCCATCGCCGACTGCTCATAGCCCGCTCGGCCCATCGTCTCAAACCCATCTGTGTCGGCTTCGTACTCATCTCTGCGGCTATTCGGCAGTTCTAAAGCTAACTGAGTACCGATATTGACCAGGCGATCGCGATTAACCCCTAACGCCCCAGTAATGCCCTGAGTAATCGCCGCCTGACGCATATGGGCAACCGCATGACGCTCAGCGATGTGACCAATTTCGTGGCCAACCACGCCTGCTAGCTGGGCCTCATTATCAGCCGACTTTAGCAGTCCAGTGGTGATGTATACATAGCCGCCCATTGTCGCAAAAGCGTTTACCGCGTCATCTTCAACGACTTGAAATGTGTAGGGAATGTTGGGGCGATCACTGGCCCTTGCTAGCTTCTGGCCAAGGGTATTGACGTAGCTACCAACCGTATTATTTTTGTAAAGCTTAACCTGACCGCTCTGGATCAGCTGATTATTAATGCGCTTACCCAGATCGCCTTCCTGCGAATCCGATATGTTAGCGAGCTGATAGACCTGAACGCCGCTAAATAGCAAATCTAGCCAGCCCGCCTGAGCTGGTTTAACAGTGGCTGCGCCCAGACCTAAAACCAGAGTCATTGAAACCAGGACATAACCAACGCGGCGATAAACTTTGCGCCTAAAATTCGACAGGTTAAACATAGTCAATAGCTTCCGGGGGGGATGAATGGACGAGTAAAGTTAAGATGCACAATCTGTGTACTAACTTTAACCAAGGCAACTGTGTGCGTGCGCCAAATTGTGACACTTCTCAAATTGCTGATAGTCTTTTACGCCCGAAAAGTCCCTGGAAAGTATGGTTAAATACTGTGGCGCTATGTAGATTTAAGACAAGTAGTGAGACGTTAACGATGGCAATTTTAGATTCTAAAGGGCGACTTTTTGGCAAGCTGAGCCTGTTGGACTTGGGCGCGGCATTGGCGATCGCAATGGTCATTTTTGGGATCTTTTTCTACCCAGGCGCAACCGGCTCAATTGCCCAAAGCGGCGCAAATACTCAAGAAGTCGAAGTAGACGTGATTGCCCGAGGGCTAACCGTCCTAGACCCTGAAAAATTTTTGGTAGACTTGGCCAAAACAGAATCCACCACAATTATTGTTCGCAACCAGCCCTACGGCGAAATTGGCGTCAAAAAAGTTGTGCCCCTGCCCCGCAGCGTAGCGGTTCCACAGCCCGATGGCACCGTAAAGTCTTACCCTGACCCTCGCCCCGAGCTAGACTACACAGCCGACATGATTATCACCCTCGGTGGCAGAGCGCAAGTAACAGACGGTGTTCCAGTGCTAGGCGTCCCCGTCAAAATCGGCACGCCCATCGAAATTGAAGGCGAGAGCTATGACTTCAAAGTTTCAACCGTCGCAATCAGGCTACTAGGCGACAAGGAAAGTACCAAGGTTGAAACAGTACCCGCTCCCGAAACAGAGATACCGGCTAAAGAGGTACCAGCTAAATAGGCGTTTAGCTACTGACTAGGCTGCGACTGAGGCTATCGCTCAGCTTCTCCGCAATACCCGCAATCCAGGCTTCGTCCTGCTGAGTATAGCTGCGAGGCGCATTAGCACCTAAAATCAAAACGCCAGCGGCTGACTTGTCCGAGCCCAAAGGCTGACAGATCACACCCTGCGTATTTTCGGGTAGGTAATCAAACTCGATTCGCCCTGGATAAATATTGAGATTTACCAAATAAACCGGCTTTTGTTTGTCTAACACTCGTTGAACGATCAGGCCAGGTGACAGCTCTGATCGTCTGCCTAAAACGCCCCGCCTCAGCAGGACTCTGCCACCGTAATAAATCACGACGCTGCGGGTAGCGGTATTAGTCAGCAATATATGCGAAGCCCAGGCTAGCTCAGTCTTGAGCGTATCCGACAAATCTTCAGCCAAGTCAAACCCCTCTTCGCCCACCAGCGTCACTACTTCTGGCGACTTAGGCTGAATGCGCTGCCATAGCAAACCCACCAAAATCAACAGTGCGCTCAAAATCACACCCAGCGCGTCAGCCCGAGATTGCGCGCCGCTAAGATCAGCCGTCATCATCCGATTGATAAATAGCAGCGTACCGCCCAAAGCACCCACCGCAATAGGCAAGCGCCTGAGAACTTGATTTTGATCGGGTCGAACCATGGTCTCGCTTAAATGGTCGCGCTTAAATGGGCTAGCTATAGTGTATCTTTGGCGAGAACTGATTGAGAAACTGGGTGAAGAAACGGGATTCGGTGCATAAGTTTTTGGGACTTAGTATCTTAGTCGGCCTGCTTTGCATAGTGATGCCTGTGGTCAGTGAGCCATCAGGCATCATTGGGGATCGGGCGCTAGGGGCCATACTAGGATTCGGGCGCTGGCAGCCCATCCAAGGATTAGAGCTAGGGTCGGTTGACATCAGGCCGAACTGGGAATCGGCCTGGGTGCGAGAGACAATTGCTGATGACCCCGCTGCTGAAGCGATTGTTTCAGACTATCTGTCTGGGCTGGCTACAGCGGGCTATTCCCCTGAACGGCAAGGCATATGGGTGGCCGAAGGTCAGTTTCCAGTAGCTCAGTATCAAGGTGATATTCCGCGCTCAGCGGCGTCGATTACCAAGGTGGCAACTACGCTTGCGGCACTGGCAACCTGGGGGCCGATGCACCGGTTTGAGACGCTGATAGGCTGGCAAGGCACGGTTAAAGACGGCGTGCTCACTGGCGATTTGATTGTTGAGGGTGGGGACGATCCGATATTTGTGTGGGAAGAGGCGATCGCTCTCGGTAACGCCCTCCAAAAGCTGGGCATCCGCAGCGTCACCGGCAACCTGATCGTTGCCAACGGCTTCAACATGAATTTTGAAACTAGCTCAGCCACATCGGGCCTACTGCTCAAGCAGGCTTTGAACGCACCCGAGTGGGACTATGCCATAAAATACTCCTACGCGGAAATGGCACCCGGCACGCCTCAGCCCACCCTCCGCATTGACGGCCAGGTACAGACGACGCCTCGCAGCTTCAAAAATCAAGCTAGCGGCTGGTTCATCCGCCATGAGTCCCTGCCTTTAGTTGCCGTCCTCAAGGCCATGAACATTTACAGCAACAACGTGATGGCTCAGCAACTTGCCGATGCCGTCGGCGGGCCAGAGGCCGTGATGAGCAAGGTCGAAGCAGCCGCAGGCATCCTGCCAACCGAAATTTCGCTCAGCAACGGTTCTGGGCTAGGTGAAGAAAACCGTATGTCACCCCGCGCGGCGGTTACCATAATGCAGAAAATTCAAGATCTGCTACGCTCCTCCGCTAGCGAAAACTCCCAGAATTTTACGATCTCCGACATTTTTCCTATCACAGGAGCAGACGGTGGCACCGTGCGCGATCGCGGCCTTCCTCAAAATGCCGTTGTAAAAACAGGTACTTTAGCCGTGGTGAGCGCTCTGGCAGGGGCCTTGCCTACCCAAAAAAGAGGAATTGTGTGGTTTTCGCTGTTGAACTATGGGGCTGGGCTAGAGGGACTGCGATCGCGTCAAGATCAGGTCATCTCCGCCCTAGAGCGGCAGTGGGGCAAAGTTACCGAAATTCCGCTTGAGCTGCAAACCACCGTCAGAATCGGCACAGATCCCTATAAGTTTGGCGACGAACGCCGCAATCAGGCAATCTATAAGCCCACTAAATAAACACTCAGCGTCGATCAAGCTTCGGACGGTTGAAACTACTTCGGCACGAACTCAATCACGACATCTCCATTGTTACTTTTGCCCCCAGTAACCACAAAATTGCCCTTTTCAAGATTACCAACCGCCCGATTGCCCGCCATCGAAATCTCTGGCTCCGCCGCTTGCTGATAGGTCACGTTACCTTCTGCTTCTACATCCTGGCTGCCCGTCTGCCAGGTCACCTTGTCTGCTGCTAGCCGAGCATCGTTTTTCTCACCCTTAGCCCGCACGTCACCCGTCAAATACACCACTTCCTTCGCCAAATCTAAACTGCCCTGGTTAGCAGCAGCCGTAATCTTGCGCTCTGGCTGCTCAATTTTCACAGGCTTATCCAGGGCAACCGTTTGACCATTCACGTCCCAAACGGCAGTTTCGCTTTGTACCTTCAGCGGCTGAGACGATAATGAGTCTAGCTGCACAGATTTATTGAGGGTGACGATGGTTTTGCTTAGGTCTACCTGGCCGGTTTGACCGACGATGCGATCGCTCACCGTCTGATAATCCTCACGCTTGTACTGCTCTACCTTCAGCGGCTGATTTGTCTCAATCAGCTTTTGCTTGGTGAGCCAGGTCAGGCTATCTGATTGAAACGTCATCCAGGGCGCTACCTTGCTCTTAGCCGCAACGCCGCCTGTTAGCTCTACTCGATTGTCTTTATTAGCGACGGTGACGAGTTTAGCGATCACCTCTATTTGAGAATCAAATCCTTTCACAGGCGGTTTACTAGGATTAGCACTCAGCAGGTTATCAGTCGTCAGCTTATCCGTATCATTCTTAGGTTTCGCAGCCGCGTTAGGCGTCGCATCTGCCGAGGCATCCTCCTCAAAGTCACCCATCACTAGCTGATCTTGCTTAGGCTGCCACTTAAGCCGTTCGCCCTCCAAAGTCAGCCCATTCGCCTTGCTAGTCGCCACCAAATTTCCATTCAAAAACAGGGTCTCGCCGTTCTGCTGAACCTCGCCTTCGTCAGCAACTACGGTATAGATGGTTTTGCCATCTTGAAAAAACTCACCGTTAAGCCCCTTCAGCTTGGCCCGCTGATTATCAGGACTGTAGTCTACCGACTTGGCCTTCAGCCGCCATAGCAAAACGCCGTTTTCATCCGGCTGCTCAAGCGTCACCGTTTGCAGCGTTAGCTTAGCATCTTGCTTTTCACCGGGAGCGCGCTCTGCCACCCGGCTACCGATTCCACAGGTGTGTAGCGCAACCACGATCACAACTGCCACAGCCACGATTGCGAGCCATCGATACCACCGACTAATTTTCAAACGCTCTAATCCCACTACGAACGAGCTTCAGCCTCATCCATCAAAGAAATACTCGTCAGCGGACGGTAGATATAATTGCTTTGAGGGTGCTCACTATCGCTGCTCCCGCGAGAGCCTTTACAAATGTCATCCTTAATACTATCCAAATCGCTGTACCGATCCGAAACGTTAATTAAGCTATCGCTCGTCATCGACCGCAGACTAAAGACTTCTACTCGCACGCCCTTAAAGCTAGCCGCATCAACCGCGTAGGCTAAGTCGCCATCACCGCTAACCAAAACAGCCGTATCGTAGCAATCTACCAGCGCCATCATGTCCACAGCAATTTCAACATCTAGGTTGGCCTTTTTAGAGCCATCAGGAAGCTGTACCAAATCTTTGGCAATCACCCTATAGCCGTTTCTGCGCATCCAAAGCAAAAAGCCTTGCTGCTTTTCGTTAGTACGATCTACGCCCGTGTAAAAAAACGCTCGAAATAGTCGTGAGCCAGCCGTCAGGCGACCTAGCAGCCTGGTATAGTCAATTTCGATACCTAGCTGCAAGGCAGCGTAAAAAAGGTTGGAGCCATCTATAAATATGGCGACACGGCCTCGGTTCTCCAACACCTGCTCAGGCGTAAAAATAGAGTCGCGGCCTAAAGTCTGATGATTATTTAGCATGCATTTGTTTGATAAAAAGGGCTGTTTCTCTCAGACACTATTTTCAGCTCAGCCTTATAAAAGCGCCAGATATCTTCACCGAACACCGTTTGTCACTCTATCCAGGGGTCTTCCAGGAGTCGTTTAGGGGCCGTTCAGAGGTCGTCAGGGATTCTACTAAGGTTTATGCTCTACTCTTTAGCTGCTTTTTTGGCATAAGAGCAATTAGAAACAAGGCTATCCAAAGCTGCCGTAAGGAGAGGGCTGAGTGCAGCTAATGAAGCTGCCAGCTAGTGAAGCGTTTCGTTTTCGCTAAAGCCGACGAGAATTAGCTGCATCGGTGAATGATTCGGAATGATTTGACTAGAACATCATAAATACTGGAAGGTCTTTCAATTGTCCAGGCTGCAAGGCTTTCCAAAAGCATTGGGGAAATGCTCACAGTAATTGCCATCAGAGAGCTTTAGGTTTATATGAATTAATAATACATCAAAGATTTTTAGCTACGGTCTAAAACGGTAGAACTTAATCTCATCTCAAGAATTAGCCTTATTTCGGCTGCTTCTCTAGGCTGTCTTCCAGGTCAGTTCTCTGTCTATTCCTAAAGGCTTAATAAACCAAATAGTCCGTTCGACTTTTTGTATACGGGTGTAGGGTAGAAACGTAATAAAGATTATCAAAGACAAAACATTGAAGCAGTAGGCCAAATATAATGGCAAATGTGTTCATATTTTGTTACAAATAAAGATGATCTTATAGAGCAGGTATCTACCTCGAGCATGTTAGGCGGTCTGCTAGGCTCTAAATCTCCCTCAGCGGATTTCGGCGAAAATATGCTGAATTCCGTTGCCCGTCAGGCTATTCAGCAGCTGTTTACCAGCAGCGAGTCTGTCGATGTATCTATTCGCTGTTCACCCTCTAGCAAAATTTTGCAGGGCGTGGTCGATAGCTTTCAAATGAAAGGTAGCGGCCTGGTGATTAAAAAAATGTTTGAGGCGGCGGAGATGGAGTTTGAAACTGACGCCGTCTCGATTGATGTAGGTGGACTTATGGGCGGAAAAATTCGCCTTAAGCAGGCTACTCATGCGATCGCCACCGTCGCTATGACCGAATCTGGCATTAACAAGGCCTTCACAGCAGATTTGGTCGAAAAGCACTTACAAAACGTAGACACCGAAGCTGTCACGGATCTCTCAGGCGGCGACCCTGTGTCTTTTAGAGAGGTCAACATGGTTTTGATGTCCGACCAGCGCGTCAATATCTCAGCTAAAACTGACCTGCCGAATCGCTCAGACATTCCCATTCAGCTCTTTGCAGAAGTCGGTGTAGAGCGTCGTAGGAGAGTGGTCTTCAAAAATCCTCAGTTCGACCCAGCTGATATGCCAGAAGACGTGCAGTGGCTCTCTGAAGCACTTATGCCCGCTTTTGTCGATGTCTTGAATAAAATGGTGGACTTAGAGCGGTTTGATCTCGACGGCGTTTCCCTACGAATTAATCGCTTGGAAGTAGAGGGCAAGCGTTTGCTGTTCAATGGATACGCTGAGATTGAGCACTTCCCTGGCATGTAAGGCTAGGCATGTAGGGCCAGGCATGCAGAACCGAACGCTAGGGCGAACTTAGTACGCTTCCCAGAAACGCGATCGCCGCTGTACGCTGTCGTGAGCATTAATTGAAGGGGCGTTAGTTAGGCATGGGGCTAGTAGACTTATTTAACTCAGGCGGAATCGTGATGTGGCCGCTGCTGGCTTTTTCGCTTTTGGCAACGACACTGATTCTGGAGCGCGGCCTGTTTTGGATGCAGCTGTACCGAACTCAGGATCAGCTCATTCAAAAGGTGCTGGCTTTGTACAGTACCCACCCTCAAAGCGCTATCGATAGCCTTCGCAAGCATACTCAGTTTCCTATTGCCCGCATCTTTTTAGCAGCGCTGACGCTAGAACAAGGCACCCCCGATGACTTTCGGCTAGCCCTAGAAAGCGCGGCCCAAGTTGAGCTGCCTTTGCTAAAGCGTTTTAGCACCGTATTTGAGACGATTATCGGGGTAGCGCCTCTATTGGGCCTGCTGGGGACGATTTTGGGGCTGATGGAATCTTTTTCGTCCCTCAGACTGGGAGAAGCTGCTGGAGAATCGTCCTCCGGAGTTACAGCAGGGATTGGGACTGCGCTGATTTCGACTGCGGCAGGGCTGCTGGTGGCGATCGCCACCCTGGTATTTACTAACTTGTTTTTAGGCCTGTACCGCAGGCAGCGCTCGGCCATTGAGGCTTACGGTGGCAGGCTAGAACTGCTCTACCGCCAGTACTATCGCCAGTACCTCAGCCGTCAGAAAGTCAGCTAGTAAACCAAAAAGCATTCAGCAAAGACATTAACAATAGAGGTGTTCATCCCCTGCATTCACAGAAAACAGCTGTCGCCCGACTAAAAGTTAATATGTGTAGTATCGACATCTATCAAAATATTGCAATTGCCAGTGCAATTGAGCCCTGATGCATTGAGCCCTGATGCATGGATTTGTAGCTAACGCTATATTTTCAGATAGGCAACCGCTTTATGCTGGCGGTATCGAAGTGTCTGTTAAAGTTCCCATTATTTATGATTGGCCCTATGCGTCGCTCTTGGTTGATTTGGGTTGCCACCGTTATCGCTTTTTTCATCACTGTTATCGTGGTAGTTACCTCCGGGCCTGCGCAAAAGTCAGCGGCACAGGATGAAAACCTACCTGCGATGGAAGCTGCGGAGCTACCTAAAGTGCAAACCTACGGCCAAAGCAGGCTCTCACCCAACGGATTAAAAAATGCTAGCACCGACTTTACCATCAGCGATGCGGCCAGTGAAGAAACCAGTAAAGAAGTCAGTGAAGTAGCCAGTGCACCCGCGACTGCGGTTCCACTAGTAGCCAGCTATCATCCGCGCGAAGTAGTGCAGCTAGCTGATCCTAGTAACTACGGCGAAAGGTTTACTCGTGATGACAGCGGCAAGCCAGTCAGTAACGAATATATCGTAGTGCTGCATGAAACCGTGGGGTCGGTGATGAGTGCCATTAATCTGTTTGAGGTTAACCATCCGCGTGATGACGATCAGGTAAGCTACCACACGCTGATTGCCGCAGATGGCACCGTAATTTATGTCGTACCGCCCGAGCAAAGGGCCTTTGGAGCCGGAGACTCGGTATTCCAGTCGTCTAAAGGTGAGGAATCTGTCTTTACTAATCCTGGCTTCCCTAGCTCCGTTAACAACTTCGCCTACCATGTTTCGTTAGAAACCCCACCCGACGGACGCAATAACAGTGCGGCAACTCACAGTGGCTACACTGAAGCTCAGTATCAGTCGTTAGCCTGGCTGCTAGCCCGCACCAGCATTCCGAACGAGCGCATTACCACCCACAAGGCAGTCGATAGATCGGG
>JBGTGK010000334.1:0-6180 GCA_041746795.1 Phormidesmis sp.
AGCTTCCTTCTCCTTCCCGCTGTCCTTTATCTCTACGGTTTCAACCTCAGGCAATCGCTTTTCATACAGCGCAATTCCCTCTTGCAGCCAGGGCTTTTTCACCTTGCCTACCGCAATAATTTTGACCTTTGGAAAGCTCTGACTCATAAAAGCGCTTTTTTAGCTTGCGGTCGGGCTCATTTTTCTTTCTAACCACGAAAATGCCTGAGATGCTATCACATTCAAAATGAGATAGATCAGAGCAACCGTGAGCAAAATCTCGAAGGATCGGAAGGTGGTTGCGATAATGAGCTGTCCCTGACGAAACAGTTCCTGATAGCCAATCACCGCCACCAAGCTTGTATCTTTAAGCAGCGTGATAAATTCATTGCCCAAAGGTGGAATCATCCGGCGCAAAGCCTGTGGAAAAATCACGTAGCGCATTGTCTGGTTAGGGCCAAGTCCTAATGATTCTGAGGCTTCTTTTTGCCCCGTTTCAATAGATTGAATGCCCGCCCGCACGATTTCCGAAAGATAAGCCGCCGAGTTGAGGCTCAGCCCAACAATTGCCGCCGCCCATTGACTAAAGGTAAAGTCAAGACCAATGGATCGAAGCAGAGAGGGTACGCCAAAGTAAATGATAAATAGCTGTACTAGCAGCGGTGTGCCTCTAAAAAAATCGACGTAAGCTCTGGCTAACAGCCGTAGCGGTGCAATTTTTGAAAGCCGCGCTATGCCTATTGCGATGCCGCCAACAGATCCTAGTGCAGTCGCGATCGCGGTGAGCTGCAAGGTAATCAAAGCGCCTTTTAAGAGGACAGGCAGCACACCGAGAATAAAACTTAAGGTTTGATTCACAAGAAAAACTCCAATAAAAAGCTGGGCAGCACTTTAGCCCAGCCCTCAAATGACAGCTGATAGATCTTTCAAAAAAACAGACCGATCTCTCCTCTCAGCCGCTAATCGTCTGAGCGCTAGGCAATTTTGACCTATTTTACCTACTCAGCCGGAGGCTCTGAGCCAATCCATTTTTTATAGAGGGTCGCATATGTGCCATCGGTTTTGAGTTCGGCGATGGCCTGATTAATCGCCTCAGCATTCTCAGAGCCTTTTGGCAAAGCAATGCCGTAAGACTCATCGGTGAGGATTTGGCCGACGACTTCAACCCCTGGAATATTACCGCTCTTGACTGCTTCTGCCGTTGCTGGCGCATCGTTGATCACGGCATCGGCATTGCCATTAGCTAACTCTTGCAGGGCCAAGGGTGCAGAATCAAAGGTCGTCACCTTTGCATCAGGGACGCTATTGGCGGTTTCGGCTCCAGTGGTGCCAATCTGCACGGCGAGCCGCTTTCCTTTTAAGTCGTCGATGGTTTGGATGCCTTCTGGATTGCCTTTGGCGACTGCGATCGCCAACCCCGCTGCGAAGTAAGGATCAGAGAAGTCAACCGTCTGCTTGCGCTCGTCGGTAATGCTCATGCCGCTAATAGCCGCGTCGATTGTGCCGCTCTGTAAAGCCGGAATCAGGCCGTCAAATGGCAGGCTTTGAAATTCGATGGTCTTACCTGCTTTCTCGCCAATGGCATTCATTAAATCAATGTCAAAGCCTTGCAGCTCACCACTTTTGCTCGTGGATTCAAATGGCGGAAAGGCTGGCTCTGTCCCTACAGACAAGCTACTACCGCTATCTCCACTGCCACCGCTACCACCGCCGCAGGCAACCAGCAATCCTGCTGTACATAGGCCCAGCACCATCGATCTTAAAAAGGCGGAGCGCGTTATTTTTGACATAATCATCCTTTAGCTTGAACCTCACAACCAATTGACGGTAAACACTGGTATAAAATGCAAAAATTTTACCTGCTCTTAACCTACTAGATCTCGGTAACAGCGCTAGTAAGCACTGTAAATTTCTTTGCAAAACACACCCGCTGCGCTATTTATACGTTGAGCCCGGTCACAAAAAAGAGACTAATGTTACATCTGAACAATTGGTAAAAGTCAAGATGCTACTCTTTTGGAATACCTTTTTAACGTTGTATCTGGCTACTGCTGATGAAAGCCGCTGCTGACATGCCTACCGAGATCCCAAAATCCACCTCAGAAATGCCCGCTATCGTCGCCACTAACCTGCAAAAAAAGTTTGGTGAACTCTCGGTACTAAAAGGCATCGACTGTCAAATTCACCGGGGCGAAGTGGTTGCTATCATCGGCTCGTCTGGCTGTGGCAAAAGCACGCTGCTGCGCTGCTTCAACCGTCTAGAAACGATCAGCGGCGGTCAGCTCATTGTCGATAGCATTGACCTGTCCAAAGCCGATCTCAGCCGTCGCCGCCTGTTAGAGCTGCGGGCTCATGTAGGAATGGTCTTTCAGCAGTTCAATTTGTTTCCCCACCTGTCCGTCTTACAAAATCTGTGCCTTGCTCCCAAAAAGGTTCTAGGCCAGTCTCATCAGGATAGCGAAGAGACCGCTAAGTTCTATCTCAATAAGGTAGGGCTCAGCGAAAAGGCAAACAGCTTTCCCGACCAGCTATCAGGCGGACAAAAGCAGCGGGTTGCGATCGCCCGTGCCCTCTGCATGAAGCCCGAAATTTTACTATTCGATGAACCCACCAGCGCCCTCGATCCAGAGCTGGTAGGCGAAGTCTTACAAGTCATGCAGCAACTTGCCCAAGAAGGCATGACGATGGTCGTCGTCACCCACGAAATGCAGTTTGCTCGTGAAGTCGCCAGCCGAGTGATGTTTCTTAACAAAGGTCAAGTAGAAGAATCAGGTAATCCTCGTGAAATTCTCAGCAATCCTCAAAGTGAGAGACTTCAGGCATTTTTGAGTCGTATAAGCATGGCGCTTCCTACCAAGACACCTGAAGACCTAACCACCCGATAAAGAGACACCCGTCTCCCAAAATCCAAACAACCAACAACCGCAGGGGTATCTCTCGTGGGTGCTCTCTAAAGCGGATCAATGCTGCGATACCGCGCCTGAAATCCCATATGAATGCCATAGGCAATAAACCCAATTCCTAGCGTAGCCAGTATCCACTCGTCCGCAGGATTATTATTGAAAACTGCCAGCGCATCCTCAGTCGTTTTAATCATCTCAGAATTAAAGCTCCAAGCCGCCCGTACGCCAAAAAACCCAATTACGATATACACCACGCCTCTAGCAGCAATGCCGATCCGACCTGCTGCGGTGGCCCAAGTTTTTTCAACGTCGCTCATATTGCGCAGCTTAAGGCGCTTACGAAACTCAGCTTTAATTGCTCGATATAAGTAATAGCAACCAATCCCACAAAAAAGCAAACCGCCCGCCCCCACTAGCCACCGGCCAAAAGGCTTTTGCATAATGTCCAAAGCCCATTGCTGCGCTGTTTTTCCGCCCCCCTCCTCGGAAGGCGTCAAAATTTTCACGGCGCTATAGGCCACGCTGGCATATACCAAGCCACTAAAGGCATAGCTCAGCCGCCGCGCAATATCTGAGGCCTTTCGGCTGCTGCTGTGCTCCGGGTCTAAAAAAGCTTGAATAAAGCGCCATGTTACATATCCCATCAGGCTAAAGGCCATCACTGATATGAGGATTTTGCCAAAGGGTTGGGCTGCGATCGCTCTCAACGCACCTGTAGAGCCCACCGTTTTCCCCGACGTAAAATCAAACGCTTCCAATAGTGCCAGCAAGCCACTACTGCCATAAATAACGCCCTTTGCCGCATAGCCAAACCTGGCGTAGTACTCAATCCAACGCTCGTGAGCCTGCTCGGACTTAACCATAAAAAAACGATAGGGAATATAAGACGTGTCATGCTATAGCATATGGCTCTGTTATGCTGTCTGTCGTCAATCTAGGGCGTGAAGCTATCAACTTTCTAAACCAGATTTCAAACCGGAACAGCTCAACAGTTACCGTAAGTTCATCACACTACACTTCCTGTAGGCTGACACAAAGCACTCACTAAAACTTATGAAAGCGTTTCGTTTCTTATCTGCTACGCTCCTGTCGTTAGGCTTCTCGGCGGGCTTCTCAGCGCTTCCTGCCCTAGCCTTTCCTGAAATTTCCAGCGGCGATGGCATTATCAACGCCGACATAGCCACCTGCCTCGACCGCACAGATGCTTTCGTAGACACGCTCAATGTCAGCGTAGAGCGCGGTGATATCGTCCGAACAGGCTACTTCGGCGATGGATCGTTTCGCATTCTTTGCTACCCAAATCCCTACAGCTCATCCAACCAGAGAACTGGTCAGCAGACTGCTCAGAGCATGGTAGTTGTTTTCGCCGCTCATGAAAGTGATTTGGATGTGTCCGACGCCTTTGTCCAAATTGCGCTCCGCAAAATAGCCGATCCCCAAGTCGCTTTGCCCTAAGCAGCTGGGCCGCTGAAGCGCACACAGCGTTGATCGCCTTCTGGCCTCATACGCTGGGGCTCGTAATATCAATACCGAGTTCATCCTTAACCCAGTTGATAATCTGCTCACGTTCGCCGCTGGTTAAATAGAAACGCCCAGTGGCTCTCATCCGCTGATGAATATCTTCCATATCGCATTGGGTAAGCAGCTCAGCAGTCTGGCCAATATCGCACAAAATGTCGTCCTTACCTTCTTGTGGCAGCTGACCGTAAAGATACCGGCTGATCTGTTTTTCTAGCCGGTTAAAGGTGTAGGCATCTGCTGCTTCTAGTCTGCCTTGACGCTCTTTTGCAATCGGTTCCCCGGCGACCATTCGGGCGTAGTCAGTATCTAACATATCCAGCCGGACGATCCTGGGCTGATGAGCCATAAGCAATCTTTTTTTCAAACGCTAGCTTTCGGCAAGGACTGTAACAATCGGAATGGCACAAGCCTAGTGCAATTGTCTATTTATATTCTCTTCCCGTTTCTTAACTTAACTTTGTGCATTAATTCGCATACTTAAGTCTAGCCAGGGCGATCGAGTCATCGGCGCACTGCTAGAAATGTAGTCAACTCCGGTTTCTGCTACGGCTCGAATCCTATCCACCGTAATATTGCCAGAAGCCTCAATCTTGATGCGTTGATTAACCGCTCGAATTTTGCTGACAGCTATTTTCATCATCTCTAGAGACATGTTGTCTAGCATGATAATGTCCGCGCCATGAGCAATGGCCTCGGCCACCTGCTCCAGGTTTTCTGTTTCTACTTCTATGGTTATCGGGTAGGGAGTGCACGACTTAATTTGGGCGATTGCCTCAGCAATTCCTCCTGCCGCCGCAATGTGATTATCCTTAATCATCACCCCATCATCCAACCCCATCCGGTGGTTCTGCGCACCGCCTACATAAGCTGCATACTTTTCTAAAACCCTTAGCCCAGGCGTTGTTTTCCGCGTATCTACCAATCGAGCGGGCAAATCTGTAATCTCATCGGCAAACTGTCGGGTCATCGTCGCGATACCGCTCAGTCGCATTGCCAGGTTTAGGGCAACCCGCTCTCCGGTGAGCAACGCACTTAATGGGCACTCAATTTCGGCAATTTTTGTGTCATTGGTGACGCGATCGCCCTCAGCCACCTCAGCCCTGAAACGAACCCCGCCATCCAGCAAAGAAAACACCCGCTCCGCAACCGGCAGTCCGGCAACAACCCCATCCTCCTTCGCTACCCAGTAGGCCACTCCCTTTTTCGTTGCCAGATCGGCCAATCCTTGAGTCGTCAAATCGCCTCGACCGATATCCTCTCTCAGCCAGCTTATTAGCAGCTCATCCAAAACTATCCAGTTTGGCAGCATCTCCACTCCATCCATTAGCAAAAACAACTTCTTACCAATGTAGTAGAAGCAATACAGCTCACTAATTTCTCAAGCCATCAGAACTCAAAATTTAATTTGAATAAAACCGAATTCGCTACAGCCGTTATGTATAGAGCGCTACAGAGTTGCAGCACGACCGATCCCCGATGCCTTTTCAAAAGAATTTTTTAGTTAAAAGCCTTTTTGAAAGGCTTTTAACCTCTGGATTCATTGCCAGCAGAGGATTACAAGCTTTTCAACTAAATAGTTGACACATCTTTGGCATTACCGCTATATTGATTAAGCGCTGAAGGGCGCAGCTGCTGAAGCGGCTGCCCTAGAGGCGAAGAGTAGCACCTAGAAAAGAGAATAATTTGAAGATTGAATTTAACGAGACCCTCGTTAAAGAATGAAATTGTTTAGAGGATAGCATAGCTAACGCCTCGAAGCAATGAAGATAGCTAGAAG
>JBGTGK010000335.1:0-4373 GCA_041746795.1 Phormidesmis sp.
AAGGTGTAGAGACTAGACGGCTACCGCCTAAAGGCAAGTGATTTATCATTTGCTTATGGTGAAGGTATAGTCCAGAGAGTGAGGAAACTCACACAAATCTGAAGTGGTAGGTCGCGCGTTCGAATCGCGCCAACCCCGTTATACATCCGATTCTGGAGGCTTTGCTAATCCAGCTAGCGTTGTCATGGTTACCTATAGGGGCAGGCGGATGCAGAACTCGGTACCTTTACCGAACGTAGAGTGAACTTCTAGAGCACCGCTGTGCTTTTCGACCACAATTTGAGGGGCGATCGCCAATCCCAATCCGGTACCCTTACCCACGCCCTTCATCGTAAACAAATGATCAAAGATCCGGTTTTTTACATCCTCAGGCATTCCCTTCCCATTATCACGAAGAGGAATTCCAGGTCAATGTCTGCCGCACAGCCTTGAACAGCAGCGGCAGGGTTGGGATGATGTTGCTGATAGAGGGCGAGATATCTCAGCAGATCTTGCACATAGTCTTTGGCATTTGTGAGGCTGCCATTCAGGAAGCCGATTGGATTATTGATTTCGTGGGCAACTCCGGCGACGAGATTGCCCAAAGCTGACATTTTTTCTGATTGAACGACCTGGGCTTGACTTTTTTGGAGCTGAGTTAGCGCTTGTTGCAGAGCATCATTTTTCGCTTGAATCAGGGTTTCAGAGGCTTTGCGATCGCTGATATCTCGAAAGTACCAAATCCGCCCCCAGTCTTCTTGGCCAGCAAAGTTTACAGGAACCGAGGTACGTTCGATTGTTCGTCCATCTTTAAGCAGCAGTTCGCAGTGACTTGATTCATGCGTATGCTCATAATACAGTATCCCAATCGACTGAGCTTGATTGAGAATCGGTAGGCACATCACACTTTTGGGCTGTTGCTGGCTTAGATATTGACCCATTACAGGCAAATCTGTTTGGCAGTTGTCAAAGACGACGACGGCTTGAATGTTTTTGGCATACTGGATCAGCTTCACAGGCACATGAGTATTGCCCTCTAGCGGTTCTGAACTCAGCGCGATCGCTTCGGGGGTAGCAATGGCTTCGACATGCCATGCACCGCTAGAGTTGGGTAGGAGTAAGGCGCAGCGATCGCCGCCTGAGTGTTGCAGAATGATTTGAGTAAGACGGTGCAACAGCTCGTTTAGTTGAAGGGTGCCCGACAGGCTTTGGGAGGCCTTGAGGATAGTGACAACATCTAGAAGCTTGTTCGCGCTCGTGCTCAAAGACCGACTGGAATTTGTTGAGGCGTGAATTGAGCCATAGGGAGCAATAATGCTCAACAGTGTTTCAAACACATTGACGGCTGACTCAGCGGATTGGAGAATTGGGCGCAGCAGATTAGGATAGCGAGTTTCTAAATCCTCGGTTTTGGCTTTGGCTCCCCATTTTGCATAACAGTAGTAGGCTTCTTGCAGATAGCCTGCGGCGACTTTTTCTTTGCCCAAGTCGAGATAGAATTTAGCGGTTAGTTCGTTAGCGAGAGCTTCTTCCTCGATACACCGCCGTGCGAGATCCCAAATATAGCGGCTCTACGATGGTGTAGCCAACGATTTTAGGAGTGATGGAGAGGAGGCGTTTCCTAGAGTGCTCATAGGGTTAGGCAGGGGGTTAGGCAGGGTGAGGGGATGATTCAACCGAATTTCTCTCTAGGATTCCCCTCATTTTGGCGAGCCAACCCTGAATTCTAATGGCCACCGTACGTTTAGCTGTGGAGCTAGCGATCCAGGTCGTTTAGCTTGTTGTCAACAAACGTGCGAATACTCTGAACTAAATAAAGATCTTCATAGCTCAGCCGTGATAAAGACTTTTCAACATAGCTTTGGTGGCGCTCGTTGAGCCCTATTTTCTTTAAGGTTTTCGCCAAAGCGCTTTTGAGATGGCGGTATTGTTCTACCGGCATTTTTTCGCTGTTGAGTCGCTGATCTGCTATCTGCACCTGGGTCTGTTGTTCTGCGAGTACAAAGCTGTAGATCATTACGGCCTGTGAGAGATTTAGCGAGGGCTGGAGGTTGACCTGAGGGATATTGGTGATAATGTCGCACTGACTAACGTCTTGATTGCTCAGCCCGGAGCGTTCGCTGCCAAAAACAAGGGCTACGCGCTGTAAGGTGCTGCCTTTTGCTTGCAAAACGCTCGGCAAATCGCGTACAGAAACATAGTGATATTTTTCTAGGCGATGGCGGGCGGTAGCGGCACAGGCTAGGTCAATACCTTTGAGGGCGTCTGTGAGATGCTCGTAGACAGGTGCGGCTTCTAGAATGTGTTCTGAGCTGTGGGCAAAGGCTTTGGCAATGCCGCTGAGCGGGTCGGCCTGGGGGCGTACGAGCCGCAGATCGGTAAAGCCCATGGTGTTGAGGGCGCGGGCGGCTGCACCGATGTTCCCAGCTTCACCAGGTTCTACTAAAATGAAGGAAAATTGGGTCACGGTTTCAAGCTTAAATTTTTAGGGCTTAAATCTTGGGGGCTCAAATTTTTGGGCTCGAAGTTTTAGGAGACTTATCATGGTGAAAGCGCTTGCTCAGCAAACCTGCATTCCTTGTTCGGGCGCGCTGCCGCCTGCTACGCCAGCAGAAATCGCTCAGATGCATCAGGAAGTCGCAGATTGGGAGGTGGTGGCAGTGGAAGATGTGCTTCAGTTGCAGCGTCAATACGGGTTCAAAAACTTTGCTCAAGCTCTGGCGTTTACCAATGAGGTGGGGGCGATCGCTGAAGCCGCAAATCATCATCCGTCGCTCCTAACCGAATGGGGAAAGGTTTCTGTCGCCTGGTGGACTCATGCTATTGGCGGGCTGCATCACAATGACTTTGTGATGGCGGCAAAAACAAATGAGATCGCTAAAAAATATGAAGCTAAACAGTACGAGACCAGCAGCGCCAAAAACCACATTGCGCACGCCTAACGAAAGACTCGTCAGACGCGCACAAAAGTGACCTTACAGCTTGCCTTTGCTCTTGGCAACATGCTCCATCATTCTCATTTTTTTGGCTTTGTCGCCTTTAGTGGGCTCAGAGATGCTGTCTAATTTAATGGTGGCGCTTTGGGCGAGGTGCTTTCGGATCTGTTCTCTACTGGCCATGGAGTTGTTTCGCTGTTACTTACCTTAACAATCAAAATCCTAACGTACTAAGCGGCTTTATAGGGCGACTTTATAGCAGCGCTTAGCGGTTTATCATCCGAATCATTCACGCTGGATCATTTACAGTGGTAGCGCTAAACATATTGAAGGGTGCCTGATGGGCGATCACGATACAGGGCTAAAGGTGGCGGTGGTCGGCGGCGGGGCGGCGGGGTTTTTTGGCGCGATCGCCGCAGCCGCAGCCAACCCTCACAGCCAAGTCACCCTCTACGAAGCAGGCCCGCAGCCTCTAGCCAAAGTCCGCATCTCGGGCGGCGGTCGCTGCAACGTCACCCACCATTGTTTTGACCCGGCAGTCCTCGTGCAAAACTATCCTCGCGGTGGCAAAGCCCTGCGCGGAGCCTTCAGCCGATTTCAGCCTAAGGACACGGTGGAGTGGTTTACGCAGCGCGGTGTCAAACTCAAAACTGAGGCCGATGGTCGCATGTTTCCAACGACTGACGATTCAGCGACGATTGTGGATTGCCTGATGGGGGCAGCGCGGCAGGCAGGGGTGAAGATTCAGACGCGATCGCCCGTCGTCGGCATCGAACACATCACCGAAAGCGGTGAGGACAGCTTTCAGCTACAGCTCAGGGCACAAGCCGGGTATGTAACGTGCGATCGCCTCCTCCTTGCCACCGGCAGCAGCCCCGCCGGTCACCGCATCGCCCAGTCTTTAGGCCACACCCTCGAATCATCTGTTCCTTCCTTATTCACATTTAACGTCGCCGACAAGCATCTGCATCAGCTCAGCGGCGTTGCCGTAGATCCGGTGACCGTGCAGCTCAAAGCCGAAGGACTCAACAAGCCGCTCCAAAAAAACTTAGTGCAAACCGGGCCGCTGCTGATTACCCACTGGGGCTTAAGCGGGCCAGCCGTGCTAAAGCTGTCTGCCTGGGGTGCTAGAGCGCTTCACACCCAGCGCTACCAAGGCACCATGATCGTAAACTGGCTGCCCAACGAAGGCCAGGAGCAGGTTCGCGCTCACTTGCAGCAGGCCAAAGCCCAAACGTCCAAACGGCTGATCGCTACCTACAGCCCATATCCTGCAATCTCCAAACGCCTTTGGCAATATCTGTTGAGCCGTATAGACATTGACCCTGCGCTCACCTGGGCTAATCTGTCTAAAAAGCAGCTTAACTTGCTAGTACAGGAACTAACTCAGGGCGTTTATGAAGTGGGGGGCAAAGGCAGCTTTAAGGATGAGTTTGTGACCTGCGGCGGCGTGAAGCT
>JBGTGK010000336.1:0-8881 GCA_041746795.1 Phormidesmis sp.
ATGGAATAGCTTTGACTATCAGTTTGCCGGTAAAAAGATTGCGCCTACCTTTAAAATTCCTGAGGGCGAGCACTACGTGCGCGTGGAAACGGGTAAGGGCGAAGTGGGCGTGTACATTATTGGTGAAGACAACGTTTTCCCCTGGCGCTGGAAAATTCGGGCGGCTGACTTCAACAACCTGCAAATTTTGCCAAACCTGCTCAAAGGCGTAAAGCTGGCGGACATCATGCCGATTTTAGGCAGCGTGGATATCATCATGGGTTCTGTAGACAGATAGCACGGAACAAAGCTGACTAAAATATGTAGCAAACGTCGGATGCATTCGACGTTTGCTGTGTTCAACCGTTTCAGCCAATGTTCTCAGCCAGTGTTCTCAGCCAATGTGTAGTGTCCTAACTAACAGGACAGAAGCTACTGAAGAAGATTTGACCCTTAAGAACAAGCTAGTAAAGTTTCATCTATGCCACTAGCTCTTATCCTTCAGAGGAATGTGCTAAGACCTGTTGGGCAAGTGCAAAGGCACCCATAATACCGGCCCGGCTCCCTAGCCCTGGGGGGAGGATGTAGTTTTCAATATCGTTTGCGATCGCCGGGATATCCAAGTAGCCATTTAGCTGCTGGCGAACCTGACTGCGGAGCAGATCGAATAGCTGCCGTTGTTCCATAACGCCGCCGCCGACAATGATTCGCTCGGGTGAGAGCGTCAGCATGAAGTTGACTAGGCCAGCCGTTAGGTACTGAGCTTCTAGTGCCCAGGCGGGATGGTCAGCCGGTAGAGAGGCAGCTTTTTGGCCCCACCGCTTTTCAATGGCAAAGCCAGACGCTAGGCCTTCTAAGCAGTCTTGATGAAAAGGGCAAGCGCCCAGGAAAGGATCGGCAGCGCGGTCATGCGGAATAAAAATGTGACCCATTTCGGGGTGAAGCAACCCGTGAATGAGCTGACCGCCCACCATGCCACCACCGCCAATGCCGGTACCCACCGTTAGATAGATAAAAGTCTCTAATCCTTGCGCGTTTCCCCAGCGATGTTCCCCTAGCGCCGCAGCGTTAACGTCAGTATCAAAGCCGACGGGTACGTTTAGCTCGCGCTCAATCACACCGGCAAAATCAACCTGCTGCCATCCCGGCTTCGGCGTGTTCAAAAACCAGCCGAAAGTGGGCGAACTAGGGCGAACGTCTATGGGGCCAAAAGCGCCAATGCCAATCGCGTCTAAAGGTTCTCGTTCGGCCTGCTGGCGAAAAAAATCAACCACCTGCGAGATAGTTTCTTCGGGCGTGGTCGTGGGGAGGCGAACTTCTGCACGCAGGTCATCAGGGCCACTACCTACAGCACACACGAACTTTGTACCGCCTGCTTCTATTCCGCCTAACAGTGACATTCTTCAAAGACGCCCTACGGCTATCGTTTCATTTTGCCCCATCCTTACACATCAGCGCGTAGTTCTTCAAGCACCTCTTGGGCGCATGCGCTTTGCTGCACAAGTTCGCTTTCTTCATTCCAGCTCAGCCGCCTGTGCCGCAGAGCCTCTTCAATTTGCTGTGACCAGTTATCCGGCAAGCTAACGGCTTCTACGTTGCTCTTCATGATGATATCGGTGATAGAAACGATGCCCAGCAGCTGACTGTCTTCAATCACGGGAGCCCGCTGTATTCCTGCTTTGGCCAGACGTTTGGCAACCGCTGGCAGGCTCAGGTTGGATTCTACTACGGTGCAAGGTCTTTTCATAATCTCGCAGACCATAGTACGAGCAGGATCGGCGCATTGGGCAGTGATGTTATAAACAATATCCCGCTCTGTCAAGATGCCGTAAGCGCCTCCTTTTGTTTCTCGCTCAACGATGAGCGATCGCACTTGTTTTTCCTGCATGAGTGCGATCACCTGCGTTACCTTTGCAGAACTACGAATGGTGAATAGGTCAGTGGTCATAATGTCAGCGACAGTTAGCATAATTAATCTTCCTGGTATGAGCTAGGCTAACTTCACTTATCGCTCATAACTTTGAGGAAGTTATGAGGAACAGCAGGCTCTAGAGCGTTATACATTCTCATAACTTCTTCAGAATCTTGGCTTAAAACTTAGGCATTTAGTGCAAGGAGGAAGTTCAAGAAGGAAGTTAATTATGTTTGATAAAATTATGGTCGCTCTAGACACTCATGAGATTTGCGTTCACCTCTTTAATCAAGCTATAACCTCTTTAATCAAGCTAGAAGTTACGCTAACAGCTGTTGATCAAACCACATTGTCTGTAGCTTGCAAAAAGCCCGTAGCGCACAAAAGACGTGATTACGAATAGCCTGTTCATCTCGCCCATAAAAGCGCTCGATGTTGCACACCTGTTTAATCACTCTGTGAAAACATTCAATCTGCCAGTGCTCACTATGAGCTTGCTTAAAGGTCTCCCGTGACAACTGTTTCAAAGCCGCTAAGTCTGGTCGATACAAGACGTAATATCGCTGCTCGTTTTTGAACAGCGCACAAAACGCCTTGACCCAGCCAAAAGCCTTGAGATAGACCATCAATCCCTCAGATGGAATCTTTAGAGTGCGGCTCTGTACTGACGTGCCACGCTCTACCGAGACCAGCCGATTATCCGCCACGCCAAACAGAAAACCCGCTTCCTCATCTCTAAGAAACTTCAGATCTTCCAGGCTCGAATACCCGCTATGTTTAACCCTATATGTTTTTGCTATGTGGTTACCAGCCCATTTTCCAAAGCGTAGCGAACTAGCTCAGTCCGACTGTTGGTACCTGTTTTACCAAACAACCGACTGACGTATTTTTCTACGTTGCGTACCGTTGTTCCTAGTCGGCTAGCAATCTCCTTATTCATCAAGCCTTCGGCCACCAAATCAAGCACGTCTTGCTCACGAGGCGTAAAGTCGATGCGAATGCCGCTGTTGTTTTGCTTGATCATGCTGCCGCGCTGAGTGAGCAGGGCCTTAATTTCCTCAATTTGCCTTGCCATAGTAGCCATATCGGGCGTGCCAGAAGGCTCGGGAGCCTGGGCAGCGCGGCGGTCTATTAGGCTGTTGAGGATAGCGACGAGTTCTTCAGGGTCAAAGGGTTTGGC
This sequence comes from Phormidesmis sp., assembly GCA_041746795.1. Taxonomy (GTDB): domain Bacteria; phylum Cyanobacteriota; class Cyanobacteriia; order Phormidesmidales; family Phormidesmidaceae; genus Phormidesmis. Next base: position 3,072 of record JBGTGK010000336.1, read on the forward strand.
GAGGTAGGCGTCAGCGCCTGCTTTGTAGCCTTGGATGCGATCGCTCGTCATCCCCCGCGCCGTCAAAAACACCACCGGCAGCGCCTGAAACCGCACGTCATTCCGCACCTGCTTCAAAAACTGATAGCCATCTACCTGAGGCATCATAATGTCCGAAATCAGCACGTTTGGCATTTCCTGCTGTAGCATGTCCCAGCCCTCAGCGGCATTGCTCGCCACCTGCACCGTAAAATTGCTGTCCTCTAAGTAGGCCTGCACCGACTCTCGCAGGCCGGGTTCATCGTCTACCAATAGGACTTTGCTGGGGGGAGTATCTGCCATGGTGTTTTCAATAATGGGCTATGTGTAGATAATACAGCTATGCCAAAAAATATCGAGTCAAAAAATATTGAAAAATGGACAACGATTAGCTCAAAAATGGTGTTCGACCATCGCTGGTACCAGCTTAGACAGGACGTTGTTGCGCTGCCCAACGGCCAAATTGTCGATGACTACTTTGTCAGCCTACGACCCGATATCGCTACAGTGCTGCCCATTACAGCCGACGGGCAGGTGGTCTTTGTGCGGCAGTATCGCCACGGTGTTAACGAGATTTTACTAGAGCTGCCAGCCGGTACCTTCAACCCACAGGAGGAGCCTCTGGCAGTGGCGCAGCGGGAGCTGGCTGAGGAGACAGGTTACGTAGCTGAGAAATGGGAGCCGGTCGCCACCTTTTATAACGACCCCGTTAAGCAAAATAACCGCATTCATCTTTTTAAAGCACAGCCAGCAAGGCTAGCGGGGCAGCAGCAGCTAGATATCACTGAGGAAATCGAAGTTGTCCTTAAGCCCATTGCCGATATTCCAGCGCTCATAGCGTCAGGTCAAATTTGCGTGGCGGGGACAATTACGGCCCTAGCGCTGGGGCTTCCGGGCCTATTGTGAGAGGCTTGCGAGGGGCTTGTGAGGGGCGATCGCAGGCTCTAAACAGGATGAACCATTCGGGGCATTCGCGTTATTATTAATAAATCTACTAAACTCCCATCGGAATACCGGGGATTGTGGCAAAATCTACTGAGAAGTTTTTCGCAGTACACCGTTAACGAAACCAATAACGAAATCAAAAGAGGTCACTTTTACACATGGCACTTCAACTAGGCGACACAGCTCCAGACTTTACTCAGAAGTCCTCCATGGGCGAGATCAGCTTTCACGAATGGGCAGGCGATAGCTGGGTAGTGCTATTCTCCCACCCGGCTGACTACACGCCCGTTTGCACCACTGAGCTAGGCTTAGTTGCTTCCCTGCAAGACGAGTTCAAAAAGCGCAACGTCAAAACCATCGCCCTCAGCGTAGACGGCGTTGAATCTCACCAGGGCTGGATTAAAGACATCGACGAAATTCAGGGCACCTCGGTTAACTACCCCATTTTGGCCGACGATGATAAAAAGGTCGCCACCCTATACGGTATGCTGCATCCCGAGTCCAGCACCGGCAATACGCTCACCGTCCGCTCCGTGTTCGTGATCGATCCCAACAAAAAGATCCGCCTCACCATCACGTATCCTGCTAGCACAGGCCGTAACTTCGACGAGATTTTGCGCGTCATCGACTCCTTGCAGCTCACTGACCATCACAAAGTTGCCACCCCTGGTAACTGGCAAGATGGCGGCGATTGTGTCGTCGTGCCTTCTATCTCTACCGAAGATGCGAAAAAGCAGTTTCCCAAGGGCGTGACTGAGGTTAAGCCTTATCTACGCATGACGCCTCAGCCTAACAAGTAAATCAGCACCGATTGCGCTAGGCAGATCTATTAGGATCGGGAATTTCAGCCAGCCACGCGCTGCAAGTCAATGCTTGCAGCGCGTTATTTTTTGCAGTGGCTAAGCGGCCTGCCACGTCCCGTGAAAATTTAGCGGAATGACACCAGGTAAAGCCAACCTACAGACAGGTTCACCTAAATCAGCCTTAAAAATCCACAGCTCACTTCGATCCTCAGGCGCATTGTAAACCACCTCTAGCAGCCATCCCTGTTCAGGGTTGAAGCGATCGGCTACAGGCAATGGCTCGCTGCCGTAATGACCTTCCCCCAAGTCGGCCTGAATTAATTTATTGGTGCCGTAGTCAAATCGAGCGATCGCGCCAAACCAGTCTTGCCCCGTGAGCACCCCCTCACGATGCATAAGCAAGTAGGTATGCTGCCAGGCTTGTCCTGTCTGAGCTGCGCTCACCTGTGGGAATTCACAGTCTCTATCCACCACGCATTCATTGCTGAGCACCCGTCCCGTTTTAGGGTTCATCCGTAGCTGCCATAGCCTGCCATGGGCCGTTGTTTTCATGCTTCCGGCGGGCACTTCGCGCAGCACTTCGTTAATGTGCGTAAAGTCATCAAACCGGGTAAAGTCGAGCCGGATGTTGCCGTCAGCATCTACGCAGCCGTTACCACAGTGCCACTGAAACCACGGGTCGGTATGTCCTTCAGAAATGATGTCTAAGCTTTCGCGATCCACCACGATAATTTTCGTGCCGCGTTCGGCTTTCCATTCAATCGAATCTGCGTAGCTTTGTTGATTAAACAAAAGCGGCAACAGATTGAGCTTGATGGGTGAAACTAAAAATACGAGATATGGCCCCGCCATGACGAAGCTGTGTACCAGGGGCACGTCTTTGAGAGGAATCGCCTTTTGCTTGATCAGGTTGCAGGCAGCGTCACAGCGGTAAACGTTCAGATTGCATTTTGAATCTACGCCAATGCTGTAGATTTCTTTGCTCAGCGGATCTTGTAGGGGATGCGCTGAAAAAGGCTGACCTGGCTTTAGCCAGCCTAAAGACGCTTGGCCAAGGGTTTCTAGGGTCTCTAAGTCTAAGCTGTGAGGGTTTCCCGCTTCCCACAGCGCTAGCAGCTTGTCGGAGAGGGCTAATACGGAGGTGTTGGCGGAATTTTTGATATTCGTGCCTTTGATTAGGCCAGCCATGTACTCCCACAGGGGGCCAGGGTAGCGCATACCGTAGTTTCCATACAGAAATTTGTCTGCTTTGCTCTCTGCCTGGTAGCCTTCGGTTTGAACGTAGCGGTAGGTGGCAGTAGAGCCTGATGCGCTCAGGCCAACGCGTAAAATCGCGCCGTCTCCGTCAAACCAGTGGCCGACCGGTTCGCCGCCTCGCTGTAGGCGACCGGTTCCATTTTGGTAAAAGGTGCCCTGAAGGCCGTCTGGAACTCGGCCAGATATTGCCTTTAAGGGGGTTTGCGCGAATTCTTTGGCGGGTTGAGCGAGCGCTTTGTGCCAGAGTTGAAGGGCGGCCTGAGGGGCGGGTTGGGTAGATTTTGTTGGTCGTTGGGCTGAGGTGGTGATGGGCATGGTATTGGCAATGTTAGGGTGAATGCTGTTTGGCCTTTGGGGGTTGGGTTGAGGTGCAGTTCGCCGCTGTGGGCGCGGGCAATTTCTCGCGCTAGGCTTAGGCCGAGGCCAAAGCCTTCATGTTTGCGGTTGCGGGATAGGTCGCCTCGGTAAAAGCGGTCGAATATGCGATCGCGCTCCTCCACCGGAATATCTCTCGATGCATTAATCACCGTTATCTGCACGCTGGAAGCCTGCTTGCAACCAATGATTGAGAGCGATCGCTGCCCAGAGCCTTCAGGCAAATTATACTTAACCGCGTTGTCGATCAAATTTTGTAGCACCTGAGTGAGCAAATCGTAATCTCCTTTTACACTAAGATCTTTATCCAGCGTTATTGTTACCGGCAAATCGGGCGCGAGCAGCTCAACATCTTCTATCAGTATCTCTAAAATCTCTGCCAAATTAACCCTTGCTCGCCGCAGACTGATCTGCCCTGCATCTGCTAATGACAATAGCAACAGCTTGCGCACAATTGTACTCAGCCGGGAAACCTCGTCCATTAGCTTGCTCAGGCTCTGCTGCAAGTCTGAGCCTGGTGTAGCCTGATGCATGACCAGCTCTAGCTCACCGCGCAATATCGCCAGCGGCGTTTTTAGCTCGTGGGCCGCATCGCCACTGAATCGAGAAGACTGCTTAAAGCTACGCTCTAGACGCGTCAGCATTTGATTAAAAACTTCAATTAGCTCGATAAATTCTACGTCGGCGCTGCCCACGGGCACCTGCTGATCGAGCCCTGTCGCCGTGACGCGCTTAATCACGCTGGTCAGCTTGCGCACGGGCTTTAGCGCGCTGCCCGATAGCACCCAAGCACCGCCCGCGATCGCCAGCAAAGTCGTCGGAATCGCCACCAAAAAAATTCGGCGAATCACCGCCATATCCTGATCGATGGTTTGCAGGCTGACGGCGATCGCGCCTTGCCCCATGTCAGAATTCACAATCCCAACCCGCCAGCTTCCCGTTGCGGTCTTTTCGGTAGAAAACTGAGGAACCGGCGAGAGCGTTTTCGTCTCCACCGCCGTTGCTTTACTCGCCAGCTTCTCCGCCAGCTTTGCAGAGGCAACAGACAGCAGCAGCCCGACATCTAACGTGACATTGCCTAGTCTTGCTTCACTGACTGAGTAGCGAATGGTATAGCCTTTGCTATTAACAGCTAGCAAGGTAATAGGGGTGTTGCTCTGCGTTTTTAGCCCGCTCGGCAGCTCACTTTCAAAACTTTGCCACCATTCGGGCGATCGCGCTACCGTCATCTGTCGCAGCTGACTGCCTAAGTTGACATCCAGGCTTCTCACCTTTTCCAAATAAATCAGTCGCCAGGCCACCAGCCCAAAGCCCACCAGCGTCTCACCTGCCAGCGCCACCAGCAGCAGCGCAATTCGTAAGCGAAAAGACCCCAGTTTCACCCAGTTATTCCCCAACTATTTTAAAATTGCTGGCTGCGACAACTTCTGAGAACTTTATCTCCTTTCCAACCAATTCTCTCCCGCAAAATAAATAGAGAGCACTGCATCTCAGCTCTTTCCATAGTTCACGCGCTTTTTTGCCCTTTATTATCTTGTTGCACGAGAAAATCAAGGTACTCGTTGAGCTGTAACAGCCTATCTTTCGATAGTTGGCGTAGCTTGGACATAATGACTTTCTCCTGTTGCCACTGGTCAATTGGAATATATTTGGGAAGCCCCCACCTCAACCGTTACAGAGGCTACATGAAATCCTTCTAGACTGTATCCGTCATCTTCGCCTTCAGGCATAGGATAGTGCTCTACAACAGTTGCTACATCTCCACGTTTCAACTCATATTCGGGTAAGTCTGCGGCCAAAGCGACTTGAGAAAATAAGGGATGCTGCATTTTCATCAATTTGCTCCTTTGTCTGGTACCAGTGTTACAAATTTGGTTACGCCTTTTGTCACAATCTAAACGGTTAGGATATTAAGTTCGACTGAATTGCAGCCTCGAAGCTTCGTCCGAATGATGTATTTTTCGCCAAAGCGATTAATCTCAAAAAGCTCGGCAGGCTATGTTAAAACTTGAACCCTCAGGTCTCGCTTAAGCTGCTGCCAGTTGTTTAACGTATAGCCTGCGAGAGCTAAAAACTTCGATTTATCATCCTTTGTTAATAGTACGAGTAGGTACTTTGTCAGCCTTTTCTCAGCAATAATTGCATCCTGCGACAGCAATACCATTAGTTCATATTTAGTCAGTGATCGTAGAATACTACAGGTCTATATTCTACTCTGCCTGCCGAAAGCGGTAGCCGACGCCGCGTACGCTTTCAATCCAGCGATCTTGGCCTTCGATGCCTATTTTTTTGCGCAGGCGCTGAATGCATACGTCTACAACGTTGGTGCTAGGGTCAAAATCGTAGCCCCAGACATGCTCTAGCATTTGGGTGCGGGTGAAGACTCTGCCGGGCGATCGCATCAAATACTCC
>JBGTGK010000337.1:0-5091 GCA_041746795.1 Phormidesmis sp.
TGACGAGCGCCTTGTCGCAATAGCTCACTGAGCGCATCGCTAAAGGTTTCCTCAGTCTCTGGTGTTTTGAACTCGACTAGATTATCTTGAGTCATGGTGTATTCCTTTTCTGGTGCTTTTTCATTCCCAGAAGGATACGCCTTTTTTTGTCTCCTACGCTGTACACCAGAAATAGTTATAACTCGAGCAAGTCTACGATTAGGTTGAATATTACAATTAGGACGGCGTATATAAAAGTAATTGGCATGACGGCAGTGCGAACGTAGCGCATCAGCACGGCGGTTTGAAACAGGCTGAGTACGGCGACCGGCATGCGTGCAGCTGGTATTGGAAAAATCGCGACTATTTTCGCTTTAGCGACAAGACAGCAACGCCAAGGGTGACCAAGCTGATGCCTGCTATTTGAGTGCTTCTTAGTGCCTCTTGCAGAGCCGCCCATGCAAATAGAGTGGTGAGTGCCGGGGTGGTGGCACTAATGAGCGCCGTCAACGATGCGCCAATGTATCGGATGCCAGTGTTGTTGAGGACGTAGGCAATGACGGTAACTATTGCTGAGAGGATAGTTGTTATAAGAATAGGTGGCCATGCTGATGGTGAGATGTCAATAGCCTGCATGAAGGGTAGGGTGGCGATCGCTAAAACAGCAACGACGGCAAAAGTGACCCATGAGAAGGGCACAGGATGAATCGCTTTGTGCGTTGACTGGGACTGTAGGCTGACTTCTGCAAAAATGCCATAAAGCCCGAAGCTGAGTCCGGCTACTAAAGCACCGATTGTGCCAAAGAGGAGGTTGATATTTGGCGTAGCGGCAGGGGCTAGCGTCGTAAGCAGTATGCCCGAAAAAATGACGGTTATCAGAGCGAGCTGATAAGGGCTTGGGCGTCTGTGGAGAAACCGCCAGGCTAGCAGAACGGTGACAGCGGGATAGATGAAAAAGGTTGCGATCGCCGTGCCTGCTGCTACCTGGCTGAGGGCGAAGTACAGCGAAGTGAGCCCAGCGAACAAGCACAGACCGCTGCCGACAACATAGCCTAGAAGCTTTCGCTGGCGGGGCAGCTGTTTCAATTCTAAAAAAGTATTAGGGTAAAGACGAGGAGCGAGGCTAGCCAGCAGAATCGCCATGAGCGCCATACGCAAAGCCAAAAGCAGCACAATATTGCTGAACTGCGGGGCGAGCCAGCCGCCACTGGGAAAGTAGTTAAACAATAGAACAGGAACAAAGAAGACTTTAGAAATAATGTTTTGAGTGGCGAGACCAACAGCGCTGAGTAGGACAAGGCCAATGCCTAGAAGCGTATTAGCGCGATGGGTAGCTTTTGTCATAAAAAAAATTAGGAAGTAGCGGGCTCAGCATAGTGGCAGGCGATCGCGTGAGAATCATAGATAGATTCTAGCGGAGGCATCTGCTGATTGCAGGATACAGCCGAATCGTCAGCACCTAATGCCTTGAGATTGCTTCGTGTCAACATGTCCCAGCTAGCAGCAATTCCCGGCACGCAGATGGGGCGCAGGCTAGGGCGTGTCATCAATTAAGCAGAATCACGACAGATGCGAGATGAACAGCGCCTAGAAAGTTAACGGCAGTCTTATCGTAGCGGGTTGCAATTGCTCGATACTGCTTCAACTTAGCAAAGAAGTTCTCGATCAAATGCCGAGCCTTGTAGAGTTCTTTGTCGTAGTCAATCGGCTCATTGCGATTGGATTTACTGGGGATCACGGGCTCAATGCCCTGCGCTTTCAAGACTACTCTCATCCGCTCATCGGCATCGTAGGCTTTATCTGCTAGTAGTGCGTCAGCTTCTATATCCTTGATGAGTACATCAGCTCCATTTAAGTCGTGCGCTTGCCCTGCTGTCAGATAAATGCCGGTAGGGTTGCCTAACGCATCACAGGTGGCATGAATCTTAGTGCTTAGCCCGCCTTTAGAGCGTCCAATCGCTTCATCTCCCCCCCTTTTGCACCCGCCGAATGCTGGTGGGCACGCACGATAGTCGCATCGATTATCTGATATTCATTGTCACTGTCTTGGCATAACGCATTGAAGACTTCCATCCAGAGGCCTTTCTTTGCCCAGCGACTGAAGCGAGTATGGACAACATTGAACTTGCCAAATCGCTCTGGCAAGTCTCGCCAGGGAATGCCCGCTCGATACCGGTAGAGAACGGCCTCAACAAATAAGCGATTATCGCGAGCGGTGACGCCGATATCCCCCGGCTTGCCCGGTAGCATGTGTTCTATACGTTTCCATTGGTCATCGCGAAGGGCATATCGGCGGATCATGAAGTTTCTTTTATAGGTAATAGCTTCATGATGAAAAATCAGCTCATTTTTTCATCTATCCAATTGATGACACGCCCTAGCTAATCGCTAACATTTTATCTAAGCTACCTTTACGCTCCATCGCATGAAGGTCATCGCAGCCGCCTATATGCTGGTCGTCAATGAAAATTTGTGGCAGCGATCGCCTACCCGCCCGCTCAGCCATTTCATCACGAGCTGCCTCATCACCGTCAATGCAGTACTCCGTGTAGTCCACACCCTTTTTATCTAGCAGAGACTTAGCTCGAATACAGAACGGACAGCGACTCCACGTATAGATCTCAACTTTGGGCTCAGCTTTAGGTTGCATTTATCCCTCCTGAGTAATTAGTGAATGCATCAGTCTTAGTGTAGGTGCCCAACTGCGATTCTGTGGCAAACCAGTACTGCGCCTCCTAATTGAATATCTAATGTGCCTCATCAGTCGGCGCAATTTCCACCGTAAAAGAGACATCATCCACCGTCACGACATCCCGGTCGTATAGCTTTCGCCCCCTTCTAAGCTCCATTTCACCGTTCACGCTCACCTCGCCGCTGCGAATCAAAACTTTAGCCTGTCCGCCAGATTGAACCGTGTCAGTCACCTGCAAAAATTGATCGAGCTTAATAAATTCTGCCGCCATATTCCTTCCTTTTGATCGGGGCGTTCACGCTCTAAGGCTACACTCCCCAAATCAAAAGGAGCAAGGCTCTCGTAAAAACCTTGCTCCCGTAACCTGATTGCTTTGTAATTGATTCAGTTACAGCGAATATCAATGGCTATGCAAAAGCAGGTTCAGCGATGCCCAAGGCTTTAACCAATTGCTGTGCTTCTGCGATCGCTGCCTGCTGCTCCGCCTCTGCCGCCTGAATCTGCGTCATCACCTGCAAAATAACCTCCAGCTTTAGATAAAAACCGTCCAGTCGTTCCCCAATAACAGGCAGCAGAGATTCATACAGGCTCACCTGTCCTTGAGCATGTCCAACGGTCTCATGTTGAGCGAGGCAGCTCTCTTCTTCTATCCTCACGCTCTGCTGCTGCGCTTCAACCACTGCCTGCTGCTGCTGCCGAGTTTGCTTAAGCATGTCAATATCAGTTTGAATTTGAGCGCTCTGCGCCTCTACCTGCTGGATCTGCTCTCCCAACTTGGCCCGCAGCGCGTCAATTTCGTCTAAAAACGGCTCTAGCTCAGCGGCGGCTCCTGTGCCTTCGGAAGCCAAGCCCTGCCGACGCAGTATCACCGCCCGGTGCTGCTCTAGCACTTCTTCGCGCTCTAATAGGTTGCGACGCTGACCCACCAGGGTTCTGTTGAGCATGACGTGACGGTCTTTCTCCTCAGCTATTTCCGTTTCTAGCTGTAGCCGGTCGTACTCACTCGCACATTCTATCTTGGCCTGAATCGCGTCAATATCGTCCTGCTGTAGCTTCAGCTCCTCTTCCTGGTCATGTACAAAACGAGACATCTTATCGAGGTCTTTCTCCAGCTTAGAGACGAGTGCCTGCAACTGATCGATAGACATCGCCTCTAGGGCGGCCACATCTACTTTTTTACTGAGCCTCACCTTGTCCGTAGCGTTCAACAGCTTGTATACCTGCTGATGCAAATTAGACTGATTTTTTAGCTGCTCAGTCAGTAGCTGATTCTGATCTTGCTTTGCCCCGAGCAAGGCCTGCTGCTGCTGTAGGGTTGCCTGAGTCGCACAAAACATCGCTTCGGCTTCGTTTAGCTGCCGCTTAGCGTCGCCCATCACTTCTGATTGAGCGCTCAGTGCCTCCTGCCCCGTCACGACCTCAGCACGCCTCTGCGCTAAAATTTGCTGATTTTCTGCTAGCTCTGCTTGGTAATAACCAATGAGTTCAAAGGCTGTAGTCAGCTCTTCGCTGGCTGGTGCTACCGATATAGTCGCCTCAGCTAGTCGGGCGATCGCGCTATAAATTTGGTGAGTATGCTCATCGCTCAGCCCTCCGCTCGCATCAGCCTGCTGTTCTCCAAACCGTTGAATCTCTCCTTTCAAATGAGCCCAGGCTCCTTCTAGATCAGCATTCTTGCGCGTCAGGTCTGCTCGTAGCCCTTCAACTTCCGCCTGCTGCGCCTCGACTGCCTGCTGTTTCTCCTCAACCTGTACCAGATTTGACTCAGCCTGCTCAATTTGATCCTGCCGAGCCTCAATTTCCATTTCACGCCGATTAAGCGCCTGGCTCTGATAGGTTAAAGACTCCTTCCACTGCTCTATCTCTTCGCTTTGGGACTTAGACTTTTTACTCAGGCCAGAAAAATTCTGCAAAATATTGACCAAAGCGCGCCCGGCTTCCTGATGCCTTTGCACCTGACGGCTACCGTTCAGCTCAATCATCACCAGCGTATCTGCACCGTAGGCTGCATCATCAGGTGCTGGAACGGTTTCGTCACCAGGTACCGCGCTCCAATCCTGCTCAGACCGCTGGCAGGCGAGCAGCTTGAACTCTGCCTTGCCGCTTCCTATGAATCCACTTTTCCTCTGTGTCTCGGCTAGATAAAGCACGCTGGCATTCCCTCTATTTACGCAGGCTTAATGGGACTCTCTAGTATGCCCACAGGCACATTTTGTGAAATGGTCTATAAAACCGATTTCACTGCCAATTTTGCTGCTCATGTCACTACTGGCAGACCGCAGCAATTCCAAATTCCAACTTACAGACGTGATTTTTACCTCAACTTGGAACGAGTTTGCTAGGTTTCAGCCATTCAAAGAGGTAAGTCAGATTTGACCATGACTTGAGGCGAACGAGAAATCAAGGAGTTTGGGCGTACG
>JBGTGK010000338.1:0-3627 GCA_041746795.1 Phormidesmis sp.
CGTATTACCTTTTTGGGCTCCTGGCGGCAGATACGTACCCAGTAGTCCAGCATACGAAAGGGAATTTTGGGATCTGGATTGGTTTGAAACTCTATATGAAGGATGGTCTGCCCGGCGACTGACTGGGACTCTAGCAGAATAATGGAATCTGCTCGAATCGGTTCTAAAGATAGCTCGGATGGGTTGAGTTCAGCGAAGCTAACCGACTCCTGTAGCAGCCAAGCGGCGAAGTCAGCAGTAAAGTTTTCGACCAGGAATTTACAGACGGGATCATACATATGGCTAGACTATTTCGTCATGGACATCAAGTGCAAGCGTCTCCCCGGCCTTTTGCAATGACCTCATGAGTAACGCGGGTTGATTTCTCACGACAAGCAAAGCCTTTGTGGGTAGCCAGCGTGTGTTTGTCTCGACAGGATGCTGCGCCGTAAAAAAACAAAGTTAGCTACCCACGAACACCAAAACTGTAGTGGGTAACCAACGTGCGTTTGTCGCGGCAAGAAATGGTGTTATTACAAGCAAGCGTACGTTTGTCACAACGAGGAGTCGTGCTACCACGAATAGGAAAACGATTCCTTGCCGCTTTATTGATACCTTTGCACTCAGGCGATATACGCACGCTCCTGATGTCAGCAACCTGGAAAATCGACAATCATACGTAGAGGACTGAGTTGCAAAACGGACATTATAAGACTGTTCAAAGATACGGGACAACAGCCACGTCTACCAGCCTTTAGACCAGCCCTTAGGCGTTGGCCGATAAACACTATATATAGGGAGACCTACCCAAAATGGCCAGAAAGAAACGCGGATCTCGTGTCCTCGATAGGGCGCAGCGACGCTTCGCAGGCGTTCAGTCTATTGATCCAAAGCTGGCGCTGACTAAAAAGCTAACCATGCAGATTTACAGCACCTACATCGCCGACTTAGGCAATAAGCTGACGGCTTACAACAAAGTGCTCTCCGACGCAGATGCACTGAGAAATGATGTGAGTAAAGCTGAAGACCTGCTGGCAGAATACTCTGAGCAAATGCTGATGGGCATCGGCGGAGAGTTTGGCAAAGATAGCAATGAGTATGAGAAGGCAGGCGGCGTGAAAACGAGCGATCGCAAGCGCCCTACCCGCAAGGTTGCCGTTGCCGCTAGCTAACACAATTCTGAGCCAGCGGACTTACCTCATTATTACAACCTTGACTCCAATCTTGAAGGAGCGATCTGTGCGATCGCTCCTTCAAGCCTTTAAAGGCAAACTTCTTAAAAGATCGCAATTGATACCCTTTAGAATGAGACAGACAGGCCAGCGCCTAAACTTAGGGAGTGAGTGTTTGAGTGGTAAAGATGAGTGATCAGCAGCCTATTCATGTCATTGGCGGTGGCCTAGCGGGGACGGAAGCAGCCTGGCAGGTGGCTCGCGCCGGGGTGCCAGTGGTGCTGCATGAAATGCGTCCGGTGAAAAAAAGCCCGGCTCATCACTCTGAGCATTTGGCGGAGCTGGTGTGTAGCAACTCTTTTGGGGCGATGGGGACTGACCGGGCTTCGGGGCTGCTGCATGAAGAGCTGCGACGGCTGGGTTCGATTGTGATTGGCAAGGCGGACGAGCATTCGGTGCCTGCGGGGGGTGCGCTGGCGGTGGATCGCGGCGTGTTTGGTCAGGAGCTGACGGCGACTTTGGGGAATCATCCGCTAGTAGAGTTGCGGCGGGACGAGGTGTTGGGCATTCCAGCCGAGGGGATAGCCGTACTGGCGACTGGGCCGCTGACGAGCGAGGCGCTGAGTGAGGATCTAGAGCGGTTTGCAGGTCAGGCGTATATGAGCTTTTTTGATGCGGCGAGCCCAATTGTTGTCGGTGAGTCCATTAATCAAGACGTTGCTTTTATGGCGTCTCGCTACGACCGGGGTGAAGCGGCATACTTGAACTGTCCGATGGATAAGGAACAGTATTTAGCGTTTTATGCTGAGCTGTGTTCGGCAGAGCAGGCAGAGTTAAAAGACTTTGAGCGAGAGACGGCGAAGTTTTTTGAGGCGTGTTTGCCGATTGAAGAAATGGCGCGGCGAGGGGAAGACACGATGCGCTACGGGCCGCTGAAGCCAGTGGGCTTGTTTGATACGGACAAATATGGCGCGTTCGATTCAGCGGAGAATAAGGTGCATAAGCCCTATGCGGTGATTCAACTACGGCAGGAAGATAAGGCCGGTCAGCTATGGAACATGGTGGGCTTTCAAACCAATTTGCGCTGGGGTGAGCAAAAGAGAGTGTTTCGGATGATTCCAGGGCTAGAGAATGCTGAGTTTGTGCGGATGGGAGTGATGCACCGCAATACGTTTATTAATTCGCCTGAGCTGTTGAATGGGAGCTTGCAGTTCAAAAAAAGGACTCGCTTGCTGGCAGCGGGGCAGCTGGTCGGGACTGAGGGGTATACGGCAGCGATCGCAGGCGGCTGGCTAGCAGGCACAAACGCCGCTCGCATAGCCCTGGGCAAAGACCCCCTTGTGCTACCCGAAACCACTATGCTAGGCGCTTTAATCGGCTTCATCAGCTCAGCCGAGCCCAAGCACTTTCAGCCGATGCCGCCGAACTTCGGAATTATTCTGCCGCTGGCGAAGAAAGTGAGGAATAAAAGGGAGCGATATGGGGTGTATCGCGATCGCTCCTTCAGTGACTTGCAAAGCTGGGCGAGCCAAAATAACCTATCACTCACACTACCGCCTTCAGCCGAAAACCTTTTAGAGAAAGACTACGCGATCGCGAAAAGTAGCTAAGGCCCTTAAGCGGAAAATGTTAAAACTTCTTCTGTTTATCTCATCCATCTTTTCATTCATCTATGGTGCTTTTGCGCTCTATATCTTTTTCTTTGCAGACGGCATGATTTTTCTGCCGCCAAAAGCCAGCTACAACCATCAGACTGCTGAAGATTCGAGCGCGATCAATATTTTCACAGGTGACGCTAACGTCATCGCGGCCCGCTATCTTCACAATCCAAACAGTGACTACACCATTTTGTACAGTCACGGTAACGCCTCAGATATCGGCACGGTATCACAGATTTTACAGGCGCTGTACGATGCAGGTTTTTCGGTACTCACTTACGACTATCCCGGCTATGGCCACAGCTCTGGAAAACCCAAAGAATCTGGTGCTTACAACGCGGCTGAAGTTGCCTATAGCTATCTCACCGACTCGCTGGATGTTCCCCCTGAAAAAATCATTCTACACGGTCAGTCTTTGGGCGGCGGGATAAGTACCTATCTAGCGGCAAAGAAGCCGGTAGCAGGGCTAATTTTAGAGAGTACGTTTGCGACGGCTTTTCAGGTGAAAGTGCCGTTTCGGATTCTACCCTTTGAAAAGTTTCCCAGCATACGCCGTATTCGCAATATCAATTGCCCGCTGCTGCTGATTCACGGCACAGATGATAGAACAATTCCTTTTAGCCACAGTGAGGAGCTGTTGGCGGCAGCGGTTGAGCCGAAGACTTTGGTTGCGATCACCCAAGCCGACCACGACAATATTCTCTGGATAGATAAGAAGACCTACCTAAAAGCAATTCGAGAGTTTGCTGATAGCCTCTAACAATGACACTGCCGACGACACTGCCAATGACACTGCGCGAGAATTTTGATGCCCGAAC
>JBGTGK010000339.1:0-4951 GCA_041746795.1 Phormidesmis sp.
ATTACGAACGAGCTGATGATTGTTACCGGATTTTTTGCTGCTTTGTCTACGGCGACAGCGGAGTATGTTTGGTACATCATTAGCTGCGCTTTTGAGCTAGCTGTATTTGCGACTTTGTTTGGCCCAGTGGCTAACGCGGCTCGGCGTCAGCACAACAGCGTAACAGGTCGCTACAATCAGGCGCTTTACTTTTTCACGGCATACTATGTCGCCTACCCCATCGTTTGGATCTTAGGAACCAAAGGGCTCAGCTTATATGGCACGTCGTTCGAGACGCTTTTAATTGCGCTATTGGACATTACGGCCAAGGTCATTTATGCCTATGTTCTGCTTAAGGACAAAGAAGTTTTCAAACGTCGCAGCGGCAGCAGAAGCGCTAAATATGCAGAGTCGAGCGCTGAATCTTTGCAGGTATAAGTTAAGGAAAATCAAGCGAACATACATAAAGCAGTCGAATGAGATTTATTCGGCTGCTTTGCAATAGCTCCATACCTTCCGCTGGCTGAGCGTCCTGTCACTAAATAAGAATGTTCATACAGGACATTTTCTATCGGGCGATATTGAATCTAGGGCATTGTCAAACCTAAAAATGAGGGTTGTCTAGGGGCTTTGTTAAAGAAACTCAAGCTTCCGTCAACGTTCCCTCAGTTCCCAATTGAGAAGCGATCGCCTGATCACCGTTAGCCGATCCATTTCTCTGCTTAAGATCGTCAGGAATGTCTTTCAGCAGCAGCGTATAAATCTCTGTGGGCATTTCGATCTGGTTAGACTGCAAAGCTTCTTTTACTCTTTGGGCAACGACCGAAGTGGTTGCTAAGAAACCGGCCCGGTGAGAATCTACCCAGAATCGCACTTCGAGGTTAACGGTGCTGGCGGCTAGCTCATGCACCAAAACTTCGGGCATAGGGCTTGGCTGAACGTCGGGGAGGTTAGCGATCGCCTCAACAATCACCTGGCGAGCCTCAACAATATCAGCGTCGTAGTCAATTCCTACCATCACCGAACTCCGCAGATAGCTGGCCGCTGTATTGTTCGTAATGCTCGCCTGAAACACCTCCTGGTTAGGAATATAAATCATCCGACCGTCGTAGGTTTTTAGCGTAGTTGAGCGTAGCTGCACCTGCGTGATGGTGCCTTCAAAGCCTTTAATAACCACCTGATCGCCAATGCCAAATGGCCTAGACGCCAGCAAAATGATGCCCGAAATGTAGTTGCTCAAAACGTCTTTTAAGCTGAAACCAATGGCTACACTGGTAAGCCCTAACGCGCCTAACATCGTAGCGAAGTCGATGCCCCACACGCCCAGCGCAATCACCGCCCCGCCGATCCAAACGCCGCCGTAGCACAGCCGACCTATCAGCACTTCGGTGGCATGGTCGCCTTCTGTCCGCTCTGCCCAGCGAAAGGCGCTATAGCGGACGCCTTTGGCCACCAGCCAGGTCACGATAATCACAATCAAGACGCCCATCAGCGCTGGAATGCTGCCAATCGCGTTTTTACTAAACTGGCGAATGGTCGCATTCAGCCGCTGTGCCACGTTAATGACTACCGGCTGCTTTTGGAAGCCTTTGCTCAGCTTGTCGGCCCACCCCTTAGCTAGCTGCTCTAGCGGCACGCCAAAGTCCTCAGCATCTTGCCCGGTGACCGTCATCAAAACGCGATTGTTGGCCTGAATGGTAATCAGGTCTTGCTGGCCGCTGACAGGTGAGGTATTTACCCGCACGTCGCCACTCGTGCGCTCTAGCAGGCTGGCAATGCGACGGCTGATAATAGCGGCTCGCTGGCTGGCGGAAAAATTATTCAGGCTGCCCACCTGGAAAACAGGCTGGCCTCGCACCAGCACGTCGGCAAAATAAATTCCATCGCCTGGTGCTGCTACCGGGTCTGTATCTGTTTTGGTGGCATTATTACTGGTAATGGCCTGTACCGCAGCGGCTCCTTCTTGTCCTACCGCTGGGACTGCTGGTAATGCAACCACCAAAAACAGGGTAACCAGGCTAGCTGCAAACCAACGCTTTCTCATATTTTTTTACCAATTTTTTACCAAGCCCTTTGATACTGTTGAGGATAGATATGAGCAGCGGCTCGTAGTTTTTTGGCGGCGCGGTGCGGCCAGTACGGATCGCGCAGGAGTTCTCTGGCTAGTAATACCATATCGGCTTGTCCGGTTCTGAGGATGTGATCGGCTTGTTCAGGGGCAGTAATCATGCCGACTGCGGCGGTGGCAATGTGAGCCTGATTTTTGACGCGATCGCTCAAAAAAGTCTGATACCCCGGCCCTACTGGAATCTTCGCGCCACCGACCACTCCCCCCGACGAACAGTCCACCATATCCACGCCGAGCGGCTTTAGTTTTTCACTTAGCTGCACGCTCTGCTCTACATCCCAGCCGCCTTCTACCCAGTCGGTCGCCGAGATTCTCACCCACAGGGACAGCGAGTCGGGCAAAGTAGCGCGGACGGCTGCAACGGTTTCTAGCAGCAGGCGAATACGATTATCGAAGCTACCGCCGTACTCATCGCTGCGGTGGTTGCTAAGCGGTGACAAGAACTCATGCAGCAGGTAGCCGTGAGCGGCGTGAACTTCAATCACTTGAAATCCCGCTGAAATGGCTCGCTGAGTCGCTTTGACAAAAGATTGTTTAATCGCTTCAATTCCTTCTGAACTAAGCGCCTCGGGAGTAGGACTCTCGTCATTAAAGGGGATCGCGCTCGGGGCAAAAACAGGTCTCCATCCTCCCTCGCTCTTGCTAAGTGCCGATCCCCCTTCCCACGAGACGGCGCAGCTTGCCTTACGACCCGCGTGGGCGAGCTGTATGCCAGCAACCGCACCTGCTTCGTCAATTAGCGACGCGATTTTAGAGAGCATTTCAATATGCTCGTCCGACCAGAGGCCCAAATCGCCCGGCGAGATTCTTCCCTCGGGCTCAATGGCGGCAGCTTCGGTAAACACTAAGCCTGCGCCACCAACCGCGCGGCTGGCTAAATGCACTAGGTGCCAGCTATTGGCAAATCCGTCGCGGCTGGAGTATTGGCACATAGGAGAGACGCCAATGCGATTGCGAAAGCGGACGTCGCGTTGCTGAAAGGGTTCAAAAAGTGTAGTCATTAGTAGTCATTAGGTGATGCAAAGCGACGGTACTACTTTTCGGTATTTCCAGCGCGATCGCCATCTATCTACGTACAGAGCTTCCTACGTACAGAGCTTCACTGCACTAGCCATTCAGCTAGCCAGATGCCTGCCCATATCGGTGATGTCGCCGTCCCACTTCGCCCGGCAAAATGGGGAAGTTCACCTAACAAGTATCTATCACCCTCATGACTACATCCCTAGAAGCGCTTTCTCACTCGCTCTCCGAGATTATTACCCAAACCCGCCAATCCATCGTCGCCATTCAGGGGCGGCGTTCTGCGGCTGTCGGCATTCACTGGCGGCCAGGATTTATCGTCACTTCCTGTGAGGGCTTAGGGACTGGCGACACCTTCCGGTTAGGCCTGCCAGACGGACAAACGCTGGAGACAGAGCTTTTAGGCAGTGACCCCACGACCGATATTGCAGTACTGGCTTTGCCTGAGGAGAAAACCCCTGAAGTGCCCGTTGCCAAGCTAGGCGATGCTCAAGGGCTGGCCATCGGCCAGCTTGTTTCTACCGTGGGCTACTCCCTTCGACGAGGCCGATCTACGGACCAGTTCACGGGTCTATTCACTGGCTTGGGCATGGTCAGTCAGATGGGTGGTTCGTGGCGATCGCAAAGCGGCGGCCAAATCGATCAGTACATCGAAGTGAGCCTGAGCTTGCGGCGTGGCAGCGCTGGCTGTCCGCTCATTAACGCCAGCGGTGAAGTCGTTGGCTTCAACACTTTTGGCCCTCGCCGCAGCGTAATTGCCATTCCTGCTGCCACAATTGATCCGATTGTTGAACAGTTACAGCAGCGAGGCAAGCTCTCACGCGGCTATTTAGGACTGGGAATGCAGGCTGTTCCTTTGGCCGAGAATCTTCAGCAGCAGCACGATCTGACTAACGAGGCTGGCATTATGGTCGTTAGCGTAGATCCTGGCAGCGCCGCTGACCAAGCTGGGATGCTGCTAGGTGATGTGATGGTCGCCCTCGATGATACGCCCTTAGAGTCACTACAGCAGATTCAGGCTTTACTCGGGCCTCAAAGCGTTGGCCAAACGCTAAACCTCAAGCTGCTGCGGGGCGGACAGCTTCAGACGGCTAAGGTTACGGTTGGCGAGCGCTAATGGCCAACCTTGCTATCTGCGCCGAAAATCCCGTCACCCGTGCTGGGCTTGCGGCCATGGCAACGACTGGATCGAACAATGTGCTCGCTCAGCTAGGGAGTTTGCCTGCCCTCAGCGCCTGGCTGCAAACGCAAAGCGTTGATCTGATCGTTGTAGAATTCTCTCAGCTAAACAAAACCAAGCTGAATCAGTTGATTCAGCTGACTGACGATCTGTTCTATGAAAGTGCTGATGGTGGTAGCAGCGAGGAAACAATGTTTATTTTACTCCTGCTCAATGATGGGCGTGAGCTAAGTCAAGAGACGGTTGACAGGCTCAGTGCTGAACTGTTGAACACTGGCTTGGTGAGTATGTTGCCAATGACGGTATCGGCCCATCAAATGAGAGATGCGATCGCTGCTATCCTCAACGGCTTAGTTATCCTCCATCCCGATCTTACCGACATACTCTTCGCCGTAAATTCTCCCTACTTCGCAGCAGCGGAAAGCGTTTCCGACGCTTTGTCAGAGCCACTAACGGCAAGAGAAATTCAGGTGTTGAATCAGCTAGCCAGCGGGCTGACGAATAAGGCGATCGCCAAAGTCTGCAACATTTCAGAGCACACCGTAAAGTTTCACATCAGCGCTATTTTTTCAAAGCTAGGCGTTGCTAGCCGCACAGAAGCCGTCGCAGTTAGCATTCGCCAGGGCTTAGTCATGCTTTAAGAT
>JBGTGK010000340.1:0-9089 GCA_041746795.1 Phormidesmis sp.
ATGCTGCCACCTGACGAGCGCTTCAAAGCCAACCACCTCCAGCCGGTAAAGATCAATAATGGGCTGATAGTAAAGCTCAAACTCTTCGCGTTCGAGCGCCAGTCGCAGGTCGGTTTCTAGCCGAAACAAATGTACCGCCTGGCTGTGCATATCGGACTCAAACCAGCAGTACTGAGAGCGAGAGCCTTTGGCCTGATACATGGCGACATCCGCATCTCGTAGCAGGCGCTCTGCCGAATAGCTCGAATGGCCATAGACCAAACCCATGCTGGCATCAATAAAAACCTCATGCTTGACTAGCATAAAGGGTTCACAGAGCGCTTCAAGAATCTTTTTAACGATGGCCACAGCATCACTTCGCTCTGAAGCATCCGTGATTAAAAGAGCGAACTCATCGCCCCCAAAGCGGGCAACCATATCAATGACGCCCCGATTGCTTTGAACTTTGCACAGACGATAAGCAATTCTTTGAAGCAACAGGTCGCCGACCTGATGTCCGAGAGAATCATTGACGCGCTTAAACCGGTCACAGTCTAAAAAAATCACTGCAAAACGGGCTTCAGGATAAGTTTGAGTATGAGCCATCCCCTCTCTAAGCCGCTTTACAAAGGCTAATCGATTAGGCAAGTCGGTCAGGGTGTCGGTCAGGGTGCTTTCTATCAGCTGGCGATTGGCAAGCTTCAGCTGCTGATCTTGTGCTTGCACCTGATTCTCTAAGGCTGAATATAGCCTCTGCTGTTCTTGCTTGGCCCTTTGCAAATCAACCTGATGGCGGACTCTGGCCAACACTTCTTCTGCTTGAAAAGGCTTGGTAATGTAGTCAGCAGCTCCCTCTTTAAAGGCCTTTACCTTCTCAGAAGGGGCATTTAGGGCGCTGAGAAAAATGATTGGAATAGTCGCCGTTTCCGGCCTGGCACGCAGTTTTTCACAAGTCGTGTAGCCGTCCATGCCCGGCATTAAAATATCTAGCAAAATAACGGTAGGTTGCCAGGTTTGAGCGATCGCTATTGCCGTAGAACCGTCTTCTGCTTCTTTGACCTGATAGCCTTTACACAAGAGCAGCTTTGAGAGGATGAGGCGATTGGTTGGAGTATCATCAACAATCAGTACGCGTCCCGTGGCTTTGGCTTTGGCGGTGGATGCAGGTGTGATGTTTGACAATGTTCTGCCCAGCCAAAGGATAAGTAGTTCAGTGCTTTATGCTCTCCAAAAGACCCTGGCAGGCGTCGGTCAGTAGGCCAATTACATAGTCAAAACCTGCCTCTCCCCCATAGTAAGGGTCAGGAACTTCCCTGTCGCTATGGGTTTGGCAATAATCACACATGAGCTTTACCTTATGCGCGTACTGATGGCTCGAATCCAAAGATAAAATATCGCGATAGTTGCTCTGATCCATCGCCAGGATAAGGTCAAAGCTCTCGAAATCTGCCGCCGTGAACTGGCGAGCGCTGCCCACGAGCGAGATGCCTTGTCGCTTGGCTGCTGAACTCATTCGCCGATCGGGCGCACTACCTACGTGGTAGCTAGCCGTCCCGGCTGAGTCGCAAGTGACCCAATCGCCCATTCCCCACTGTTCGATCAGGTGGTTCATAATATTTTCTGCCGATGGAGACCGGCAAATATTCCCCAGGCAAACAAAGAGAAGTCGAGTGGTCATCGCGCTAAAACCTTCTAAAACCTTCTAAAACCTCCTAAAAGCCGATAGTTAAGAGCCTATAGCCCAGGCAGATTAAGCCCGCCGGTAAGTTCTTCCATTTGCTCGCGCATGGTCGCCGTTGACTTGTTGTAGGCATCTAGCATGGCGGCTTTTACCAAATCAGAGAGAACCTCTGCGCCTTCGCCCAGCGCCTCCTCTGAAATCACCACCGCGCGAGGCTCTTGATTGCCGCTCATGGTCACTGTGACCATGCCTGCGCCTGCGGTGCCCTCAATTTCCATTTGTTCTAGCTCTTCTTGCAGGCGTTTAGCGCCCTCCTGCACCTGCTGAGCTTTTTGAAAGGCTTCTTTAAGCTCCTTCATTTTGCCGAGACCAAATCCGAATCCTTGCCCTTTAGTCATGATTTGCTGTGTTTAAAAGAGTCAATTGACTGTCAAACTATAGCACTGGCGACAGCAGTTACGATTCCCAGCCAAAATCATCCGAATTTCGACGTTTAAAACCATCCCACCGATTTATCATTCGCTTTCAAAACTGCCGATAATTTTCACCTCAGTCTTCAGCTCCACGCCGTTACGTTCATACACAGCGGCCTGAGCGTAACGAATCAGCGCCAGCACGTCACTAGCTTTCGCGCCGCCCAAATTAACAATGAAATTAGCGTGGAGCGTAGAAATCTGGGCCTGACCGATCTGATGTCCTTTTAGCCCAGCCAATTGGATCAAACGCCCCGCGCTGTAGGCTCGACCCTCGGCATCAGCCCTCGGCGGATTACGAAAAACGCTTCCACAGTTAGGCAAATGATAAGGCTGAGTTTCGCGGCGCTGCCGCAGATCTGTCGCAGTTGCTGCTTTTACGGCTGCTGCGTCATGCCCTGGACTGAGCTGAAAAGTCGCGCTAGTGACAATTTTATGGCTCCCCTGAAGCCTAGACGTGCGGTAGCGAAAGCCTAAATCCTCCGGCTTGAGCGTAGTTGGCGTACCGTCTGGGCTAATGACCTCAGCCTCTACCAAAATATCTGCCGTTTCACTGCCGTGAGCCCCGGCATTCATCACTACCGCGCCACCGACCGTGCCTGGAATCCCGATCGTCCACTCGAAGCCTTTGAGCCCGTGGCGAGCCGCCTTCCATGCCAAAGAAGACCAGGGTTCTCCAGCCGCAGCGACCACTTTGCCAGTAGCCACGTTGAACTCGCTGTGACGGAGGGCGCGAGTGCAGATTACCAGGCCTGGGAGGCCGCGATCACTAATCAACAAATTAGACCCCGCGCCCAACAGCGTGATCGGCAGTCCTTGTGAGCGTCCCCAGGCCAGCGCTAGCCTAAGCTGGTCGGGCGTTTTAGGCAGGGCTAAATAATCGGCACCGCCACCCACTCGAAACGTCGTGAGCTTTGCTAAAGGCGCTTGAGAGGTGATGGTAAATAACTTTTCACCAGAAACCTCTGTGTTTAGCACCTCTATGTTTAGCGGTAGCTCTGCCATGGGTTATCTCAGCGCAGCTTCTGGCTGAAAGGCTTTTAGCTGAGCCGCGCTTTGGTAGGCGCTCATCACCTCAGGAATAATTTGGTTGAGGTCGCCAGCGGTTAAAAAGATAACGATGTCACCCGGCGTCAGGCTGGTTTTAAGCGATTGAATCACCGCCTCTGTGGTGGCGTAATACTCGGTATTAGCATGGTGTTGGGCGATCGCTTGTTCCACCTGCTCGCCCGTAATATTGGCAGTATTCGTCTCTCCCGCGCTGTAGATATTGGTGACTAAAATGCGATCGGCCCCCTCAAAAGCGGTGGCGAATTCATCTAGCATGGTCGAAGCGCGGCTGTAGCGATGGGGCTGAAAAACGGCCACGACCTGGCTCTCTCTTCTAGAAGGCAGCACCCCACTACGCTGCACCTGAGCAGCTGCTAGCGTCGCTTTAATTTCACTGGGGTGATGAGCATAGTCATCAATAAACAAAATCTCGTTATAAAAGCCGCGATGCTCAAATCGGCGACGCGCCCCTTCAAACTGAGGCATATGCTCTACTAAGTCAGCAAAGCTGACGCCTAGCTGACGAGCAACTGCGATCGCCGCCAAAGCATTACTCAAGTTATGCAAGCCCAGCAGCGGCACCATAATATCTCCTAGCTTTTCACCGCGCTCCCAAATCTCGGCGGTCGTGCCCTCAGCGTCTTCGCGAATGTTAGCGGCAATATAGGTTGCTCCAGAGTCAGCCGCTAGGCTATAGGAAATGTCCGGTTTGATGCGAGCCTGCACCGTTGGACAATCAATACTGCCAATCACCGTCTCGCACTGAGCGGCGAACCGATCAAAAATCTTCACCACCTGATCGAGGCTGCTGTAGTGATCGGGATGATCCAGCTCGATATTCGTGATTACGCCAATGTAAGAAGAGAGCTTCACCAGCGAACCATCCGACTCATCGGCTTCAGCCACGACGTAATCGCTTTGCCCCACGTAGGCATTGCCCGACCAAGCTTCGACCTCGCCGCCAATGATAATCGTTGGATCGATGCCTGCTTTTAGCAGCAGATAGCCCGTGATACTGCTAGTGGTAGTTTTGCCGTGGGTGCCAGCGATCGCAATACCCTTGCGCTCGTTCATCAGCGCCGCCAAAATATCCGACCGATGAAAAATCTGGCAGCCTAACGCCAGCGCCTCCTTGTACTCGGCATTGCTCTCCCCAATCGCTGTAGAGCATACGACCTGAGGCAGCTGCGCCGCGCCGCCCGCACCTGCGACCTGACCGGTAAAAAACGATAAATTTTCCGCCTGCTGCCGGTTAAAAATATAAGCGCCCTGAGCTTCCAGGCGATCGGTGATGTGGCCCAACCGCAAATCTGAGCCCGACACCGGCAGGTTCCGAGTGGCCAACACATGTGCCAAAGCCGACATCCCGATTCCACCAATTCCAATGAAATGAAATGGCTTCCCGCTGAAATCCACTGAATTCAGCATGTTTAACTTCCTCTCAAGTCGCATCCGCGTCATATAATCAGGCGTATCATAGCAGGAATCTTTAGCTTGCCGGTAACCAACCAGTGACTGTTAATGAGGAAGGAGAGGAGGGGGGCGACGATGCGATATGATTAATATTGCTTATCAAGAGCTGATCTTGACCTAGATTTTTTCGATTTCAATTTTTCACCTTCCAACTTTATTTCTAAAGACAAGAGGTTAACGCGCAGTGGTTAGAGTAGCGATCAATGGTTTTGGGCGGATCGGCCGGAACTTTTTACGGTGTTGGTTAACACGTGAAAACAGCAATCTGGATCTGGTTGCTGTCAACAATACTTCCGATCCCAGAATCAACACCCATTTGTTGAAGTACGATTCCTTACTCGGTACTTTGGATGCGGACATCTCCTACGATGACGACACCATGACCGTCAACGGCAACGTGATTAAGTGCTACTCCGACCGGAATCCTAGCAATTTGCCCTGGAAAGACTGGGGCATTGATTTGGTGATTGAGTCTACCGGCGTTTTCAACAGCGAAGAAGGGGCTTCTCGCCACATTGAAGCAGGTGCCAAAAAAGTGTTGATTACGGCTCCGGGTAAAGGCGGCCACATTGGCACCTACGTCATGGGCGTCAACGATAAGGACTATGAGCACGACAAGCAAAACGTGGTCAGCAACGCCAGCTGTACGACCAACTGCCTAGCGCCGGTTGTCAAAGTTATTAACGATAACTTTGGCATCGTTAAAGGCACGATGACCACCACCCACAGCTACACCGGCGACCAGCGAATTTTGGATGCGAGCCACCGTGACCTACGCCGGGCCAGAGCCGCTGCAGTTAACATTGTGCCTACAACCACAGGCGCTGCTAAGGCCGTTGCCCTAGTGATTCCTGAGATGGCTGGCAAGCTCAACGGCATTGCGCTGCGCGTACCTACTCCTAATGTTTCTATCGTTGATTTGGTGGCTCAAGTGAGCAAAAAAACCATCACCGAAGAAGTAAACGACGTGCTTAAAAAGGCTTCTCAGACCACGATGAAAGGCATCTTGGGCTACACCGATGAGCCTCTGGTTTCGGTGGACTTCCGTAAAACAGATGTCTCTGCCACCATCGACTCTGAGCTGACGTTGGTAATGGATGGCGACCTGATGAAAATTATCGCCTGGTATGACAACGAGTGGGGCTACTCCCAGCGTGTGGTTGACCTAGCTGAGCTGATGGCCAAGAAGTGGAAAGGTTAGCTTTGCATGTTCTCTTAGAGATACAAGGCGGGATACAAAACGGGGCACAAGGCCTTGCGCCTCTACTTGTGCCTCTACTTGCGCCTCTATAGGATATTGCAAAAAATATTACGAAACAACAAAAAAGCAGGCGTGTTAAACACCTGCTTTTTTGTTTTCTGCCCTCAGCAGAGAATAAATAAGAGAGAATTAAGTCCTGTTCCCTATCCCCCCTGCTTTTATTTGTGTCTGACTCGGTCTTCTCTCTTGAGAAACGTCTGTTTACGCCTGCTATCCTCGCTGACAACGCGATACCGCTGATTTTTGCCTTTCCTAACGAGTACAGCGTAGGCATCACGAGCCTGGGTTATCAGGTCGTTTGGGCAATGCTGTCGCAGCGTCATGATGTTGATATCAGCAGGCTGTTCACCGACGTGCGTGAAGCGCTGCCTGCTAGGACCGAACTTGTGGGGTTTTCGCTGTCTTGGGAACTGGACTATGTAAACGTGCTAGGACTGCTAGAAGATCAGCAGATCCCGCTGCGAGCAGCAGATCGCGCGGACGAGCATCCGCTGGTATTTGGAGGCGGCCCCGTATTAACGGCCAATCCAGAGCCTTTTGCCGCTTTTTTCGACGTTGTTTTGCTGGGCGATGGGGAAACGCTGCTGGACGATTTTTTAGATGCCTACCAGCAGGTGAGGAAGGCTTCGCGATCGCAGCAGCTAAAAGCCTTATCCCAAGTTCCAGGCCTGTACATTCCCTCGCTATACGCCGTCACCTACGAAGCTGTAGATGGGCCAATTGCCTCTATTGAGCCAATCAGCGGTGACGTACCCGCCGTGGTGCAAAAGCAGACGTACCGGGGCAATGTGCTTTCAGCGTCTACTGTTGTGACCGAAAAGGCGGCCTGGGAAAATATTTTTATGGTGGAGGTGGTGCGGAGCTGCCCCGAGATGTGCCGGTTCTGTTTGGCGAGCTACCTGACGCTGCCGTTTAGAGCGGCCAGCGTTGAAGCCTCTTTGATTCCAGCGATTGAGCGCGGCTTAGAAAAAACGCGGCGGCTCGGCCTGCTGGGCGCTTCGATCACGCAGCATCCTGAGTTTGAAACGCTGTTGGACTATCTCAACCGGCCCGCGTACGACGACGTGCGCCTGAGTATGTCATCGGTGCGGACGAATACAGTGAACCAAAAGCTGGCTGAAGCCCTGGTAAAGCACGGCTCTAAGTCAATTACGATCGCGATTGAAAGTGGCTCTCAGCGGGTGCGAGACATCGTTAATAAAAAGCTAGATACTGATGAGATCACAACAGCCGCGCAGCAGGCCAAGGCGGGTGGACTAAAGTCGCTCAAGCTATATGGCATGGCTGGTGTTCCGGGAGAAAGTCAGGATGACCTGAAGGAAACGGCAGACTTGCTCATTCAGCTCAAAAAGCAGGTGCCAGGGCTGCGGCTAACGCTGGGGTGTAGCACGTTTGTGCCGAAGGGCCATACGCCGTTTCAGTGGTATGGCGTGAACCGACAGGCTGAAAAGCGGCTGAAGTTTTTGCAGAAGCAGCTGCGGCCCTGTGGCATAGATTTCAGGCCCGAAAGCTATAGCTGGTCGGTTATTCAGGCTTTAATTTCTCGGGGCGATCGCCGCCTAACCCCCCTTTTAGAACTCACTCGCGGCTACGGTGACACGCTCGGCAGCTACCGCCGAGCCTTCAAAGAACTCAAAGGTCAGCTGCCACCGCTAGACTTTTATGTGCATGACGAGTGGCCCATTGACCGAGTTTTACCCTGGGAACATCTGGCAGGGCCGTTGCCTAAGGCGACGCTGGCAAAACATTTAGCCGAAGCACAGAGTGTTATGGCTAGCTGAAGTACTCTGCGAAAAGTACTTTGCGCTGTGGCAGCGGTTTAAAGGCGTTAGGCGACGCGACCCCTCGAAGACCCACTTCTACCTACTTGAGCAGGGAATCTTTAGGCTGTGCGGGAAGGGTTCCTTTTTCTGTATTAGCCCGTGCGTTAGCTGCGGTTTCGCTGAATCAGGATTAGATTCAAAAAAGCTCGTTGAGTTCCTGACTAAATCGAAGACTTTGACAGGCAGTTTGCTTTAGCCTGTGAAAGCTTAGCAAGCGTATCACGGAGCTGTTGAGCTGCCTGTTCAGGAGAAAGGCCGGTGACATCGACTTCGGGCACAGGGGCACTACGCTGCGCCAATCCGTAGCGGTAGGTGCGGTCGTAATAGGTGAGCGTAATGGCGATCGCACTCACTAAGTCTCCCTCTTTAATATAATCAATCGCTGCCTGGGTTCGCTCATTGCCCAGCCGCTTACGAATGCGCCCTGTCGCCTCAATCAGCTGATCGCGATTGGCCTGACCATAAATATCTGCCAGCAACGCCAGCCGTTCTGAAACCGGGCGAGTAATTTCTAGGGCAAACGCTGCGTTCATTTGCTCAAATAGCTCAGGTGGCACGCGACAGGAGCCAACGCTGCGGCTTTCGGCTTCTACCCAAATCGGGCGCTGCGAGTCGAAGGCGTGCCACTCGGTTGCAATCAGGTTTTCAAAGTGTTCTGTGCTGGGCTGAGGCGGTAAACACACTGCGCCGTAGCTGCTGCCCCGGTGGCTGGCGTAGCCTTCTAGGTCAAGCACTTGTTCACCTTGGGCAGCGATCGCATGGAGGATGTCTGTTTTGGCAGTGCCGGTCATGCCACCGAGCAATATGATTTTTTTAGCGATCGCTAAAGTACTGCGAACCCACTGACGAAAAGACTTATAGCCGCCAGTGAGGGTAGCGGTTTGAAAGCCGCATAAAGTGAGCATGGAAGCGACAGAGCTGCTGCGCATTCCTCCCCGCCAGCAGTGAACGCGCAGGGTTTTATCGGGTGCAATCGTCTTGGCCTTGCGCACCATTTCACCGAGTTTTGGCCCGGTCAAATCCAGCCCTAGCTCTACGGCCTGCTCGCGACCTGCTTGCTTATAGCAGGTGCCTACCTGGGCGCGTTCATCGTTGCTAAAAAGCGGAAAGCTAATCGCGCCTGGAATATGACCTTTCTCGTATTCACCGGGCGATCGCACATCTAAAATCGGCCCAGGTGCGGTCAGAAATTCATCAATAGAAAGCTGAGGGGTCGCTTGAAACACAGGTATTTTTTGACAGGTATTTTTTGGTGGTGCTGAGTTACTCGATTGTAAGGGTTTGCGCACCTGCTGACGTTTGGCCCTGGGCTGAGGTGAGGGTGCCAATACATTGACTGTGTTCAAATC
>JBGTGK010000341.1:0-1867 GCA_041746795.1 Phormidesmis sp.
GCGGTTTCTACCAACATAGTGCCAAAGCGCTGGCGATCTTTCCCGGCTTCCATGTGCCACCAGGCCTTCATTTTACCGGGTACACAGCCAAAGAGGTTTTTGACCCCTAGCGTCATGGTTAGCTGAACGTGAGACTTCACCTTCGGCAAGTTGATCACCACATCGGCTTCCATGGCTTCTTTGGAAAGGAGAAAATTGTCAAATTCTTTGCTGTCTAGCGGATAGCGCTTGCCGTGCATTTCGACGATAGGCAAATTGGCTTTGTTGGCCCATTCCAGCAGACCGTTGGCTTCGGCAACGCCACGAGCACTGCCAAAAGCGGGGCTATCGCCTAAGAACGGTTCGCCGCCAGCGGCCTGTACCATTTTGGCAACGCAGTAAACGACTTCGGGGCGGGTGGTGCATTCCTTAGTCGGGCGTGAGCCGGTGAGCAGGTTGGGCTTTAGCAGGACGTGATCGCCCACTTTCACAAAATGCGTCATCCCCCCAAAAGGCGCAAGAAGCGCTTCCAGGTTCTGATACAGCGCCTCTATCTCATAGGTGTTAGCGCTGATTAAACTAACAGATGACATAACTTTTCCCGCTCTATTTTTTTGTTCTGTTCTTCTGATTTAACATGCCCGTGCCGCCTCATAATAAGCTTTCTGAAGACTTTCACGGACACATCACGGGGGCATCTCTTTTAATGCTAAGTTTTTGGGCAAAAACCAGCGGCACCTGGGTGAATATCGCCCTCGTGCTGATCGGCACGGGCTGCGGGCTTTTGCTGCGCGATCGCCTATCACTCAGGCTCCAGGCCATTATCACGCAAGCGGTTGGCCTCACCACTATTTTTATTGGGGTCTCTATGGCCGGAGCCCTATCGCAGGCAAAGGCAGGTCAAGTAGATGGCGTCATTTTGGCTTTGCTGGCGCTGGTTTTTGGCGGACTGCTGGGAGAATGGTGGCAGCTCGAAAAGCAGCTGATTGGGCTGGGCGACTGGCTGAAGGCTCGCTTTCGAGGCGGTAGCCGATTTACAGAAGGCTTTGTGGCAGCAAGTCTGCTGTTCTGTATTGGCCCAATGGCCATTTTAGGCAGTCTTAACAACGGCCTGATAGGCGACAGCACGATCTTAGTGGTCAAAAGTACGATGGATGGTCTCGTCTCTATCGCACTGACCGGAACCTACGGCATTGGCGTGGGGTTCTCGGTGATTCCTGTTTTACTCTATCAGGCCGGGCTTTCACTGCTAGCTAGTCGCTTAGCCGCCGTTATTCCCGACCCGACGACTGCGCCTAGCATTTTGCTGGTGAGCGGCATTGGCGGCATTATGATTTTGGGCCTAGGGCTGAACCTGCTGAATGTTCAAAAAATTCAGATTGCTTCGTTTTTACCAGCGCTGGCGCTGGGGCCACTGGTGAGCTGGCTCGCTCAGAGGATACTGCCGTAATATCAGGACTGGCTTTTATTGAATGGCATAGTGCATCCACTGGTCTATCACTAAAGCCATCATCAGCGCAGCACCAACGCTATTCGTTCTAAGCAAAAGCGTAAAGCTAGAAAACGCCATTACCGACTACGAAATCGCCCGGCAAAAAGAAGTTCCCCTTGAGTATTGTTTAGCAAAGCAGTCAGACTTACTCTGGCTTTGCAACCAGTGCCAACACTACCGGAGCGTGCGCTATAGAGCCCATTTGACATCTATCAGTTCCCGAAATAGAGTGCAGATGGGCCTTTAGTCGAGACACAATGGCATACTCCAGCAGCCTCAGCGATCAAGAATGGAAAATATTTGAGCCGCTGTTTCTGGAGATATTGCCAAAGAAGAAACGAACCAGACGGATGGATTGGAGCTATCGAGAAATCTTTGACGGCATCCTCTATCGGC
>JBGTGK010000342.1:0-16186 GCA_041746795.1 Phormidesmis sp.
AGCTTAAAATTTAGAACAGATTGTACTGTAGTGAAAAGTAAATGCCGCTGTCTTGCAGGCTATCGCCGCTGCTGTCAATACTGACCAGGGGAATACCCCAGTCGAGCCGGGCAGATAGGTTGTCGTTTTGCTGCCAAAGCAGGCCAACACCTGTAGCCACTAAAACATTGTTGCCAGCAGGCGTATCTTTACTGTTCCAGGCGGCTCCTGTATCTAGGAAGGGGGTGACCTGCACAACGCTGTCTTCAGAGAAGCGAAGGATAGGAAAGCGAGCCTCTGCGGATAGCAGTGCGCCGTTGTCGCGCAGCAGTGCATCTTGACGATAGCCGCGAACCGTCTGCTGACCGCCTAAGCCAAACTGCTCTGAAGACAGCAGGCTATTAGCCGATAGCTGCACGTCGCTGCGGAGGAAAAAGAGCGCGTCTTTACCTAACAGGCGCACCCACTGACCCTGAGTGCGCCAGGAGAAAAACTGGCTGTCGGGCTCATCGCCTGCGTTTTCGGTCGCGTTGAGGATGCCAACGCCCAGGTTGAACTGCGACCTGGCAGCCAGCACCTGCTGCTGGCTGCGCTGAGTCCAGGCCTGTGAAAACCGCACCGCACTCACGCGAGTTTCACCGTTTTCATCGGCTCCAGGCGAGAGGGGAAACGGCCCGATGTCGTCAATGCCTAAGCGCGTCTGGTTTTCTTTGTGGGAAAAGGCCAGGCCTAAAGATAGCTCCTGAGTCGGGGTTTCGATTAGGGGATGGGTAACCCCAACTTCGTAATAATAGGCGGTGGAGCTGATGTTGAGCACGTCGAAGGGTTGGTCAATGACGCGGCTTTTAGCAATACCCGCATCTACGTTGACGCGCGTGTTGTGAGGGCTCACCGGAATAGAGTAGCTAAAATCTAAGCTGTTGCTGCCGTCGGTGTTGGAATAGCTCAGGGAGGCGCGATCGCCCAGCCCCGACACGTTACCCTCAGCCAAATTAAGCTGCCTGCGAATGCTGCCAATGTTAGGCGATCGCCCATTATCAATTCCCACCGTCAGCGCAAAAGAATCCGCCTCAGTCACCTCCACCCGCAAAATGCTGGTGCCTGGCTTTACCCCCGCCTGCAAATCAGCCGAAACGGTGCCAATTAGCGGATCGATTTGCAGCCGCTGTAGCCCCTCTAGCAAGGCATTTGTGCTAATGGGTGGCCGGGCAGCTAGGCCCAAACGGCTGCGAATGTAGCCAGGCTTCAGCCGACGGGTGCCGACCACTTCAATATCGTCAATCACCCCTTCAATCACCTGCACGGTGACGATGCCGCCTGCCAAAGTCTGCGGTGGAATGAACGCCCCCGAGGTCAAATAGCCTGCATCAATATAGCGCTGAGTAACGGCTGCGCGAAGCTGAAGCAGCTTGTTGAACGTAATCGGCCTACCGCTGTACTCAGCAAATAAGTCAGCAAAGTCTTCGTTTGTAAAGACCGTGCTGCCCTCTAGCTGAAAGCCACTGACGACAAAGGTTTCGTCGCCGTTTCCCGCAATCCCATCTGGCGTATCAGGGCCAGATGAATCGTTCAGTAAGTCGTCTACGGGCGGCAGCTTGGGTAGGGGCTGTGCGGGCAGCGGCGGCTCATCTCGCAAATTGGGGGTGATATCAGCCGGGGGGAGCGGCGCTGAAGGGATGCGATCGCTCGGCAAAGAAGACGGCAGTGTGACCTGAGCAACCTGAGTAGAAAGTGATTCTGCGCTAGCACGCGCCAGTCCATACATTGCAGGCGCAGCCCAAATAGAGGCACAGAAGCCCAGCGAAAGGATAGGAGAACTGAGAGATGGCATAGCAGCAGCAACGAAAGGAAGCGTTACCCTGTAATATTTCCTGTCTATCAAGTTCTGTCCATAGAGTTGGGACAGGCCTACTTTCACAGGCGATAAACCCTTGGGTAACTACACAACCTTATAGGAAAAATCCTGTTACTTAGCACATACCGCTATCTAGCGATTAAGATGGCCCGCATACCAGCGGCTTTGGCTCCAGCATAGTCCTCCGCTTCACTGTCGCCAACGTGCCAAGCCTGCTGCGCCGAGCAGCCGTGCTTTGCCAGGGCTGCTCGGAATATCTCGCCTGAAGGCTTAGCTGCGCCGACTTCGCTAGAAATAGTAACCGACTGAAAATAGGAAGCTAGCCCCAGCACACTCAGCACCTGATACAGACGCGAGTCAAAATTAGAGATAATGCCAAGCTCTATGCCCATACCCTGCCAACGATTGAGCGCGGCTACGGTATCGTCATACAGCCGCCACGGAGCCGCCGTTTCAAAATAGCCGTATAGACCGGCATAAAAATCATCAAAATCATCAAACTTTTCGAGCGCACCTACCCGCGCAAAGGTTTCCGAAACGATCCGCTTCCACCAGCGGAATTCTAGTTCTGGAAGGGCCTCCGGTAAAGCCTCGGGAAAAGCCATGCGCTCGGCGGCGGCAAAGCTTTGATAAAACGCCCGATTAACCGCGTGGGCGTCTGTGGTGACGGAGGCCGTGCGGGCCAGATTGCTGTATATCTCGCCGATACTCCCCTTGACCCCAAAGAGCGTGCCAAAGGCGTCGAGAAAAATCACTTTTGGGAGGGATTGGGGCAGGGCATTGGGTATGGCTTTCGGCGCAGAAGAGGACATTGAGGATGAAAAAGAATCCTGAGTGACGGATTCTGGCTGACGGATATCCAACATTGGCTTATTTTTTGGCGCTGGTTAACAAGTCTTGCAGGGGCTGCGTAATCCAGTTGACGCCTACGCGAATTTGATGTTCCAAGGTGGGCATACGGTATAGATAAGTCAGCCGACGGGCAACGTGAGCCAGGTTACCTTCTAGCTTAATACCGAGTCCTGTGAGGGTAGCGTTGCCTGTGCCCAACGTCATCATTTCACCTAAGTGCTGATAGCGGAAGGGCAACAGCGGCCTACCCGTCAGGCTAGCCCAAATGTTCCAGGCGGCATAGTCAGCCTGCTGCAAGGCCGATTGGGCCGTCGTCGGAACCACTTTGCCGTCGCCATCGACTCCATCTGCTAAGTCGCCCAGGGCAAAAATCTCAGGATGATCGGTGACTTGCAGGGTGGGGCTAATGGTGAACTGTCCTCGCCCGCTGCGAGGCAAATCGAGCGCATCTAAAGCAGGGCTCACCTTGTTGCCGACCGTCCACATGACGATATCGACCGGGAGCGTGTCGGTTTTGTCTTTGTAGCTCAGGGAGATAGTGTCTGCGGTGATTTCGGTGACGGCGGTTTCGTAGTCGATCCAAACGTCTTTATCGCTGAGGGCTTTTTGGGCCGCTTTACGGTTGAAATCAGGGGAAGCTGCCAGAATTTTGTCGCTGAGTTCAACAATGCGGACTCGACCGCGATCGCCCAACCTTTCGGCCACCTTGCAGGCAATTTCTACGCCGCTGTAGCCACCGCCCACCACGGCTACTCGAACTTTCTCAGTAGTCCCTTTTTCAAGCGCATCTTCTAGCTGGCGCAGCCTTTCTTTTAGCCGATAGGCATCTTCTAGCGAGCGAAAGGGAATCGCATATTCGGCGACGCCAGGGGCCATGTCCATCGGGGTTTCGCCGCCTAGCGCCAGCACAATGCGGTCGTACGAGAGCCGTGTGCCGTCGGTCAGCGCTACCTGTTGCGCGGCTATGTCAATTCGCTCTACGCCGCTTTGATGAAAGCGGACGCCCGTGTTAGCCAGCAGCTCTTCGTAGGGTGGCGCGATTTCCCAGGTTTGCAGTTCTTCGCTGACTAGCTCGTAAAGCAGGGGGGCGAAGATGAAGCGATCGCGCTGATCTACCAGCACGATATCGGGCTGCCCTGCTTCCCAATTGAGCTTACTAAGCGCCAAGGCCGTATAAAGACCACCAAAGCCGCCGCCGAGAATGCAGATGGATTGAGACATAGCAAGGGAGAAGAAAAGAGCTGCGCCTAACAGGATAACGTCAGTTCGCAGGCGGTGCCCCTACCTACTGATAGATCGGCAACGTGCCCGGTGCAATTATTGTTCATGAATAAAAATGGTATATACTGTATACACACAATGGTTGGGTGATAGGCCAATGCGCACTCGTGGTTTTCAAAGCGGTAACTCGCAGGCTGTTCGGATTCCTAAGGAGCTACAGTTTGAGCAGTTAGATGTTGAGTATGAGATTGAGCGGCAGGGCGATCGCCTCATCATCACGCCCATAGGCCCCCAGCTTATGGAAGCAATGGAGCTGTTCGCAGCTTTTTCTGATGACTTTATGGTCGAGGGTCGGCCATCACAGGGAATGCAGGAGAGGGATGAGTGTTGAAGTACATACTCGATACAAACATCTGCATCCATATCATGAAGCAACAGCCCGCTTCGGTTGCTCAGCGATTTGCACAATGTCGTCAGGGGGAGGTTGTTATTTCTGCGATTACGTTAGCTGAGCTAGAGTACGGCGTCCATTGCAGCAGTGAGGCAACGCAGCCGCAGAATCGTAGGGCGCTAGACGCCCTGATCAAGGTAATTCCGGCTGTTCCTTTTGCTCAGCCAGCAGCACAGGCCTATGCAGAGGTCAGGGCCGCCGCCCCAGAGCGGACAAAAGATGCATTGGACAAGCTGATTGCCAGCCATGCCAAAAGTTTAGGTCTGACGTTGGTTACCAACAACTTAAGTGATTTTCGAGTTTATCCAGGTATGGCGGTAGAGAATTGGATAGAGGAGGCTTAACGATTTTGATTGGAGCGCAGATATCTTTCCTTCAGATAAAGTCTCTTACTCCCAATCGCTAAAATCCTGAGAGTAAGGGTTTTCTGTATAGGTATTTGGATTGTAAGAAGCATTTTGAGGCGGCTCAGGGTAAACCGGCTGCTGCTGACGGCGCTTTTGCTTTTGCCTGCCCCTGCCTTCTTGCCAGGCGCTGCCAACACCCTTCAAAATGCCGCGACCTACAAGGCCAATGCCGCGACCCACGACTTCGGTAAGCACATATATTACGCCGCTGCCAACGAAGGAAACGGCGGCACGGACGCGGGGTGAGATCGCATCTCTACTCTCCAGGGCTAGCGTCACCACAAAAGGAATCCCGCTGAGCTGATTTAACTCAGCCCGACGCGGCGCATAAACAGAAGTCTCATCAATGCCCGCAGGCGTTAGCACATAGAGGTTATAGCGACTCTCAAAAATGGCCGTAGGCTCGTTCACCAGCCTGTCCCAGCGGTAGCGCCAGGAGAGATCGTTGCGGAAGCGCTCAATTTCTCTAGAAGACAGGAGCCTGCTGGCATACAGGTTTTTTTTAATAGATTCCACATCGGCTAGGCGGTTAAGTAGGGGCTGTATAATCGCATTGGCTACTTGGATTATCAGGTTTTCGAGCAGGCGCTCACTGTAGGCGATTGCCTGCGGCGTCGTCGCTAGGTACGACGCGCTTTCAATCGTCATCGGCTCTAGAAACAGCCAGTGGCCAAACAGCTCACTTACCATCGGAATGCGATCCAACACCTGCGCCTGCACCAACAGCTTTTCTCGCTGTAAAAGCGTCACCACTTCTTCTTCTACATTGCTCACTCTCACGGTGTAGTACTTACCAAAAAACTCGGTGTTCACCGCGTCCCAAAGGTCATGAACAACCTGAGCCGATCGGGTCGAGAGCTGACCGGCTTTCACCTGAGAAGCTCGCAAGTCCGACAGCAAATCTTCTAGCTGACGCAGTACCAAGTACAACAGTTCAAGCTTCTTTTCGGGCCGCAAAATGTCAATTTCTAAAGGCGATGAGCTGATGTTTTTTAGCGGTCGCTGGAGCTTGGCAAACACGCCTTCAAACACCACATTTTGCACATCGTTGGGCCGCTGCTGAAGCCGCGATGCGATCGCCGCTCGATTCGCGCTCAGTGCTGCACTAGCCGTGGGAATCAGCGAGTCACGATCTAAATAGCGAGCGGCGGTCATGTCAGCGTAGTTTTGCCCATAGCCGCCTTGTTGGGCCGCGCGAATCCAGTCTGAGCTAGCGCCTCTCGCATAGGCAGAATCATCGGCACCCGTTGACAAAGCGCCCAAAGCGCCCGTTGACAAAGCACCACCTCGTCTGCCGGGGCGATCGCTAGACTGGCTGCGACGAGAAGAATCGCTGAATCGGGGCGTGCGCCAAATAGAGGCGACCAGCCAGCGAGCGGCATTAAGTTCACGGGCTTTACCGTCTGCAATGACCTGATTTAGCCAGGTGTCGGTGCGCTGACGAGCTAAGTCTGCCAGGCTCTGATCAATCTGCTGCAAGCCCGAAAGGCGCATACTGATGCGCATAGCCGTTAGCGGCCCCGGAATATCATCTAGGCGGGAGAGGGCAGCCGTTCTATTTGCGGGCCGATCAGAGAGCCGGTCAGGCCGGTCAAACGCAGGCGGATCAAGGCTGTCTGCTTTGATCGCAGCCGCTGTGGAGGGGGCATTTTCGGGCTGTGACGCTGGCAAATCTTCTGGGGGAATGGCTGCTGGCCCTACGGCGACCTCTCGAATGAGCTGGGCCAACCGGCGGGCAGGCATAGTGCGGGTGCCGTAACCATTGGCTCCCATGCGCTCGGCGGCGGCTTGCAAAACGGGCGCGGCCTGCGAGCTTAGCACCAGCACAGGAAGATTGGGAAAGTCTGTTTTGATCTGCTGGCAAAGCTGTAATCCTTGGGTGGCTTCGGGCTCGCGAGCACCTATCCCTAAGTCCAAAATGACCAGATCGATCGGGATCTCCAAGGGCTCTTTCCGCAGGGCAGGATCGTCTAGGGTCTGTTGGTAGGCTTGAAAGCGCGACCTCAACTTTTCTAGGGCTTCGGCAGCATTTTCAGCTTCGGTGGCGATCGCAAAGTCGCCCTGCTGCTCTAGCCACACTTTCAGGCCAAGACGAAAAACAGGATCTTCATCGACCAGCATGAGCTGGAGGGGGCGTGCGCGTGAGACCGTCGAGTCGCTCATATCTGGCCTAAAGATCTGGCCGGGAATTTGGCCTGAAGGATGCCACGGCTGATTGGCTATGGAACCTATTCTATCCGTGTGGTGAATATATCACTGCTAGATGCAGACTGACCTGATGTTTTCGGGGTGTATGAGATGGTGAAAGGCCTGAGGAAGGACTGAGAAAGGCCTAAGAAAGGACTGCTAAAAGCCTTGGCTGTTGCTAGGGGTATCGCCAGTCGAGCTATCAGTGGAGCTGTCAGTCGAGCTATCACCATCATTGTAAGGGTCGCTATCAGGCGCTTCAGTATAGCTATCTACCGCAGGCGCTTGCAGTGACCAAATATACTCGCGCTCCCTGGCCCAAATGGCAATGCTCGTGCTGGCTTCATCGTACAGGGCTCGGCCTGGAGCGATTTGAGCCGCTACATCAATAGCCGCGCTCAAGCTGCCCTGCGCTGCCAAATCCTCAGCGCGAATCAGCAGCGGACGATCTTCATTCGTTTGAATTTGGGCAACCCAGCTCTTGACCGAGCTTTGAGCATCTTTGTACAGGGCGCGGCCTTTTTTCACCTTGCTAGCTTCGGCGATCGCCCCTCGCAAGTTCCCCCGTTCAGCTAGCTGTTTAGCCTTGGTCATCATCGGCTGATCTTCAATCGTTTCAATGCGATCCGTCCATTCAGCAATGTAGGTTTGCCCCTGAACTCTCAAGGCACGTCCCTGCCTTACTTTGCTAGCTTCAGCGATCGCTAGCTTTAGGTTCTCCTTACCGCCTGCGCTAGCGAGTCGCACCGCCTGGTTCAAAATAGGCCGATCTTCCAGGCGCTGAATTTCCTTTTTCCAGTGAGAAACTAGCGTTTGGGCCTGCAAGCGCTGCGGACGCTCCTGGGTGATTTGTTCAGCTTTGGCGATCGCCATCTCATAGGTCGGCTTTTGGCCGATCTGGGCAAGCGTGCTGGCGTATTGCAGCTGTACGAGGTCGTCTAGCTTTTGGTGCCAGGCAACCAGGCTCTCTGGGGCCTTGGCATAAAAAGGACTATCGGGCGAAATCCGCTGCACGGCCTGAATGGCTTCTAGCAGGTTGTACACCTGGCCGTAAGAAGGCGTCCAGTCGTCAACGCGATCGCTTGCCAGGCGCTGGGCGTGGCTAAAGCTCAGCAGGTCTTGGGCTTCGGCGGTCAGGGCTAAGTCGGGAGGAACCAGCTGCGCGATCGCGATCGCCCCGTTGATGTCTTCTTCCTCCCACTTTTGCAGGCTGTACTGCATGACACGTTCGGCCCAACTATTGATATCGGGCTCAGAGTCTTTCCAGGCAATGGTTTCAAGGTTGATGCTTTGGGCGATCGCCAGCGCTTTACCCAGCTTTTCAAGGTCGCCCGTTTTTGCCAGCGCCCGCGCTTTGTCTAGCTGTTGGCGAGCAGTTTGCTCACGGTCAATTTTTTCCTCAAGCTGATCGTGCCGAATCCGCACCCAATAATAAGTATTGAGGCTTTCAAGCTTTTGGACGTTGCGACGGGCGGCCACCCAGTCTCGCGCTTTGATGGCCTTTAAAACATCTACTTCAAATTCCTGGCCAACGGCCCATTCCTTGTCCCAGGTAGCGATCGCGCTTTTCACCTGCGGATAAACTGCGACCCGCTTAGGAATCCGCCCTGCCAGCTGCCGCGCCTGCTGAATATCGCCTCGCTGAGCCATTTTCCCTAGCTCATCTAGCAACGCCTTCGACCACCGGTTCATCAGCCGGTTGGCCTCCGCGTACTCTGGATTGCTCGGCGTCCAGGGCTCAACCATCTCAATTGCCGCAATCAGCGCCTGAGCAGATCCCGAGCGGACGCTCGCCTGGGCGCACAGCAGCTTTTCGCTATCGGTACTCACGGCCTGCGTGCAGTCGGGCAGAGGTGGGTTTTGAATCATCACTGACACGGCTCTGAGGCCGACAGCGCCTGCCGTTGCCAAAATAGCGACCCACACAAAGGGCCATAAAAGCTCAGCTAGCTTGCTCTGGATGCGATCGCGTACTGTGGGCGGCGTGGCGGTAGGCGGAAGTGACGTCATGAATGCAGAGCCCGAGCAGCGATATGCAACAAAAATACTTGATAGGACAAGCCACCATACAGTGCCCAATAAGCGCTTAAATTACGCCCATGCATCAAATAAATTTTGTGCCAATTTTGCTGACATTGTAGAGGCAATCGGCCCAGTTCGCACTCCATTTTATCCAGTTTATTTTGGCTTTATGCCCTCAGCGATTGAGCCGCAACTGCTCATGCTCACTCTCAGGCTCACTAAAGGGATAAGCGCCTCCCTAAAGCTGCCAAAAGAGTTGCCAAATATCAGCTAGCAAATCGGTCTTTGATGAGGGCGAAGAGCGATCGCATCCCCATCGCATCTCCCCCTTCAGGTCGCCCCGGCCTGCTGCGAGTGTTGTAACCCATAAAGTCCACATGAATCCAGGGCTTTTGATCGCCCACAAACTCACCTAAAAACAAAGCCGCCGTAATTGCGCCGCCATAGGGCGTACTAGAAATGTTGTTAAGATCGGCCACCTTACTATCCAACATAGAGCGGTAGGGCTTGTGCAAAGGCAATTGCCAAAGCGGATCGTCGTGCTCAATGCCCGCCTGCATCAGCGCCTGAGCGGTGACATCATCGTTGCAAAACAGGGCGGCAATTTCTGCACCTATCGCTACTCGCGCCGCGCCCGTCAACGTTGCACAGTCAATCAACAAATCAGGAGACTCGCTGCTCGCTTCAGTCAACGCGTCCGCCAACACCAGCCGACCTTCTGCATCGGTGTTGCCAATTTCTACAGTCTTACCCTGCCGTGAAGTCAGCACATCCGAAGGCCGTATAGAGTTACCCGAAATGCTGTTTTCTACCGCTGGCACCAGCACCCGCAGCCTCACCGGTACATGTAGCTGCATAATCATTGCGGCCAAGCCCAGCACCTGAGCCGCACCGCCCATATCCTTTTTCATCAGCTTCATGCCCGCCGCAGCCTTGATGTCGAGCCCGCCCGTATCGAAGCAGACGCCTTTACCCACCAAGGTGACCTTGGGCGCGTCTGCCTCACCCCAACGAATATCGATCAGCCGAGGCGTTTGCGAGTTATCGTGGCCGTTAGCAATACCGACGGCATGCACCATCGGATAGTTGGCCGCTAATAGCGCTTCACCGACGAGCACGCTGCAATCAGCGCCATGCTCATGGGCCAGCTTTTGAGCCGCCTCTGCTAGCTGCTGCGGCCCCATGTCTAAAGCAGGAGTGTTGATTAAATCGCGCACCAGATAAGTCGCTTCCGCAGCGGCAGTGACATAGTGCTGGTCTACATTGTCGGGGAAGGCTAGCTCAGGCAAGGCGTCGGCATCGGTGCGCTTGTAGCGAGTGAAGCGATACTGGCCTAGCACCCACCCCAGGCAGAGCTTAGTGGCCACCTCGGGCGAAAAGTCGTCGGCTAGCTCGTACTTTTGCGCAGGCAGCGTTTTGGCAAGTCGCCCCATCGTCCAGGTGTCAAAGGTTTTGGGCTTGCCTACCAGCACCCGCGCCAGTTCGCCTTCAGCCGAAGGCAATAAGCAGTGCGCTCCGGCCTTACCCGTAAAGCCAGACGACTCTAGCCATACTGAGTAGCTAACGTAGTCGCGCTTAATTTGGTCTTCGTTAACAAACTGTAGCGGAATGTTGGCAGGCAAGGGGGAGTTGCTCCGTTTTTGAAAGGGATAGCCAAAAGAGAGTCGTCAAAGAAGCTAGTCCAAAAATACCGTCAAAAAGACGCTAAAGAATAGTATACGGGGCGTGTGCGCACAGCCTTATATCCTCTATGCAATCTGCCATATGTAGAAAAAGCAACCCTGGTAAAATGCCAGGATCGCTTTTTGAAAGCTATTCGATACGTGCTATAGCGCTAATAAGGGAGGGATGAAGGAGCGGAAGGTTAGGCAGCGATCGCTGAACACCGTGAGAAAACCTTCGTGGAAAAAACGCTAGCTGACGCTAACTTCAGATTTTTCAACTGACTCATCACTAGGCTGTATAGACTTCTGTAAGCGCATGACCTGCTTGGCTTTGGCAGACAAAGAAGTCGCGTCAATACCGTTGGCAATGAGCGCGTCAAAAGAAAACAGACCAGGGCCATTGATCGCAAAATACAGGAAGCAAGCGGCATAAATAGCAGATAGCTCCAGGTAGGGAAGGCTCAGGCCAGCAACCTTGACGTGGTGGTACATGGCCACGCACATAGTGCTAAACAAACCCAAAGCCGCAGGGCGAGTGAACAGACCCACCATCACTAAAGGAGCCCCGATCAGCTCAGTGTAGGCAGCAACATAGCTTAGAAAAATCGGAAAGGGCAGACCTAAGTAGGCGACGTAGGCCTGGGCGAAGCCTTCAATATCACCGAGCTTGTCCAAGCCGTTGTGGATCATCATGATGCCGAGGACGGCGCGAACGATGGCGAGCGTCGTTTGAGAGGCGGAATTAGCGTTGACGTTAGGCTTAAAAAAGGTGCCCAGCAGCTTTGAGTTCTTCATAGAATTAGGGATTGTTGAGAAGTGTGAATAATTATTTCATTGCTTTGTAAACAATTATAACAACGCTTCCGACCGTTTGCATGCATGCAAACGCAATTAGTCACAGGCTTTCTTCACTTTTACGGGTATTTCCCTCTGCCGGAATAGCAGCGAGTCTCTCATAAGAGAAGCCCTACATCCGGCAGTTTGTTTACGTTCCTTAATTTGTCAACTCTTGGTCGAGCGTGGTTTGTGTTTATTAAGGGCGTAGCATCTGTAGCATTTGCTGATGAGCCCGCACGGACACTAGGCTGTGAGCCGCGATCATACCGCTGGCAGCCACCGCTGGTAGACCAATGCCTGGGAAAGTAGAGTCTCCACAGCATAGGAGCCCTTTGATCGGCGTTTTGGGGCCAGGAAAGAGCGCTTTGCCTGCGGCAATAGCCGGGCCGTAAGATCCTCGGTAGCGTCGTAGGTATCGCTCATGGGTGAGTGGCGTGCCAGTAAGCGCTAACGTGGCCCGCTGGCGAATATCAGGAATGACGCGCTCTAGCGCCTGCCACATGACCTGCGATCGCGCCTGCTTTTGACTTAAGTAGGCGTCACTGCCACGCGCTACGTTTTCCCAAAGTTCGTAAGGTTCATTCCCTGGCGTATACACATGAACGGTGTGCTTGCCCGGCGGAGCCAGCGATGGATCGAGCACCGAAGGAATAGAGATCAGCACCAGATTTTGCGGGGCGGTGATGCCCTGAGCTTGAGTCCAGTCATTGACCACCCAGTCATTTACTACGATGTAGTGGCAGGCCAAGTCAGCCGGTAAGCCTTCAGCCTCTATGCCCAAGTGCAGGTGCATAAAGCTTTCACAAGGCGGCGTCGCCTGCCTGCGCTCAGCAAACTTTGCGGGCAGTGCGCCCACTGGAATCAGCTTGAGCGTATCCCACACCGACGCATTAGAGACCACCGCACAGCGGGCCTTAATGACTTCGCCACTGCGCAGCCGCACGCCAGTAGCTTTACCACCTTCAGTCATAATTTGGGTGACGTGAGCGCCTGTTTTAATCTGGCCCTTGCCTTTTTTAATCCCTCTAACCAGAGCGCTCACCAGCGCTGCCGAGCCGCCGATCGGATAGTCGAGCTGAACGCTTGGACGGTACCAGTCGGCAAACATGAAGGCGACTTCGGCAGTGCTGGTACCGCTAGCGGGCAGGCCAGAGAGCAAAAAGCACAGCATGTCCAGCCAGTTACGAATGAACGGATCGGTGATCACCTTGTCGATAACGCGGCCAAAGGGGCCGGTGAGTTGGGGTGTGCTGGCAGCGTGCCTGAGCAGTCTAGGCGCAAACGGGCCAGCGGTTCGTAGCACACCCCAGTCAAAGCGGACGGCGGCAGTAGGAAGGGAAACGGCAGCGCTGGCAAGCGGCTTCATAACTTGTTGCAGTTCACG
This sequence comes from Phormidesmis sp., assembly GCA_041746795.1. Lineage (GTDB taxonomy): Bacteria > Cyanobacteriota > Cyanobacteriia > Phormidesmidales > Phormidesmidaceae > Phormidesmis. Next base: position 12,860 of record JBGTGK010000342.1, read on the forward strand.
CCATTCGGCAACAGCGGCTTTGCCTCGAAGCTTTTGCAAAACGTCGCAAAACTGATCGGCACCTACTGCCGTGTCAAAGTCTCCTTCGGGCAAACGGCATCCCCAGGTGTCGTAGTTGGCCCAGGCGGTGTCTTCGCCAATGATGTCGAGCACCTGTCGCAGCGGATTGGGCGATGGGCTGTAGGACAGGCCCGAATAAAGGGAAGGGCCAGAGTCGAAGTGGTAGCCGTCGCGTTCAAAGCCATGGGCTGCACCGCCAATCAGGGTGTGGCTTTCGCATACGATCACTTTTTTGCCATAGTGAGCCAGCAGGGCCGCGCAGCAGAGGCCACCAATGCCGCTACCGATAATGATAATGTCTGTTGTTCGTGAAGACTCTGTTGTTTGGGAAGATGTTTGCGAAGACATGGATGGAGATTAAAGGGGGTAAGTGCAGACTCTATTCTCCTAACTTAGCGAGTTTTTCCTCCTCCTTGGCTCGAAAGCCGACCATTACCGCTGTGCCATCTTTTTCAAAGAGAGGACGCTTAAGCAGCATGACGTCTTTAGCAAAGGCTTCTGCCCACTGTTGATCGCTCCAGGCTGTTTTCTCTTCGCCAAGGGCACGGTAGGAAAGGCCAGAAGTGTTGCGCATCGGTTTTGCGCCTAGCTCAGCTATCCAGGATTCGAGCGTTGGCTGAGTGGGTGGCTTTGCTTTGGTGTCGATAAATTCGTAAGGAACGTTTTTTTCGGTTAGCCAGGCGATCGCCTTCTTACAAGTCCCACAGTTGGGAATGCCGTAAACTTTTAGGCTCATAGTTACTGTCTGTTCTATTTTATCAAGGGGAAGGCTGAAGCGGCGAGGGCTGGACTTCTAGGTTTGTAGTAGTTCCTGTCATTGTATTGGGATCTGGGAGCACTTCGCTCGATGGCGTTGAAGTCATCTCAGGATCGGGCTTAAGCATCTTTTCGGTTAAAGAGTTGATCACGTAGAGGGGTAAGGGCGGCTGGCCGAGCTTGACGATAGAACTGCTGGTGAAGGCATTTTGATAGTCGGCGTTGTTGGCGATGGTCATTTGCATAAAGGCTAGGCTTAACGATTTGAGATAGAGATCGGTAAGGCTAATGTCGGGACTGACCAAGCCGCTGGCAAAAGAGACATTGGCGCTGTCGAGTTCGGGCGCTTCATAGAGATGAGATCCGCCTTGAATCAGCGCCAGATAATGCTCTGAACCATCGACTTTGCCAGTAGTAGGCTGTGCCTGACTCAGCCAGATGAAGGGACGAATTTGTTCGAGCAATGCGGGTGCAATCGGGTCGGCGCTACCAGCGACCAACAGGCTGGGAATGGCGATTTGAGAGAATCCTGCCTGACCAAACACGCTGCTGGCAAACGGGTTCATCGCCATTACCGCTTTAATCCGCTGGTCTCGCAGGTTAGCTGAAAACTGCTGGGGTGCTTTCAGCGCGGTACATTGCAGCAGCATAGAAGGATCAGCCGCGTTGAAAATGAGTTCGGGCGAGTTGCAGTTGGCCTGAAGCGTCTTAAAATCGAGCTTTGCACCGGCTAAGGCAAGCGCTGTGTAACCGCCAAAAGAATGGCCGATGATGCCAATTTTCTGCATGTCAAATCGATTGAACAAAGAGCCGTTGGCCGCATTTAGTCGGGTTAGCTCGTCTAGTAAGTAGGAGACATCGCGGGGGCGCTCGGAAAATTCTGTAGGGTCGGCAATCTCTTTGCCGCTGCCTGAGAGAAGGGCTTCGAACTGAGCGCGATCGCTCCCCGGATGATCGAGCGCAGCAACAGCAAATCCATGGCTGGCCAAATGCCGACCAATAATGGCGAAACCTTTGCGATCGCCAGCGAGCCCATGTGAAGCTATCACCAAAGGCGCAGGGCCGACTGGAGAGGCACCTGAGACATTAACGGGCAGATACAAATCGACGGGCAGCGTGCGATTTCGCCGGTTGTCAACCACAGTGAGTTCTCGCATGGCCACACCGTACGGGCCTGCCTGTGCTAGGTCAGGCAACGGCGGTGCAGAGGTGATATCGCTGACCGGTTGAGCCTGCTGTGCGATCGCGGCTAGCGCTGTACGAGTGTCGTTGATCAGCCCGGTAAACCCGCCTAGCGCCTGAAATACCCGCTGCGAATCGATGCGGACGGTACCAGTCGGAAACTTTTCGAGCACGCCCAAAGCAGAAAGGCCTTCTGGCTCAGCCGCTGCCAGCACCAGTGCGCCGCGCAGTCCTTTGGCACCGTTTCGACGGCTTTGGGTGCGAACGATGCTGCCTAAAGATCTCAGAATGTTGTCTCCAATTGAAGAGTACAGAAACTGAGAAATCTCCACCGGGCTGATGTCCTGCCTGGCCTGAAGAGCCGTGCGAAATTGCGATCGCCGCTCTGCGCTTAAAAATCTCAGGTAAGGCGCAAGATCGTCATTCACTTTGCCATTTTCAGCGTAGTCGCGCAGCGATTCTACAGAGACCGAAATTTCAGCAAAGCCGTAGGTCAGCGTCACCCGTTCGGCAGCAGATGCACTCGTCAGGGGGACTAGCCCCGTTAGGCACAGGCTGCTGAGAAAGCCTACGGCGCGAAGCAACCAGCGAGGGTAGGCTTTCGAAGTGCGATATGTCATTTTTTCGTAGCTAAACTGAGTAGCCTAGTTATTATAGTGGGGGAGGTTTCTCCCGTGCCTTTTGCTCATATAGCAGGCGTAAGTATTACGCCTGGAGTCGTACCCAAGAAGTCCCTTCGCGCAGTCCCCTTTGCTCGTGTAGCCAAATGTTTTGGGCGAACTGAAACGGGCCAAAGGTAGAAGCAACTGCCTTGAACCCCAAATAGGGCAGTCCGGGCCGCGAAATAAACTCAACCTTACGCCACTCTGCTAGCTGCATTTTTTGTACCGCCTCAATCTCAGGCTGACGCTCTACCTGAATCGCCTGAAGCACGCTGTTTGGGATCGGCCCTTCTGCGGGCACTACCCTAGCAAAATGATTAGCGACAACAATGGCATCCCGCAAGGCCATATTGATTCCCTGCGCTCGGTTCGGAGCCATCGGGTGGGCCGCATCGCCGATCAGCAACAGCCCTGGAATGCTCCACTGCGGGCAGCACCCGACCTGCACATCTAAGTAAATTGGCCCTTCTAGCTCATCTTTGTGCTCTCGAAAATGACGGGCCAATTCTGTTGGCAGCGCTGAAGCAAACGCTTCTATCCAGTCTTTCTCTTTTAGCTTTGCCAACCCTCCCTTTTTATGAGCGCTTTTCTCAACAATCCAGCCAATTTGTAAGCGCCCGTCCCAGGAAGGATAGAGGGCAAACTGGCTATCGGGCTGCAAGCAGGC
>JBGTGK010000343.1:0-7862 GCA_041746795.1 Phormidesmis sp.
CCACCCGCCAAACGAGCGCAATAAGGCTACCGGAGCGCAGCTAGAGCTACCGGTTAGCGAGCTTTTTTTTACCCACCTTCCGCAGCCGGATGGACTTAGGTGTCACCTCTACCATTTCATCCGGCCCAATATACTCAAGCGCTCGCTCCAGTCCCATATCAATCGGCGACTGTAGCTGCACCAGCTCATCACCCGACGCCGCTCGGTGGTTCGTCAGCTGCTTGGCCTTACAGATATTCAGCTCCAAATCCTGCGGGCGATTATTCTCACCCACCACCATGCCCTTATACACCTTAGTTCCTGGCTCAATAAAGAAAGTGCCGCGATCTTCAGCATTTTTCAGTGCATAGAATGTCGCCGTACCTTCCTCAAAGGAAATCAGCACCCCGTTACGACGCGTATCAATATCGCCAGACATTGGACGATATTCTAAAAAGCTGTGGTTCATAATGCCAGCGCCACGAGTAGCCCGCATGAACTCACCCCGGAAGCCAATTAGGCCCCGCGCTGGAACCACAAACTCTAGCTGAGCCCGACCATCACCTGAAACCATCATGTCTTGCAGCTCAGCCTTGCGAGTTCCTAGCCGCTCCATACAGCCGCCAACCGCGTCTTCAGGAACGTCTAGCACCAACTGCTCAAACGGCTCGCAGGGCTTGCTATTCACTTCACGGTAAATCACCTGAGGCTGAGAAACCTGAAACTCATAGCCTTCACGGCGCATCGTTTCAATCAAAATGCCCAGGTGAAGCTCACCCCGGCCTGAAACAGCAAAACGATCAGGGGAGTCGGTGGGCTCTACGCGCAGGGCTACGTTGGTTTCTAGCTCTCGGAAGAGGCGATCGCGCAGCTGGCGAGAGGTCACAAAGTCACCTTCTTGGCCCGCAAACGGCGAGTCATTCACAGCAAAGGTCATTTGCAGCGTTGGCTCATCTACCTTAATCAGCGGCAAAGCTTGAGGATCGGTTGCAGAGGTAATGGTTTCACCAATGTTGGCATCGGCAAAGCCTGCGACAGCCACCAAGTTACCAGCAGTCGCCTCCTTAATCTCGACGCGAGAGAGCCCGTCAAAGCCCATCAGCTTAGTGATTCTGCCCTTTACAATAGAGCCATCTTCCTTCACCAAAGCCGTCTGCTCACCGTGGCGAATAGTGCCGTTATGCACCTTACCAATTACAATTCGGCCTAGATAATCTGAATAGTCCAGGGTGGTCACCTGAAGCTGCAAAGGCTTGTCAGGATCGCCAACCGGCGGCGCTACATGGTGCAAAACAGCCTCGAACAAAGGCTCCATGTTTTTGTCTTCGTCCTCCATTTTGTCCTTGGCAAAGCCCGCCAGGCCAGAGGCAAAGAGGTAAGGAAAATCGCACTGGTCGTCGTCTGCGCCCAGCTCTAAAAAGAGGTCGAGCACCTTATCAACCGCGATGTGAGGGTCAGCCCGAGGTCGGTCAATTTTGTTGACGACTACAATCGGACGCAGCCCTTTTTCTAGCGCTTTCTTCAATACAAAGCGGGTCTGAGGCATAGGGCCTTCGTTGGCGTCTACGATTAGTAAGCAGCCGTCTACCATGCCGAGCACGCGCTCCACTTCACCGCCAAAGTCCGCGTGGCCGGGCGTGTCAACAATGTTAATGAGCGTTTCTTTGTAGTAAACCGCTGTGTTTTTAGAAAGAATCGTGATCCCTCGTTCCCGCTCTAGGTCGTTAGAGTCCATTACGCAAGTTGGGACGGCTTCGTTGTCGCGGAAAATACCGGACTGCTCTAGCAGTGAGTCAACGAGGGTGGTTTTGCCATGGTCTACGTGGGCAATGATGGCAACGTTGCGAATGGGAATGCTCATGAGGTCTCTGTGGTGACTCGGTCTTGTGTGACTCTCGTTGCGCAGGCAACAAAAATATTCATACCTGCGATAAAAAGCTTAATCAATTGTAACTTATACGTGGCGAGCTGTGGGCTGATACTTTTAGTCGGCTTTTTTAGCTTTATCTATAGCTTGAGCTGTGGCCCTGTCTAGGCTGGCCTTGCTAGCAGCCTCTTCAGCGGGCTCTGGTAAGGCGGTTCCACACCGGCGGCAGAACTGAGCGTCGCTTTCATGGCCTAGCAGCCCACAGGTGACGCAGGTGACGCGCACCGAGTTTTGTACCTTTGTAAACTGCTGAATGAGCTGGCCTACCTGCCTCGGAATCAGGGCAATGCCAGTCAAAATCATGGCGATGGTCAGTCCGCGCCCGACTTGTGAGGTCGGTGTGATATCGCCATAGCCGACGGTCGTCATCGTTACGACTGCAAAATAGGCGGCATCTAAAAAAGTGACGAAGCCCTCACCGTTGGTTTCATGCTCCGTCTGGTAAATAGCGCCAGCATAAACAAAAATAATCGCGAACAGGGTGAACAAAATGCGGGCAAAAATCAGGCCTTCGTAGCCGCTAATTCTGGCAAACCAGATTTTTTCTTCAAAGAATCGGGCTAGTCGCAAAATCCGCAGCCAGCGAATGAGTCGTAAAAAGCGCGTATCTAAGAAGCCCAGCAGAAACGGCAAGATGGCGACTAAATCGATTAGGCCATAGAGGCTAAAGATGAATTTTATGCGTCGCTCGGAAGACCACAGTCGGACTAAATACTCAAGGGTGAAGAGGGCTAGGAGAATTTGATCGGCAATGTGTAACCATCCCTGAACTGATGGGGAAGGGAATAGGTGTGAATAGAAAATAGGGCGGCTGAGAGCAGAATGAGCAGGGCGATCGCGCCATTTACCGCCAGCCCAACCGAGGTATTGCTCCCATCTAATATCCGTCGAACCTGCTCTCTTGAAGTCATTGGGTTAAGTCATTTCGTCCAAATCATCACATAATTCTGTAGATTGCGCCCACAGCATAGAAAAGTCGATAGAATGACCAAGTTCAGCTTGAACATGCAACTTGTGAATTGAGGCAGATCAGGGAAAGTTTGGTGAAAATCCAACGCTGTGCCGCAGCTGTCAAAGTCAGAACACCTGAAAAAGCCCTTAATTACGAGTTGTCATCCTCCAAACTCTTTATCCCTCTATCCCGCGTTGCACGGACGATAGAGGTCATTGCTTATGGCTCGTATTCAAACCTCCGATACGCTGACTTTTGATCGTGCGCACCCGCTAGCGGCTACCCCTGAGCAAAACCTTACTACTCACAGCATTTTAGAGGCCGATCACAACAGCCCGGTTAAGCTACCATCTCTCCCGATTGCTCGACCCTTGCTGATGGTGGGTCACGGCACTCGTAATCCTAAAGGCCGCCAGGATCTAATCGATTTTGCCAACATTTACCACAAGCTCGACCCTTCTCGCCCGGTTATTCCCTGCTTTTTAGAACTTACCGAGCCCAGCATTCAAGACGGCGTTGATCAGTGTGTCGAGCAGGGCTATACCGATATTTCCGTCCTCCCAATTCTGCTTTTTGCCGCTCGCCACAACAAGTTCGACGTGACCAATGAGCTAGATCGCGCTAAGGTTCGCCATCCGCAGATAACGCTTCACTATGGTCGTCACTTTGGCATGACTCCGGCCATTTTTGAGCTGTGGCAAGCCCGACTAGCGATGCTAGATGTGCCTGCCCATAATCCCAATGGCATTGCCCGTAAAGACACGGTGCTGCTGTTTATTGGGCGTGGATCGAGCGACCCGGATGCCAATGGCGATGTGTACAAGCTTGCTCGCATCATGTGGGAAGGCAGCGGCTACCACACAGTAGAGACCTGTTTTATTGGGATTGCGCATCCTCGATTAGAAGAAGGCTTTCGACGATCGCGTTTCTATGACCCCAAGCGCATCATCGTGCTGCCCTACTTCATGTTTACTGGGGTGCTGATGGAAAAAATTGAGGGCATTGCCGTTCAGCAGCAGGCGCTCTACCCTGAAGCTGAAGTGGTGATGCTGCCTGAGATGGGGATTCATCCTCAGCTGATTAGCGTGCTGCGCGATCGCGAAATTGAAACCCAAACGGGCCAGGTCGCGATGAACTGCGAAATGTGCAAATTCCGCATTGTCGCGACTAGCGAGGCAGACCGCAGCGGGCACGGCCATACACATGATTCTGGGCATGAACCTACGCACGACTCTGGGCACAGCCACGATCATCACGGCAATCATGGTCATGCGCATGGCTCAGATCCAGATCCCTGTGCTGAGCCAGAAAAGTACCATAATCGTATTTGGCAGGTGCCGTAAATTCGCGCCGTAAATTCACAAGGTGTAACACTATGGCTGAGGCTACGTTTCAGGTGGGCGATCGCGTGCGCATTGCCTACCCGCCCCCTTACTTAAAAACAGATGACACGATGCCGATGCTACGCCCCCCCGATTTGGTGGGCGTAGGAGAGGAGGGAGTCGTGCGATCGCGCAAACCCGGCGGCTACTTAGGCGTCCGCTTCGACATTGGCTCTTTCCTAATCGATGCCCAGTATCTAGAAGCCGTCACTGACCTACCAGGCGATTCACCCACTAGCTCCGACTAGCGCAGCGTTGAGGCTAGGTTCCCACTAGCTTCAACTAACTTTCTTAAATAACTCCTTTAAAACTTTTTTTGCCAGCAGGCTCAGTCCGTGTGGTACATTTAATAGCCGTGCAAGGCAAGCAAAACAGCTCTGTTCATAGCCTTGCAAAAAAGTAAAAGTGGGGGTCGCTAGCTCAGTGGTAGAGCATTCGGCTTTTAACCGACTGGTCCTGGGTTCGAATCCCAGGCGACCCATTTTTTCCCAAGCATTTTTCTTAAGCCCCGAACGCCTGCTGAATAAAAGCAGATCTAAAAACAGATCATCGCAGCGGAGTGTTTTGACTTAGTATTAAATCTATAAGAACCTAAGATTTATTTTAGGTTTGTGATTCAAAGTCAAAAAGACCGAATAAATCAAACATTAGGTTTGCCACCCGGCAAGAAATTATTAGGAGGATATGGAATGGCGCTTGTACCTATGCGGCTGATGCTGGATCACGCAGCTGAAGAAGGCTACGGAATCCCTGCATTTAACGTAAACAACCTGGAGCAGATTCTAGCAATTATGCAGGCTGCGGATGAGACGGATAGCCCTGTAATTCTGCAGGCCTCTCGCGGCGCACGCCAGTATGCGGGCGAGCACTTCCTCCGGCATCTGGTCATGGCAGCGGTTGAGTCCTATCCTCATATTCCCATTGTGATGCACCAGGATCACGGCAACGGCCCCGCCACCTGTTACTCAGCAATTCGTAACGGCTTCACCAGCGTCATGATGGACGGCTCACTGGAAGAAGACGCTAAAACCCCCGCCAGCTTCGAGTACAACGTAGACGTTACTCGTCAGGTAGTAAAGGTAGCTCACGCTATCGGTGCCAGTGTAGAAGGCGAGCTGGGCTGCTTGGGCTCATTGGAGACTGGCCAGGGCGAAGCAGAAGACGGTCATGGGTTTGAAGGCAAGCTCGATAAAGAACAGCTGTTGACTGACCCTGAAGAAGCAGCTCAGTTTGTAGAGGCGACTCAGGTAGACGCTCTTGCAGTTGCGATTGGAACTAGCCACGGTGCATACAAGTTTACCCGTAAGCCAACCGGCGAAATTCTCGCCATTGATAGGATTGCTGAAATTCACAAGCGCCTGCCAAACACCCACTTGGTAATGCATGGATCTTCTTCTGTCCCTCAGAAGTGGCTAGATATTATCAACAAGCACGGCGGTGCTATTCCTGAAACCTACGGCGTCCCTGTCGAAGAGATTCAAAAGGGAATTAAGAACGGCGTTCGCAAGGTTAACATCGACACCGACAACCGTTTGGCAATTACCGCTGCCATTCGTGAAGCGGCTGATGCAGATCCTAAAAACTTTGACCCTCGTCACTTCCTCAAGCCTTCTATCACCTACATGAAGCAGGTTTGCACGGATCGCTACGAGAAATTCGGGGCAGCGGGCAATGCGTCTAAAATCAAGCAGGTTGGCGTAGAAATCTTTGCTGCCAAGTACGCCGCTGGCGAACTTGATGCCAAAATTAAAACTGCCGCTGCCGTTTAACCATTTGTTTGGTCAAACGCTTGGTTAAGTAGAAATAAACCCCAGAAGAGTTATCTTTTGGGGTTTTGTTGTTTTATCAATGTTCAGGTGAAGCGATCGCTGTTTTTTCGGTGGGTAAGTCATCCGTCTGGAATCCTTCGGTTGCGAGCTGATTTCTTAGGATAGGAATCTATGAGGGAAGTATGAAAAGTACCCTCAAGAGTCCTTCATTCTTTAGCAATGTGCGCTTACTATTGAGCCATTCAACCTAGAGCAGCATTGCTTTGTTAGCAGGACATTGATCATGAACAATGAGTTTGAGAAGTTTTTAGCAGATGCTGACGCTGTTGAGCCGAGGCAGTTTACTGAAGAGCCGCCACCGCCGCCCATTATTATCAGCAAAGTCCCATCTGGCTATACGCCGATGTCTCAAATTGAGCTGGAAGGGCAGGCTTACCGCGGCGTGAAAAGCGGCACGGTGCCCTGGTGGGTATTGGCAGCAGCGGCCATTGTGTTTGTAGTACCGAGTCTGGGAATGGCCCTCGCAACCGGCAATTTGATCGTACTGCTGATTGTTGTCCTATCTCTGACGCTGCCTATGATGATCGTTTTACGGGGCTTTCGCGCTAAGCTGTCTGCGCAAAAGCACCAGGAGCAGCGCCAGAGCAGACGGGAAATCGCGATGAGAGAATAGCCTTCTGCCGTAACAAACGCTTCAAGCTTAATGCTTTATTCGGCCTTCCTGCGATTGAAATACTCAATGACGAAGGAGAGCAACCACCCCCTCCCGCGTCTGACGTTTATCTACAGACGTAGGCCAATAAGAGCAGGAACGCTGTTCTCTTGAGCGTAACTAGAATCCTTCCGAGGTATAGCTGAATCTATCAAGCTACAGAGCAAACATTATCTTACATTGCTCAAAATCGAGAGAGCATTTGCGGGCAACACTTTTATTCAGCCTGCATCCAGCGAAGAGGAAAGCAACTATGAAGAGTCAGGTAACATCATCTCAGGTTATATCGTCATCTAAAGGTAAGGTGATTGGCGTTTACAACGACCGCAGCTCAGCCTTAAAAATTAAACAAGCCATCGAGTCGGCAGGCTTGTCCAACCAAAAAGTTCTGATTGACGACCATGTTACGCCAGAGGGCCAAGTAGATGCGATTGGTGTCACCTCTGGTGGAGAAGCGGGGTTTTTGCTAGGTACCCTTTACGGTGGGTTCATTAGTATCTTGGCGGCAACTAGCGCGGTGTACTGGCTAGACATCGCCGCAAACAGCACGCTTCCTCGACTGCTGATTGTAGGTATTTCGCTTGCGGGTGGCGTCATTGGTCTGATCAGCGGCAAACGAAACTATGATGTTCAGCCCAAAGGTCAAAAGCAAAAGTCAGACCCTTCTATCCCTCGTAATTTTCGCGTAGTCATCAGTGGCTCCGAAGACGAAGTGAATAAGGCTAAAAGTGTGGTTCGTGATATTGAAGTGATGGGCGCACAGTCGTAGAACTGATAGCCAGGACTAGAGCGATCGCAAAGCCTGTAGTCCTAGTTTTTTTTATCATCCGACTCACTTAGTCGCTATCATTAGCGCAGCCCACAACGAGCAGCGCTAATGACGACTTATGGTTCAACCGCTCGATTTGTACTATTGGCCCACCTCAAACGGGTGGAACTCTGTGCCGCTAAGTCTGTGTCGCTAAGACTGACGTTCACAGACAAAATGCCTGTAGTAGTAAGAGCCTTTGTCTCCTTGCCTGTTGAGCACACAGCTTTCACTCTCTAAAGATGCCTCTAGATTGAGCAGCCACAGGTCAAACGGACGAGGTACCGCTTTCAAGCTTTTAACTAGCTGAATGACGGGATCGCTGTGGGTAAC
>JBGTGK010000344.1:0-3182 GCA_041746795.1 Phormidesmis sp.
GTAGCCGCATGACAGTTATCATCTAAATGGGACAGGCCGCGATACTTCTCTGTTGTTAAAAAGTAGTGCTGATACCATTTATTAGCGGGCATAAGCTGACCTTTACTCGTCAGCAGATAAAACGGCGTCGCCTGATCAAAAACCTGAACCTTTAACCCTCTCGGATGCGACTGCGTTTGAAACTGCCCTGTTTTTCCGTCATTTGCGCTTTGCGTTGTGCTGTGATGGTCGCGATAGTTCACGATCGCTTTGATGCTGAGGCTAAGCGGCCCGCTGGCGCGGCGAAGGGTGTAGCGAATATAGGTGGTGTTCTCGCCGGGCTGCATCCAAATGCGTTTTTCTAATAGGGCGTCGGCGCAGGCGTAGCTCCAAGTAGGGATAGTGCCTTCTAGGTGAAAGCTTTCTAGATTTCGGTAGCCGTGGCCGGTAGTGGTGCCGCCTGACCAGCGATCGCAGTTCAGCGGATAGTGAATGCTCTGATACTGAACGGTTTCGTCTAGCTTGGTGAGGAGCAGAGTGCGGCCTAAAGGAGGCTTGAGCGCGGCAATGAGTAAGCCGTGATAGCAGCGGGTAAGGATGCCAGAGAGGGTGCCGCAACCGTAGCTCCCAGTACCGTTAGTAATGAGCCATTCACACTGGGTAGATTGGCTCAAATCGCTGCAAATCGCTCGACCAAAACTGACAATGTGTAGTTTAGGTAGATCTGAGTCGATGCCGATAGAGTTAGAAACCATTTTTAGCTGGGTAATGTTTGCTACTTTTGTAAGCCTTTTCACTCGCTTCTTAGCTGGAACGCTTCGACCATTGGCAGGTATAAGCGGAATGTATAGAATTGAGCGGATTGTTTTCGTAAAACTTGTTATATTACCCGTACAAAATAATAACTCAAGGGTGAAGTATGAAGGCACTGGCAATAGCACAGCGAGCCTGTTTTTCAATCCATATCACTTCACTGGTGTTTGGACTGGCTGGGCTGTTAATCGTGCTGCCCAATACGGCGTTTATCGCTGGACTCCCTGAGTTTGGCCAGCGAGCGTTTGGATGGTCGATGGCGGGCGGCGGCGCGGTGTATATGATTTCGGGCGCGATCGCCGTCTCTATATACGCCTATCGCAGCTTAGGATTATGGCACTGGTTAAGCTTCATGCTGCCCGCCTTGGGGGTTTCTATGGGGGCTGAGCTGCTGGGTACGAGTACGGGCTTTCCGTTTGGGGACTACCACTATTTGACGGGGCTGGGCTACAAAGTGGCGGGGCTGGTGCCATTTACAATTCCGCTGTCGTGGTTTTATCTGGGCTTTAGTGCGTATTTGCTGGCCTATATGGGGCTCACGGGGCTGGGTAAGCTGCGGGTGTTGGGCGCGATCGCCTTTGGCTCCTTACTTCTCACCTCCTGGGATTTTGTGCTCGATCCGGCTATGAGCCAAACGACGATGCCGTTTTGGGCATGGGATCAGCCGGGTGCGTTCTTTGGGATGCCCTATCAGAATTTTGCTGGCTGGTTTGGGACGGGCGCTGTGTTTATGGCGATCGCCGCGCTTTTATGGCGGGTAAAGCCGCTAGAAATCACCCGGCTACCTTTGGGTTTGCCGCTAGCCGTGTATATGAGCAACTTTGCGTTTGCGATGGTGATTAGCCTGGATGGAGAGATTTATTTCCCCATTTTGCTAGGCGTGCTGCTGGGTGTGCTGCCAGCTTGGCTGCTATACCGGGCGGCGGTAGAGGCTGAGAGTGCTATGGATACCTCTGACTTTGACCGGCTGGCTTTGCCCAGGCAGGGCGACGCGTAGGTGGATACTGCTGCTGTTGTTGGGGCGATCGCGCTGCTTTTATTAAGCTTGCAGGTTCCGGCTACTTTTTTACTGCTATCGCGACTGTTGCGAGGAGCCAGACGTCAGCGTCAGCTTCAGCCTAAAGCCTATCTACCAGAACAGTCTGCCTCTGTGAGTGTGGTTGTGCCTACGCTGAATGAGGCCGATCGGGTGGAGCCCTGTCTGGTTGGGCTTTCAGCCCAGGGGCCAGCGGTGCGTGAAATTTTGGTGGTAGATAGCCGCTCAACGGATGGTACGCAAGCCAAGGTTGAGGCTTTGGGCAGGGAAGACCAGCGGATTCGGCTGGTGACCGATGAGCGGCTGCCGTTGGGATGGGTGGGTCGACCCTGGGCTCTGCATACGGGCTTTTTGCAGAGCGATGCGAGCAGTGAGTGGGTGCTGGGCATAGATGCGGATACGCGGCCTCAGCCTGGGCTGGTGAATAGCCTGCTTTATGAAGCCGAGACGCAGGGCTACGAAATGGTTTCGCTCTCGCCCCGGTTTGTTTTACGCAGTGCGGGTGAGTGGTGGCTACAGCCAGCGCTGCTGATGACGCTGATTTATCGGTTTGATTCGGCGGGGGTGAGAGCGCCTAGCGCAGAGCGGGCAATGGCGAACGGTCAGTGCTTTTTATCGCGGCGAACGGTGCTACAGGCGTTGAAGGGCTATACCTGTGCGGCGAGTTCTTTTTGTGATGATGTGACGCTGGTGCGGGCGGCGGCGCGGCAGGGTTACAAAGTGGGCTTTTTAGATGGGGCAAACGTAATTAGCGTGCGTATGTATGAGGGGTTGGGTGAAACCTGGAGCGGGTGGGGGCGATCACTCGACCTCAAGGACTCGATTTCAAAAGGGCAGCTATGGAGCGATCTGTGGCTGCTGGTGAGTACGCAAGGGCTGCCAGTGCTGGTAGTGACGTTAGGTTTGCTGATAGTGAGCCTGTGTGGATGGAGTGAGGTGGAGCCTTTGGTGTTTGGGGCGGTGGTGGCTGGGCCACTCCTTTGGAGCATCGCGCTGAATGTCTTTTTGCTCCTGATTCGATTGGGAATGCAGGCCGCTGTTGCCGGTTCTTATGACTGGTCTCAGTCAACAGTATTTAAGTCGCTGTTTTTTTGGCTATCACCTTTGGCCGATCCGCTAGCCGTTTTACGAATCATTCTCTCCGTCTCTCAGCGCTCCATCCAGTGGCGAGGCCGTACGTATCAGAAGGATTGATCGTATTAGGCGGCGCTGTTGCAACAATGTCAAACGGCTAAAGCTCGCCTAGTTTGCTTCAGTCCGTTGTTTGTTATGAGTAGCTCGGATAGCCGTTCTAAGTAACTTTTAGATCTAAGTAATTTTTAGATCTAAGCAACTTTCTGTGGCACTAACGCTA
>JBGTGK010000345.1:0-17330 GCA_041746795.1 Phormidesmis sp.
TTGGTCGCTGCTGGCCTCGCCTCGCGAAGGGGTGCTTTTGGTGAAGCCTCAGTTTGAAGTGGGGCGCGAAAAAATTGGTAAAAAAGGCGTGGTTCGCGATGCCAAAGACCAGGCGGGGGCAATTTTTCAGGTCAATCAAGCCGCTGCCGCTTTGGGCTGGTACTATCGGGGGCTTACTTGGTCTGACACGGTTGGCCCGGCTGGCAACATTGAATATCTGCTGTGGCTACGCTCAGACAGCGAAATCCAGCCTTACCCTGAGTTAAGTGAACTCTATAGCCTCACCCATGAAGCGCATCAGGCACTGCATTAGCCGGGCTAGTTTGCCGTTGCTTCGGGCTCATACTTGCAATCGGCAAATGTTTTCGTGATCCCTACGGCAGACTTCAGCTGCGCCTTTACAGATTTGCTCTGAGCTTTACCTTGAGCCCGATAATCAAAAGTAAATCCCACGATCACCGTGCTTGCTATGGAATGGCTATCAGTAACGGCTCAGGTCTCTCAAATAGTCGCGATCGCCTCCGTTATCTTTGCCGCTGTTTCTATCCAAGCAAATACCAGGCTTAGCCACAGACAGTGGAACATAGAAACCTTCATCACCTACTCCGAGCGACACCAAGCCGTCATTGACAGCTTTCCAGACAACGCTTTTTACAACCCCTTAAACGAAAGCAAATTACCGCTGGGTAGCCCGCGACTCACCGTCGCCGTTCGCAACTATCTCTTTGCTATTTGCAACGTCCATTACCTCACCTATCAGAAATACTTAGATGATTTAATTTGGCTTGTGTGGCGTAGGGACATGGAACGCACGTTGGGCTCGCCGCTCATCACTCGCGAATGGCCAGATATCAAACCTGAGTTTGAGTACTTTGAAGAATTTACCAAATTTGTTGAGAAGAACAACACCGTAAGCGTTGATAGTAGTTTATGAAATTCTGGCTTTCTGATTGCGAGCGTACTCTATGGATCGAAAAAGTCTTTCAAATCCGTCTTCTGCCCGAATATCCAAAAAAGCTAAGGCTCTAAAATTCACCCAAGATTCTCCCAATTGAAAATCAGGGATTTCTGAGTCATCCAATCGAATAGGGATGAAGTGTATGTAATCACTGGCGAGAGCCTTCCCTGCTGCAAGATTCCACTCTTCTTTAACATATTGGTTTCCGACAGAATTTTCAGACAGCAAAGCTAAAAAGATATCGCTACGATTGATGGCATTCTCTATTTCTACAGCCAATTCCTGTCCAGGTAGAATATCAAATTCATCAGTCCAGGGTTGATAGCCTTTCTCTCTTAATTCATGATAGAGCCGATGTACGAAGGTTTTGTCTTGTTTTGCATGAGAAATAAAAATTTTGATTTTAGAATTGGGCTGAGATCGTTCGGCGACTAGCTTGTCACGATTCTTCAGCAGCTCTTCAACAGACTCGAATTCATCTGCAATAACAGTTGCAAGATTCTCGTAAGCATAGCCAAGACCTGCTGGATCAGTCGTACCTTGCTCAAGGACTGGCAATTTCTCTCCAAAACTGAAATAGCTAGAATAAGGGATCTTAGTAACTTCTAAAAAGTGTTTTCTCTTAACTGAGCGAGGCAACCAATCATTATAGATATTTTTTAAGTCTTTAGCAAAACGATCAAGCCACTGCCGAGACAGTGTAAATTCTTCGTTAGAATCGAAGCGACTTGGAATCGGTAAACAAGTAAGGCTGGTTCGATCAAAGGGCAGATCCCATTGTGCTGCCTGGGCTTTCTCTGCCACCTCAATAATCCCATTCAGACTTTGCTCATTCGCAGTGAACAGGAGTACCAACACATCAGGAAGCTGAATCGTACAGATTCCACCAATATCTGTAATGCCTGTACGACTATCAATTAGAACATAGTCGTACTTCTCTTTCCACTCACTGCGCAATTGTTCGATTAAAAAGCCACCTTCGTGCTGATAAAAAGAAGCCCAGTCTAACTTCGTCACTTTATCAAAGTAGCGACCATCTTTTTTACGCTGTCCCGCAGTGATGAGATGGATGATCTCTTTCGCATCAGGTATTGAAATCTCGACTATAGTTTCTTCCCAGTTCACAGACTTTGGAAGTTTTTCGTCTGTAGCCTCCTTGGGCTCCTCCAGCAAATCGACTAGTCCAATCTGCTGCGCAACAGATTTAACATCTATAAAGTCTTGAAAGTAAAACTCTAATCCAGGTGCTTCCAAGTCCCAATCAACCAGAAGCGTCTTATAGCCCCACTGTGCCAAGAGCGTAGCAACGTTAGCGAGTGCCATCGTACGACCGACACCGCCTTTGTATGAGTAAAAAGTGACTACTTGACCCATTTGCCGAGCTACCTTATTTGAGGTTGCGTGTTCATTTTCAGTGGTTCAAACTTAGGAATTTCTATAGTCTTCTCATTTGGCCAATTAGAGTTCCACGCAGGCGCTCGGTTTATAGCAGCCGCTACCTGCTCAGTCCACTCTTCCATTTTATCCTGAAACTCAATGTACAGCGGTGAGTTAGCAAAAGCACCTCCCTTTCTCACAAACCTTTTGAAATCAACTGACTGGATGTCCTGTATGTACTTAGGATGATGCTTACCATCCCTCACAATAGCTGGAATAACCAGCCCGCTTCCGTTACCAGTTATGCCAAACCCCTCTACCTTTTCACGAGCTAGCATCACGTGGCATTCTTTCATACACCATGTTGAGGTGAAATACGGCGGAGAGATCAAAGCTACCAGACACTTAGAGCGAGCTAACGCCTGTTGAATCCGCATCGGCCAAGCATCTCCAGCAGATATAGATTGGGCATCTACAAATACACTGGGCAGATAACCCAGCGCCGATTCTAAATGTTCTCTGAATAGTTCTAAGAAATAGTCATCAACCCAGTCACCAACAAGGTTACGGGTATAACTTAAAAATATGTCGTATTGGTAATCGGCATCTACGGGTTGATTGCTCATCTCAGTTATGAACTGCTGACAATAAAAAGGGAGCTAGCATACAGTACTAGCTCCCCGTCTTGAGAGCTGTGATCGAAGCTAAATCGCTCTCACAGCTCCATCGTTTCTAAAAAAATTACTTAACCGTAACTTTTGCACCCACATCTTCAAGCGCCTTCTTAGCCTCTTCAGCGGCATCTTTAGCAATGCCTTCTTTAACCGTAATCGGTGCAGATTCCACCATGCCTTTAGCTTCTTTCAAGCCCAGGCCCGTCATCGTCCGCACGACTTTCAAGATCGCGATTTTCTTATCGCCAGGCACTTCATCTAACACTACGTCAAATTCAGTTTTCTCCTCGACTTCTTCCGCTGGAGCACCAGGGCCAGCCATCATCATGCCGCCAACGGGGGCAGCTGCACTTACGCCAAAAGCTTCTTCAATCTGAGAAACCAGCTCAGAGGCCTCCAGCAAAGATAGGGTTTTTAGCTTTTCCAGAATTTCGTCAGTTGCAGTAGACATTTGTGTCTCTCCTTTTAGTGAGTTGAGTTAGTAGGTTGATAGTTGAAAAATAGCTACTCTTCGTCTTTCTCGGCGTAAGCCTTGATGCCTCGACCAATCGAAGCCGGAACTTCTTTGATGCCCAAAGCAACCTTGGTGGCCACTGCGTTGATGGCGATCGCAATTCTCGCGTACAGCTCGTCCTTGGTCGGCAGGTCAGCCAGTGCTTCAGCATCTTTCTGATTCAGCAGCTTGCCTTCAAGCACCGCGCCGCGCAGCTCAGTTTTCTTAGTGTCCTTCTGAAACTGCTTGTATGCCTTAACCGCAGAGCCAATGTCTTCCTGAGTCAGCATCACCGCCGACGTTCCCGTCAGCAAAGATTCCAGCTCTTGCCACTGCTCCTGCCCGTCAATCGCCCTTTTGAGCAGCGTGTTCTTCGAGATTTTGCACACCGTGCCCGAATCGCGCAGGCGGGTACGCAAGTCTCCAATCTGAGTCACAGAAAGGCCTGCATAGTCAATCACAAAGGCCGACTGCGACTTGTCTAAAAGCGTTTTGAGTTCGGTTACGATCTCTTTTTTATCTTCTAGCGTTCTTCCCATTCCATTTCACCTCCTTGTTCTTTGAATTTTTGTGGCCCTCAGCAGCGACAAACCACTAAAAAGCCTCAATCTACTAGCCAGATCGAGGCAAACGTATCGAAGATGAACTGAATATTACACCAGCAAACTTCTAACGCAACCTCGGCAGGAAATTAAGCACTTCTTACAAAAGCAAAAATTACACCTGCTGTCTCTGGCAGCAATATTTAGTTTTTTATGAGCCAGACCGTTTTTAAATGGCCTTTTAATTAGCTCTTTTCAACTGGCTTTTCAACTGGCTTTTCAACTGGCTCTTTAACTGGCCTGTACGAGCAGGTCTGCTAGCTTCAAATCTCGCAGCGCCTGCACATCTACCGAAATAGAAGGCCCTTGCGTCATCGAAAGTGAAACGGAGCGCCAAAAGCGACCCTTAGCACCCGAAGGCCGGTTGCGATCGATTGTTTCTTGAAGCGCCTTGAGGTTTTCCAACAGGTCTGCTTCCGAAAAATCGGCCTTACCAAATTTAACATGAACGATGCCCGTTTTGTCAGCTCGAAACTCAAGCTTACCGGCTTTGAATTCCTGAATGGCTTTAGCCACGTCAAAAGTGACCGTACCGCCCTTTGGCGAAGGCATTAACCCACGAGGGCCAAGCACTCGGCCAAGCCTGGCAACTTTAGGCATCATATCTGGCGTGGCGACTAGGACATCAAAGTCCATCATGCCCTTGCCAATGTCATCAATTAGCTCTTCGGAGCCTGAAAGAGCGGCACCGGCTTCACTCGCTTCATTGACTTTCTCACCACGAGCAATCACCGCTACTCTGACATCCTGCCCCGTTCCCTTGGGTAGGGCAACCGTTGTCCGAATCTGCTGGTCGGTGTACTTAGGGTCAATGCCTAAGCGGATATGAGCCTCTGCGGTTTCATTAAACTTTGCGTTGGCGGTTTCTTTTAACAGGCTGATTGCTGCTTGAGGCTGATAGTCGCGCTCAAGGTCAACTTTTTCTAGCAGCGCCTGCATTCGCTTTGATACTTTCTGAGCCATTTTTCATTCTGGGGTGATTAGCGAAGCGTCAGCTTCTTCCCCCGATAGTGTTTTCGTTGTTTTAAGCTGTGAAGCCGATATCTCTATCTGGCATCTCTATCTGGCATCTCTATCTAGCGTACCTATCCGGCAACTTCGACGCCCATATTACGAGCGGTGCCTTCGATGATGTTCATTGCCATCTCAATGTCATTGGCATTGAGGTCAGGCATTTTGGTCTCAGCAATTTCCTTGAGCTGAGCACGGGTAATAGATCCCACTTTCTCCAGCTTAGGATTTCCCGATCCCTTTTCAATTTTCGCAGCCTTTTTGATCAAAACGGATGCGGGCGGCGTTTTGAGAATAAAGGTGAAGCTTCTGTCTTCAAATACAGAAATTTCAACCGGTACAATCAAACCTGCTTTCTCAGCGGTTCTGGCGTTGTAGTCCTTACAGAACGCCATAATGTTGACACCGTGCTGACCCAATGCGGGGCCAATCGGTGGTGCAGGGTTCGCCTTGCCAGCGGGAATCGCCAGTTTAATGAGCGCAACTACCTTCTTTGCCATTGATTAACTCTTACTTACTTAACACCTGTAATCGAGCTATCTCCTACGTATAAGAGACACCTCTTAGACGACTGCACTCGGCCCTCGGGCCAAGTAGCCAACCAGCTCGCCCCCAACCCTCTGACTGAGCGCAGTCGAAGTCAACTTTCCTTTTTCACCTGATTGAACTCAAGCTCTACCGGCGTATCCCGGCCAAAGATAGAGAGCAGTGCCTTCAGCTTGCCGCGCTCTGGGCTGACATCAATCACTTCGCCCTCAAAGTCTTTAAACGGCCCTAAAAGCACGGTGACTTTGTCGCCAGCAGCCATCTCAATTTTAACGACGGGTGCCTGCTCTTGAGTCTGCTTAAAGATGCGCTTGACTTCACCAGGGCTTAAAGGCATCGGCTTGACGTGCCCTCGGCCTCGGCCCTGGGCGCGGCGCTGCTCGGCCCCCACAAAGTTAATCACATGGGGCGTGTTCTTCACAACCTGCCAGGCGTCGTCATCTAGTGCCATGCGAATAAGCACATAGCCCGGAAAAACCTTCTCCTGAATCTCCTGAGGCTTGCCGTCTTTGCGCATTTTTACTAAAGGCGTTTGAGGAATTTCTACTTCTAGGATGATTTCAGCTAAGTTAAAAGTCTTCACGCGCTGCTCTAACGTTAGCTTGACCTTTTTTTCGCAGCCAGAAGCTACCTGCACCGCATACCAGCGCGGACGCTCTTTACGGGCTTTTACCTGCTCGTCGCCAGATTGCGACTCATCGGTTTCGTCCTCTAGCTGAGAATCGTCTAGCTGAACTTCGTCGTAATTAGAATCTTCGGATACTGAAACCATAAGTTAAAAAACCAGTCTAGATGCCCAGCCAAACAGCTTATCTACCAGATAAATGACGGTGGCTGAGAGTCCCACCATCAAAATGACGGCAGCAGATTCGCTAATTAGCTGCTGACGAGTGGGCCAGATAACTTTCGTGAGTTCTTCGCGAGTCCCGTCGGCAAACGCGCTAGCGCTGAATCCGCCCGACTCGCTATGGGCGACTGGATCTTTGGCGGCGCTGCCGTTTGTGCTCAGGCTTGTCTTAATGCTGTCTTCTTTGGGTGCTCGCTTAGCATCTTTTTTGGCCACTGATTTCGGCTCCTTGCCCACTCAAATACTCTTTTGAATACACTTTTGAAACTTTTTCTGCAAAAGTGCGCTCCCTCTGTACTCCCTCTGTGCTCTCTATGATAGACAGCAAACCTGCCCAAAAGATTAAGTCGCGATCGCCTAGAAAACCCTAAAAGAACCTCTGGGCAGCGACACCTCTTGAGCAGAGTTCGACGTCTAAAAGCACGCCCTGAGGGACTCGAACCCCCGACATTCGGTTTTGGAGACCGACGTTCTACCAACTGAACTAAGGACGCATAAGCTATCACATTGTAGCAACTAGCCAGCGTTTGAAGCTAGCTAATTACGACTGTGACGGTAGCGTTGAAATGCCCACCTGTAATATTTTAATTAGGCATTACTAAGCAAGCCTTACAGGGCGCGGTCGAAGCGCTGCTTGAGGCGAGTGGCCTTACCGACGCGATCACGCAGATAATACAGCTTAGCCCGACGAGCTTTACCTCGGCGAATGATCGTAATAGTAGCAACTCGTGGGGCATGTATTAAAAATACTCGCTCTACCCCAACGCCTTGAAATACGCGGCGCACCGTAATCGTCTCATTAACACCGCCATTGCGCATGGCAATCACGGTTCCTTCGTAGGGTTGGACGCGCTCTTTGCCGCCCTCGACAATTCGCACACCCACGCGAACCGTATCCCCAACGTAGATCTTAGGAAGATCGTCTTTAATATATTCCGCTTCGATTGAGCGGATAATTGCTTCAGCGTTCATTACAGCCTATTGAAAAGCGCACAGTCTCTAAGGTTATATCACAAAGGAAAGAATTGGAAGGGGGCCGACGAATTTGAGGGCAAATCTGAGAATGAAGCGCTAATAAAGAGGTCAGGTTTCTGGCCGCTTTCAACTCTTCGCTAAAACCAGCTACGATCATAAAACCAGCTACGATAATTGCTTGCCCCTGCTTTTGCCACCATGAACTTCCTGACCAACCTGCTGCCTAAAATTTCTTTCCCGCCCGCTTTAAATGTCAAAGCAGGCAGACGCATTGAGCTAAAGTCGGACTCAGAAATTGAGACTATGCGCGTGGCGTCTAAAATTGTCGCTACGGTGCTCAAAGAAATCAGCGAGATGACAGAGGCCGGGATGACGACGGCTGACCTAGATGACCATGCCGAAAAGCGAATTCGCGAGCTGGGAGCGACGCCTAGCTTTAAGGGCTATCACGGCTTTCCCGCTTCTATTTGCGCCAGCGTGAACAATGAGGTGGTGCATGGCATTCCTCGTAAGCGCAAGGTGATTAAGGCTGGGGATGTGGTGAAAGTGGACACGGGCGCTTTTTATGAAGGATTTCATGGTGATTCGTGCATCACGATCGCGGTGGGCCAAATAAAGCCGGGTGCCGAGCGACTGATTAAGGCCGCTGAAACAGCTTTATATGCGGGCATTGAGCAGGTTAAGGCGGGCAATACGCTGATAGATATTGCGGGCGCTATAGAAGACTCGATCAAGGCGGACAAGTTTTCGGTGGTGGAAGATTTTACTGGGCATGGGGTGGGTCGCAACCTGCACGAAGAGCCCGCCGTGTTTAACTATCGAACAACTCGGGCACCGAATGTGACGCTGAAGCCGGGGATGACGCTGGCGATTGAGCCGATTTTGAATGAGGGATCGAAGCATACTCGGACGCTGAGTGATCGCTGGACAGTCGTCACTTTAGACAGACGCCTCTCGGCCCAGTGGGAGCACACCGTACTGGTCACCGAGACAGGCTACGAAATTTTGACCGATCGCACTTACTTGTAAAATGTTCTTATAGAACGCTCCTAGCTAAAATGCTGAAAAAGCTAAAGCTACTTCTTTAAAGACTCAAGGCTCACGCAAGATTCGTGATCGTAATCGACGGTTACAGTGTAGAGATAAGCCTTAGACTCATGGTTTGCTGGAAAGCTGTCAGACTCAATAAGCCGCGCCATAATCTCCTGATTCAAAGCCTCGTAGCCCGTGCTGCGAACGAGTTCAGGCTGGCCTACTACTGCGCCTTGAGAGTCAAACATTAGGCCGATCTCAGCCGTGTGAGGCTCTTTTTCAAGGCACAAGCCAATCGATGGCAAAGCGACTCCTTCAGAGGATTGCCCTTTAAAGCTTCTGGCCGACTCAATCGGATACTCTAGCACCACATCCGAATTTAATATCGGCTCAACCCTTGAAAGGTTTGCAGCATTGGCCTGTTTACTAATCGTAGCTTTCCAGACATCAAGCGCCTGCTTGGCACTCTCATCGTCTGTGCCCTTTTCACTGTAGGTCAGTGCTTCTGTTAAATCGGTGAGAGACGATGATAAAGCCGCCGGGATGGCAGCATTGGCCGAGGCAATTAGCTGACTTAGCGAAGCAGTACTGGCTGCTGACGCATTTTCTGAAGCGCCTTGCTCGCTATTGCCTGTGCTGGCTCTTTCCTGCGAGCTACTCTCTGAGGCGCTGTTTTCGGAAGCATTATTGCTCGCTGTTAAATCAGGTAAAGCAGAGCCTGATGGACTAGAAGCGCTTACGTTAGAGCCGCCGCGATCGCTGGCAGGCTGTAAGGCAGGTGATGGAATGCTTTTGGGAGCGCTGCTAGCGACTATACGACGGATAGCTTGAGGGGCTACTTGAGGTGCGACGGCTTTCACAGGGAGAGATTTAGCGATCGCGCCAGACCTAACACCAGACTTAACAACAGTCCCCGCAGAAACCTTAGCAGGAACATTGAAAACAGGCACAGGTGACGAGTCAGTTACAGAGTTCTGCAACTCCTGTACTGATTCATCCGCTAATTCACTCAGCGTCACATCCTCCTCCACAAGCGCTGTCTCTGACTTACCGCCTAACGGCACAAATAAAAGCGCAGCGTGCAGTCCCAACGCCGTCAAAAACATAGGATGAATGAATCGAATAACCTTCATAAGGCGAGTGCTAGTGGAACATAAACCATCGGGTCGATAGCGAGTTTTTATCCGGCGGCAAGCCTCTGTAGCTCTATCCAGGTCTCTGTGTTTTTATCCGGCAGGCCTCTGGGGCCAAATCACCATCAGGGTAGACGCTTTCATATCCACCAGGCTAACGTACATCATCGTTTCGCCCTCGGCGGTCAAAACCTGATACAGCAGTTCATCACCGTAGTTCTCTACTTGAGTAAAGACTACGCCAGCAGGCTGATAGCTCGTTACTAGCGTGTTTAAAACTTCGTTCGGTTTTTCATTCATCAACCGAGCAGCTTTAGCCTCTGCAACTACCGTTACCGGGTTATTCCCCGATACAAAGTAACCCCCGTTGCCCTTGCGAAAAAAACTTTTACTATCAGGCGGTAAGCCAGTCTGCTCAGTAGTGTCTTTGCTGCCAAACACGCCTGATAAATTCAACACAAACTGCGCCTGATCCCCACTGGGATCATAGGCTGGCGGTGGAGGCGTTTGTGTAGAGGTGGCTGCAATCGGAGCTGTAGCCGTATTAGCCACTGGCGCTGATGCAGCAGGGGCTAGAGTACTTTCAGCGGTATTTTCAACTAGCGCTGAACTCGGCGCTGGGGCAGTTGACGGGGGCGAGGCAGCGGCTAGCGGGGGCAATGCTGCATTGGCAGGCGGCTTGGCGGGCGGCTTTGAAGTCGTAATATCTGAGAGGTTTAAGATATCAACCGGCATCCCTTCTTCAGACGCTTCTTCAGGCGTCTCTAATGCCTTTTCAGGGGGATTGCGGCTGAAAGGCACGACCAGCAGCGCAGCGTGAAGGCCGATGGCTATCAATGTAAGAGGATGATACATCACTTTTTTGAGGGTGATGCCACGGCCATAGGATGGTCGACTAGACAGCTCGCCAGGCAGTTCATCAGAACGCGCAGCTTGCTCAGTTGTTATTTCAGCAGAGGGATTTTCTTTAATGGAGGGCAGCATAGGCGCGAAGCGTGAAATGAAATCGAAGTAGTTGAGATCGGATCAGGTGAGATTAAACAGAATTTATAAATAAAGTTTTGGTAGAAAACACTTAGCAGGGAGAAAACCTTGAGGCTCAAACTAGCAGCCAGGCTAGATTTGAAGCCTCAAGGCATGAGTGGCTTCTTACGAGCACAAGGAGCGTTCAACTGTTGTGTCAACTATCTCAAGGCTGCTCGGAAGCTGCCCCAAGATTTGACTAGAGATTTTTGGCTAAAGATTGGCCGGAGGTCTCTACAGGCTATCTAAAGCTGCTTTATATTCGTCGGCAGGACGAGGAACGTAGCCTACGGTAGGTACTATAGTTTCAGCATTGCTGAGGTAGTACTCAACAAATGACTTCACTTCTGGGCGGCTTGCCATAGCAGCTTTATTAACGTAGATGAAAATAGGGCGAGACAGGGGCTTGTACTCGTCAATGGTTTCAAATGAGGGGACAACCGCAACGCCACTGGTTTCTTCACTCGAAACCCCGACTGCTTTCAGAGAGTCCTTGTTTTCTAAGTAGTAGGACAGGCCGAAGTAGCCCAGCGCATTTTTATCGCGAGAAACGCCCAGCACTACCACGTTGTCGTCCTCACTGGCGGTGTAGTCAGCGCGACTGGCATCTTCTTCGCCGTTGATTGCATCGGTGAAGTAGTCAAACGTGCCTGAGTCGGTACCGGGGCCGTACAGGTTCAAAGGTGCGTTAGGGAAGCTGGGATCAATTTGGTTCCATTTGGTAATGGTTCCTTCAGCAGCAGGCTCCCACATCTTTTTGAGTTGATCGGTAGTCAGGTTACTCGCCCAAGTGTTCTCAGGGTTAATCACTACGGTGATAGCGTCGGTAGCTACCGTAAAAGGCGTATACTCAATGCCATTTTGCTTACAAAGCTCTATTTCAGAGTCTTTGATAGGGCGTGAGGCATCGGAGATGACTGTCTCGCCTGCGCAGAACTTTTTGAAGCCGCCGCCAGTGCCAGAAACACCAACGCTGATGTTGACATTTGAATTAGTGGTCATGAATTCTTCGGCCATCGCTTCTGTGATGGGGAAGACGGTACTCGATCCATCAATCGAAATCACGTTGCGGTCTTGGGCTAAAGCTACTGCTGAAGAAAAACTCAGCGTACTAGCGATCACCACTGCACCCAAAAACTTACCCGAGTTTTTGGCACCTTTTAAAAAGGTTTTATCGCTCGTTGCCATCGTTGAAAACTCCTAATAAGCTGAATATCTCGTCCAATAGGAAGATTACTCGGCCAAGTTTAAGACGCCAGGGTTTGTTTATTAATTGATTATTAATCTCTGATTAAGAGAAGCCAAAGAGAAGCGCAATTCAAAGTTCTGTAACAAGTTCCGTAACACGCAAAAAAGCCCATAGAGTGAACAATCTTTTCCATAGGCTTTTTTGAGCTTAATTTTATTTGGCTAGATAGAGATAGGTGAGTGTGCTAATGACCGCTTGCTAGCGCCATCGCCTCTGGCTTATCGTGGATAGCGAGCCGATCTAATAGCGTAGCGCTAGCTTCATTCATGCCAACAATCTCAACGGTTGAGCCGTGAGCGCGAAACTTAAGCACGACTTTATCAATTGCGATTACGGCTGATTGATCCCACAGGTGAGAATGAGAAAGATCTATCACAATGTTTTCAATTTTCTCATGAACGTCAAACGCTTCTCTAAAGTTGTTGGCAGAAACGAAGAATAGCTGCCCGTATACATAGTAGATGCGGGTGCGGTTGTCGGCGGTTAGCTCGCTTTGTATCATGATTAGCTTGCCGATTTTACGGGAGAAGGCGATCGCACTCAAAGCGATCCCCACCATCACACCCAGCGCCAGATTGTTCGTAATCACCGTCGTCACCACCGTCGCCAGCATCACCGTCGTCTCGCTTTTTGGCAGCCTGCGAAAGGCCAGCAGCGAAGCCCAGTTAAAGGTGCTAAACGACACCATAAACATCACCGCCACCAGCGCTGCCATCGGAATGATTCGCACGAGCGAACTCAGCGCTAATACAAAAAAGAGTAAAAAGCAGCCCGCACTTAGCGTCGAAAGCCGCTTTCGCCCACCTGACTCAATATTAATCACCGACTGACCAATCATCGCGCAGCCTGCCATGCCGCCGAACATCCCCGTGATCAGGTTAGCCGCTCCCTGGCCGCGAGCTTCCCGATTCTTATCACTGTTGGTATCGGTCAAATCATCCGGCACTGAGGCCGTTAAAAACGACTCTAGCAAGCCCACTGCTGACATCGTTAGCGCTACCGGCAAAATAATCTCAACTGTCTGCAAGTTGAGCGGTATGTTATGCAGCCGCAAAAAGGGAAGAGTAGCGGGCAAGTCGCCCATGTCGCCTACCGTTGGCAAAGGCATATTCAGATATTTAGCGACTGCCGTTAGCACCACAATGGCGACCAGCGGTGAAGGGATCGCACTTAAGGCAGCGCCTACTACAGGAATCACTTTGGTGAGGCGCGGTAGCCCATAAATAATGGCGAGTCCGGCAGCGACCATGGTGTACATTAGTATGCCGTTCGGCCCTTCAAAACCAGGCTCCCGCGCAATGGTGAACTGCTCTAGCTGCGCCATGAAAATTAAAATTGCTAGGGCATTGACAAAGCCCACTAGCACCGCACGCGGAATGTATTTCATAATCCGGCCAATCCGCAGTGAGCCCCAGATTATTTGCAGCAGGCCGGTTAACAACGTCGCTGCCAGCAGGTACTCCAGACCGTAGTCTTTCACTAGGCCTACTACTAGCAAAGCCATTGAGCCCGTCGCTGCCGAAATCATGCCGGGTCTGCCCCCTAAAAAGGCGATGGTGACTGCCATCGTAAAGGATGCATAGAGGCCTACTTTGGGATCTACCCCGGCGATAATTGAGAAGGCGATCACCTCAGGAATTAGCGCCAGCGCTACCACCACCCCCGAGACTAAGTCCTTCGGCACATTCGAAAACCATTCTGACAAGCCGTCCCTGCGGTCTTTATCGGCACTTATATAAGTCACGTTTACCTAAAAACTGAATCAAACATTGTCTCATCAGACTATGGCAACGTAGGCAGGTCACCAAAAGTCTGAAATTATTTCTAGATTAACGAAAGGTTAACTAAAAAATAAGAGTGAGCTAAGATGGATAGCTCAAGGTTAGGAAGCCTTTTTCTCATAATTTCCAGTACATAGTCCTTAGTAAAAGACGTTAGTAGCATTTTTGATATAATGACACTGGCATATACTGAGAATTATCGTCAATAAAAGCCCTTACAAGGCCATCGAAGTATCTAAGTTGCAAGCGAAAATATGATGAGCAATGTTATGGAGGCCAAGGCCTCTGGTGCATCTACCGTAAAATCAAGGCCGTTAGACCTGACAAAATCCAAGGAAAAGGGTGATGAAATGTCTTTGGGTAGCTATGCGTATGGCATCGTCGATCGGCAGTCGAAGCAAATAGCCAAGCTGCGATCGCCTGTTCTAAAAGATGCCGACGCCGAGCCCCTACACCAAATGCGTATCGGTACGAGAAAGCTGCGCTCAGCCCTCACGCTTTTTTCTGACGTTGTGAAAGTTGACAGCAAAGGTAAAAAATCTGGCCTTTCAAAGCTGACCAAATCCTTAAAAAATCTCACCCAAACTCTGGGCAACGTGAGAGATTTAGACGTGATGCAGCAGTGGTTTGAGCAAGCCCTAGCAGACCACGGAGACTACGGTGCAGGCAGCTCGAAAAAGAAAGTGAAAAAAGCCGCTGAGAAGAAAAGCGAGAAGGTAGCAAAGGGCGATCGCGCTTTCAGCACAGCAGAAACAGAAACCATCCAAACTTTGCTGAAGCAGCTCAAAAAGCGTCGCAAAGAAGCGTTTTTAGGGCTGAAAGAATCGCTTAAAGGCAAAGACTATGAAAAGTTAATTAGCCGATGCAAGCAGTGGGTTAAACAGCCTGCTTTCACGGCTACCGCTCAGCAAACAGCTCATTATGGCGCGGCTCAAAAGATAGTTGCCCCGATCGCAGCGCTGATGGAACATCCTGGCTGGCTAGTCGCGACTCGTCAGCAGCCCAATCAAAAAGGCATCCAAACAATTGTTCCGGTTGCCAACATTACCCTCGCCAAAATCAATCAGCAGTTGGCTAAAGAAGGCGAGCAGCTTCACGACTTGCGTAAGCAGGTTAAGCGAGTCCGCTACCAGACAGAATTTTTCCGAGGAATTTATGGCACTGCCTACGCTGCTCAGATTAGAGAGTTTCGTGACCTGCAAGCCATTCTGGGCGAATTACAAGATCAAATCGTCATCAGCCAGTTTTTGACCGACGCGCTGGGCTCAAATTGGGCACAGCAGCTGCCTACTATCGAAGCCGCTTTTCAAGCTGCGCGGCTAGATCTGTGGGCGCAGTGGCAACCCTATCAGCAAAAGTATTTGAAGCTACGCAGTGGACTATTAGCTGCTCCGCAAGCGGCGTGATCTAGCCGGTCTTTGCCGCTGGTGTCTTCAGCGTAACTGCAAAGACGGCGACTAATATGGTTAGCCCGCCCGCTACCCAAAAGGGCATAGCGTAGCCAAACGAGGTGACCAACAGTCCAGAAACGGCTGGGCCAATTGCGTTGGACATGCTGAGGTAGGAGGCGTTAAGCCCCAATATTTCACCTTGCTCTCGCTGCGTGCTGCTAGTAGAGAGAATCGAATCTATCAGGGGCATAGGGAAGGCGTTGACCAGTCCAAACAAGCCGAGCAATATGGCAAAAGCAACGATGTTGGGTAGGGCTGGCATCAGCATGAACAAAATGCCTCTGGCGACCAGCGCACCGACTAAGACATTGACAATGCTGAAGCGTTTGCGCAAGGGCTCTAAGGCAAATACTTGAGAGACAAAGGCTAAGAGGCCGAAGGCGACAAAGGCGATCGCCAAATTCTTAGCGTCTTGACCGAGTACGTTGATAAAAAACGGCTGAAAGGCAAAGGTGAAAATTGTAAACGTAAAGCCATTGAGAAAGGTCATCAGCAAAATGCGGCCTACCACCGGACGGCCCAGGGCTGTGAACAGGCTGGTGAAGCTGAAGTTCTTGACGCCGCGCCTTTGATCTTGAGGCTTGCTGGCTTCTGTAGAGGTTTCAGATAAGAAGAAGAAACACATGAGGGCGGCGATTAGGGCGATCGCCGCCGATACCAAAAAGCTCATGCCCAAAGAAGAGACTGCTGGTGTTGGCATACCCCAAAAAGACATTGCCGGGATCGGCGGCACCGTTTGCGCTAAATAGCTCAGCGGCGGCCCTGCAACAAAGCCTAAGCGGAAGAGCCCGCTGTAAATGCCAAACGCCTGCGTGCGCTGCTCAGCAGAGGTAATATCGCTGACGACCGCCTGCGCAACTGAGTTGTTGCCGCCCGTGATGCCGTCAAAAATGCGAGCGCCAAAAAGGAGAATGGGAAGCCAGGCGATCGCTGCTGCTAAATTAGCCACCACCGTTCCTAGCAGGCTAATCACCAGCAGCGGCTTACGCCCCCATCGGTCGGACAGATGGCCTAAAACAGGCGTCCCTAAAAACTGCGATAGCGAATAAGCGGTTGTCAGCAGACTTGCTTGGAAGTCACTTAGGCCAAATTCCTTGGCGTAGGGATATAGCACCGGAATGATAATTGTGAAGCTGACCGAATTGATAAACGCGATCGAGGCCACAATCCAAAACTGGAGAGGCAGTCTTTTCGCAGCGCGCTCGTCGAAAGATTTTTTAGGCAAAGGATTAATAAAATATCAGACCCTCACCATACCAATTTGTCAGAACTCTACCCGTTAGGGCATTAAAAGATTAGCCCATCTCAATAGCTCTAGCCCAGTCAGAGCAGCTACCTCTGCTAAAAGTTGGATAAAAGTTGAACCAATAGAAATGGACGATACAGGACTCGAACCTGTGACATTCTCGGTGTAAACGAGACGCTCTACCAACTGAGCTAATCGTCCTTTAGTGCAGCTCACTGCGCTTTGGATAATAATAATAGCAGAAGAAGCAGCGCGGTAAAACCTAATTTTTACGCTTTTTAAGTAAAACATTTGTATTACTGTTTGTATTACTGTATAGAGTGTCGCATCTTCAACCGTTAGCCTTATGCCATCAGGCCGCACCCACGACCGCATTACTCTCTGGTGTCTGCCCATCGTTGTTGGTATTGCCGGTTGGCTCACCGGCAGCCTGCCGCTCACCGTCATCGTTTGCCTGTCTTACCTGGTGGGCGGCTTTATGCTCGGCCCCGACCTGGATATTCACTCCATTCAGTACAGGCGATGGGGGCCTCTCCGATGGATTTGGCTACCCTACCAAAAAGCCCTCAAGCACCGCTCCCGGCTCTCCCACGGCCCGATTATCGGTACCGCGCTACGCGTTATTTATATGGCCGTTTGGATTGGCCTTTTTGCCATTATTATTGTCGAAGTTCTCAATGTTGTATGGGATGCCCACCTCACCTGGCAGAGCCTCAGCGTCACCTTCAACTATTTGCTGAATCACTACTTTGCCGAATGGCTGGCTATCTTAATTGGTTTAGAAGTCGGCGCTATCAGCCACTCAGCTAGCGATGCGATAGGCACTTATCTAGTTCGTCAAAGAAGGGGCCGTAAGCAGGGTCAGAAGAAAAAAACTATTCACAAAAAACGTCGCTCATAGCGCCGAGCGAAGAAAAAGAAAATGACAAAAT
>JBGTGK010000346.1:0-2130 GCA_041746795.1 Phormidesmis sp.
TCGGACGACATCCGATATGTCGCCGCCGCCGGGCACTACTGGCTATAGGGCACCTGCTTCTTCAAGTCTGCCTGTTTTCAACGCAGCCCCTCAGCAGCCCAGCCGGAGTCCTTACTCCAACCCGCCAGCGTCTCGTCAGCCAAGCTTTAACCAACCGGCTGCTCGACCCGTAACGCCTGCTGCCTCTTCAGTTCCTAGTGCTTCATCAGACGGCAAGCTCTACACCGCCCCTAGCTTTACCCAGCCAGAACAGAATCGTCGGGGTCAGTAAGGCTCAAACTTGATAAAACTCAGATGCTCATAGCCACTTAAAAGTCTCCATGCGTTATGCTGGGGGCTTTTAAGTGACTTATGAGTGTAGCTTATAGATCTCCCCTATTAGTTTGTATATATTTAGTGGGTGCGGCTGTTAAAGGGCTTTGCTGGCCACAGCACGAGTCGCAAAAAGCATAGTTGCCTTACAATCCTCATAGAAAAATCACCTGATAGCTGACCAAATCGCTATATATTTTGGGCAGAACTTGCCGTCAGTTTATATCGCTTTGTATCAATAGCTTTTGCCGTATTGAGTCCCCTGTTGTCTGGTTAGCACGACCGCAGAATGCAAAAAGTCCTCATCGTTGACGACGATAGTACTCCCCAAGCGGCGCTAACACGCTACCTAAAGGACAGGGGATTTTTGGTGCGGTGTGCTGCTTCCAGCTTCGAAGGGTTCGAGAGCTTCACTGAAGATGCGCTGATTTGATTGTGTCTGACGATTCAAGGACACAGCATTGGCGCAGACGATTACCTCGTAAAGCCCTTTCATCCTCGCGAGCTGATTGCTAAAGTTGAGGCTCAGCTTGCTCGGGCTAGCCACATTCGCTCTGAAATTGAACGGGCGCTCAAGCGATTCGACGGTGAGCTGCTGCCCGCCTAGCCTAGCGTCTCTTGACCTCATCTCAGCAATATTTTGAGCAAGCTATCATTAGAAAATCGCTCACAGCTGATTCGCTTTGCCTTTGAAAACGGCTATAGGCCTTCTCATAGCGGCAATGTCGCTAGTAGCGATAGCCCTAGCAAAGCTGAAAGTACTCACTGACCCGTTTTGCCTAGCATAAAGTCATGGAAGGCGTTGCTGTACTCATATACTACAGCGCGCGTCCCGGTATTCCATTACTATTGTTGAGCAAGCGATCATCTTAAACCTTGCGCTGTTTGTCTGCTTTACCAAAAAATGTCTTCAAACGCTACAAAATCTACTGAGTCTGCTCCAAATTTATCTCAGCAAATCCCTAGTTCATCCTCCAATTCTCAGGCCAATGACCAGGCCAATGGGCAGCTTGGTGCGGATGATGTAGAGGCACTCGCTGCTGCGCTCTCTACGGGTAAGCTTAAAAAGCAGCTTCAGACTATTCGCGATGTTGAAGCTCTGAAAGCAGAGAAGCGCATAGCAGGAGAAGCTATTTTGGTGGACTTTGTGCGCGATCGCATGTCCCCTAAAAACCCTGACGAGCCCACTGCCGCCCATGGCAGCGCCTACCAGCTGCTTTATAGCAGCACTTCTGAAGCTGCTAAGTCACTGATTGAAGAATTTCCTGATGGCTTAGTGTGTCCTCAGTCGGACAAAGGCATAGACTACAGCGACCTGCAAATGCTGCTGGTAGGCAAAGAATATCAGGCTGCCGATAAGCTCACGAATCAAAAGCTTTGCGAGCTAGCGGGCGAGAGTGCCATAGAGCGTAAGTGGGTGTATTTTACTGAGGTGAGTCAGTTCCCGATAATTGACCTGCGGGCAATGGACGTCATTTGGAGCCTCTATTCTGAAGATAAGTTCGGCTGGCGTAAGCAGCAGGCACTGTGGACAAGGTTAGGGAAAGATTGGGATCGGCTGTGGATACAGCTGCTATGGAAATCTGTTGAGGGCTCGTGGACGCGCTACCCTAACGAATTTATTTGGGACTTGGCATCGGCTCCGCCTGCCCATCTGCCGCTGTCAAACCAGCTTCGAGGCGTTAGAGCGATGAGTTCGCTTCTCTGTCATCCTGCTTGGCACCCTGATCAGGATTGCTAGTACACACGCTAGCCACAGAGCGCTAGCTACCGTTAAGCAGCCGCTGATGACTGCTAAGTTCTGTTGTTTACTGGCGT
>JBGTGK010000347.1:0-10687 GCA_041746795.1 Phormidesmis sp.
TCTGCTTCAACGCACAGGGACAACTGATTGAAATTCGTCTAAATGCTGCTGATACCCTTGTCAGACCTTGGATTCAGGGATTATCTCAACTGCTGAAGTTAGAGCATGTTGCCGTTTATTTGGGCAAAACTTAGGTAATAAGAAACTGAAATCAAGGTTGGACACGCGGCTTTGATAGGTATTCAACTAGAAATATTCAAAGGCCCGTTTCAATCATCAATTTTTCAATCATCAATTTTTCCCAATCATCAACTTTTTCTAATCATTAAATTTAAGGCAATGGCACTAGAAGGTCTAGGCGGACTGATTAAAGGACTAGAGAGCCAGGAAAGCTGGCAAGTGCAAAAGCAGTTTCGCTTGGTGCTGCTGCACTGGCCGAAATCAGTAGGTTTTGCGGTGGCCCGAGTCACCCGCCCGGTTGGCATTCAGCGCGGTACCCTATACGTAGCAACTTCTACGTCAACTTGGGCGCAAACGCTCTTATACGAGCGTCTCAATATTTTGCGCAAACTCAATCGCTACCAGCAGATGCCCCTTAAAGGCATTCGCTTTTCGACAGCACAGTGGGCGCAAAGTCCAGCAAGGGCAAATGCTGAGAGCCCGTTTAAAACCTCACAAGCGAACGGTAGACTGGCCCATCATCCTAGCTACGTAGGCCACATCCCTAGCCTACCCAAAACCTCCGTAAAAACTCCCGCAGACGCTTTTCGGCGTTGGGCCATTGCCATGCAAACCCTGCAAAGCTCACAAGCGCTGTGCCCCCAATGTCGTTGTCACTGCCCCCAGGGAGAACTCGACCGCTGGGCCACCTGTGCGCTGTGTGCAACCAAGCAGTGGTAGGAGGGCAGTGGTAGGAGGGCAGTGGTAAGAGACAAACAAAAACGAGGTCGGGTTGAGCATTTATGAAGATGGAAGTGGCTAGCGATCGCCCACACAAACCTCCACCTCGACATTTTGTGGAACCAACCTCAAACATTCTTGTCCGTAAAAAATATCAAAAAGAAATCATATAACTGCCGCATTAACAAGTGTATAAATAAGTATAAATAAGCGCCTAACTTGGCGATCCCGTGGCTTGATCCCCAGCGCTTCCCCGCTTCCCGAAAACCCTCTGAACTCCCAGCCGTAAACGTGTGTCGCTTTCTTAACGAAACATAAAGAAAAGCTGAAGAAGCATCCATCATCAACGTTGCTTGTCGCTCCTGTCTTACCAATAGATTGGGGCCTCTTAATTGCTAAACCTAAGCCTTTTTTTTGAGTCATGATATGAGTACAAATCAAGGTTTAAGAAATTCCTGTTATGGCTTCTTTGAAGTGTGAAACGTCTCGTTGTGGGCTATGTCGTTTTTATACGCCTGAGGGTAGACGCGGTGGCCTGTGCAGCCAGCTTAACGCACCGGTCAGTTCTCAGTGGAAAGCCTGCTGCCTATCGGTTTCCTCCTTTCAGTCAGGCTCAAAAAATACTTCGGCAGGCAGGCTGGGGATCGCTGAATGGTCGCCCGCTAGCTTTGTCTCTAAAACCACTATTTTGCCCGCTAGTAAAAAATTAGCTTCGGCTGTATAGCGATCTTTTAGAGTAGTGAAAGCTGCGATCCCGCTACGTAGTTTCTGTTAGCTTTGAGCTGCTGCACGCTTAGGGAAGCCATGGATACTGCTTAAAGTCAGGCTCTCTCTTTTCTAGAAATGCCCTTTTGCCTTCTGCGCCTTCTTCACTGAGGTAATAGAGCATTGTTGCATTGCCAGCTAGCTCTTGTAAGCCCGCTTGACCGTCGCAGTCCGCATTAAAGGCCGACTTAAGACAGCGGATAGCAATCGGGCTTTTTTGCAAAATTTCTTTGGCCCAAGTAATGCCCTCAGCCTCTAGCTGATCAATCGGTACGACCGTATTGACTAGACCCATAGCCAGTGCCTGCTGCGCATCGTATTGGCGGCATAGGAACCATATTTCTCGCGCCTTTTTTTGACCGACAATGCGGGCCATATAGCCAGCGCCGAAGCCCCCATCGAAGCTGCCGACCTTGGGCCCGGTTTGCCCGAATATGGCATTGTCAGCCGCAATACTTAAATCACAGATCAGATGCAAAACATGGCCACCGCCAATGGCGTAGCCTGCTACTAAAGCGATTACAACTTTGGGCATTGATCGAATTAGCCGCTGAAGATCGAGCACGTTGAGACGGGGTATGCCATCTTCACCGATGTAACCCGCGTCGCCTCGCACGCTTTGGTCGCCGCCCGAACAAAAAGCGTACTTGCCATCGGTGTGCGGCCCCATTCCTGTTAGCAAAATCACGCCAATACTTGTGTCCTCTCGGGCATCGCAAAAAGCGTCGTACATTTCAAATACGGTTTTGGGCCTGAAGGCATTGCGCTTATGAGGGCGATTGATGGTGATTTTGGCAATGCCCTCCTCTGCTTTGTGGTAAAAGATGTCTTCGTAAGCTTTGACGGACTGCCAGGTAGTTTGCATAAACGTTAAGAACCTATGAGCTGGGCGATCAAAATATAAGCTGTTAAAGGAAAATGGAGTAACTTTCGTATTTGCTCTCATACATTTAATGGCTTACTACTGGTTCAAAGCGTTTCATATCATCGGTGTCGTGGTCTGGTTTGCAGGTCTGTTTTATTTGGTACGTCTGTTTATCTATCACGTAGAGGCAGAGGCGGAGCCTGAACCTGCTCGCAGCATTTTGCAAAAGCAGTACGGAATTATGGAAACCCGGCTGCTGAGAATTATTACGACGCCAGGAATGCTCGTGACGCTGGCGATGGCGGGCGGCTTGCTATGGCAAAGGCCTGATGTCGTTCATGAAGGCTGGATGCAGGCAAAGCTGGGTTTTGTAGCGGTGCTGGTGGCCTATCACATGTACTGTGCAAGGCTACGAAAGCAGCTAGAGCGAGGGGATTGCAAGTGGGGGCCAAAGCAGCTCAGGGCACTCAATGAAGCGCCCACGCTGCTGCTAGTCGCCATTGTGATGCTGGTGATTTTTAAAAATAATTTTCCGACGGGCGGAGCAACCTGGCTGATTGCAGGATTGGTGCTCTCGTTTATCGTTTCGATTCAGCTATATGCACGCAAGCGGCGGCTTGATAAAGAGCGTGAGGCGGCAGAGCCAGCATAAATCTATCTTTAGATAGAGTTTGATTTGATTCAAACCGGTTACATTTATTTACATAGATAACCTGCACATCGACCCGAGGAAACACAAATGAAAACTTCACCTACGACGACTGCACCTGCAAAGCTTGGCTTCACTGAGTTCGCTGAGACCTGGAACGGTCGGCTTGCTATGCTCGGATTTGTAGCAGCTATGGCGACTGAGTACTTCTCTGGTAAGGGCATTTTGGCTCAGCTAGGTTTGATGTAGTTGGTATGGTTTAGGCCTGCGAAGTCTTAGATTTTTTGATATATTTTTTTGAATACGGGTGGGCATTTTGTGCCTGCCCGTATTTTATGTCTGGGATGTTTATGGATTTGTGGGGAAGAGGGCGACCACGAGGGCGGCTCCTGCGGTGACGTTATTTTTGGTGATGGCGAATTTTTTATTGCCTATGCCAACCCGTGTTGTTTTTACCCATGTCATTTTTATGGATGTCTTCATCTTCGTAATCCGCTGGGTCGTACCAGGTTGCCATCGGTTTGAGGACGGCGGGAATTTCGTCTTCAGGTGCAAATTCTAGCTGTGTCTCTTTCAGCCCCAGGTAGCCTGACTCAGCGAAAGACGTGAGCATCCGAGTCAACGCTAGCCAAACTCTGTGCTCAAATTCCCATTCTTTTTCAAAGGGAGCGCGGTCGGCAATAGATTTGAGCGCCCAGAAGTAGCTGTTGCGAACCATGGGGCCATTTTTCTTGTAAGGAGGGACGTCTTCATTCAGCAAGAAGAGAACGTCGTTATCAATTCGAGCACGCATAAGAAACAGGAAAAGCCAAAAATTACGTAGGGTGGGCATTCAGCAGACATGCTTTACAGGGATGATCTGCTATAGGCTGGAGGAAGAAAGAAGGCTAAAAAAGCAAGTTGAGCTACAGCCCATGGTGGCAGCTGTTTCCCTAGCAAACGTCCACAAAGTTTATAACAATACCTGCGTGGTTAATGATCTCTCACTGGCAATTCAGCCTGGCGAAGTTTTTGGCTTACTAGGGCCAAACGGCGCGGGTAAATCTACCACCATCCGCATGTTAACAACGCTCGCTCAGCCAACGCAGGGTGACATTGTAGTGGCGGGTTACGATGTGAGCCGTCAGGCCGCACAGGTGCGTAGCCGAATCGGCGTGGTATTGCAGCAGATAAGCGTTGATGCTGATATGACCGTATGGGAGAACATGGAGTTTCACGGGAGGATGCACCACATTCCGGCAGCTCAGCGGGCGAAGGATATTCGCCACTGGCTGGAGTACATGGGGTTGAGCGATCGCGCCCAAGACAAAGTAAAGACCCTCTCCGGCGGCATGAAGCGCAGGCTGCAAATCGCCCGCGCCCTGCTTCATCAGCCCAGCATTTTATTTTTAGATGAGCCTACCGTCGGGCTCGACCCGCAGACTCGCAGACGGCTGTGGGAAATTATTCGAGCGCTGAATAAAGAGCGAGGGGTGACGATGCTGCTGACGACTCACTACATGGAAGAAGTGGAGTATTTGTGCGATCGCATCGGCATTATGGATCAAGGTAAACTGATTGAAAGCGGTACCCTGCAAGAGTTGCGGCAAAAGCACGGTGAGGGCATTGTGATGAAGCAAAAAGGCGATCGCTGGGAGTATGTGTTTTTCCCAACCCTGCAAGAAGCCAATCAGTACCTGGATCAGCAGCCAGATAAAACAGGTATGATGACGCGACCTGCCAACTTAGAAGATATTTTCGTTGAGCTGACCGGTCGCAATCTAGACTGATTCGGTCTAAAGATCTGCCTAGATCGAGCACACTGACCAGAGTCACCGAGCATAAAACTGAGTACCTACATGACTCGTCTCGCCAATACCATCGAAGCGATTCTTTATCTCAAAGCACAGCCGTTAAAGATTGCTCAGATTGCAGAATTTGCCCGCTGTGACAAAGAGAGCGCAGAAGAAGGCTTAATTGAGCTAATGGGCGAGTATGCCCATCGCGAAGGGGCGCTAGAAATTGCTGAAACCGAAGAAGGCTACGCCCTACAGCTGCGAGAAATATACAAGCCGCTGGTCAATACTATTGTGCCGTTGGATATTGGCTTAGGCGCGCTGCGAACCCTGGCCGCGATCGCCCTGCGCGGCCCAATTGCCCAAAACGAACTCGTTGAGCTGCGCGGCTCCGGCGTATATCAGCATGTACCCGACTTGGTAGAGCAGGGCTTTGTTAAAAAACGCCGTCAGTCGGACGGAAGATCTTCCTGGCTACAGATTACTGAAAAGTTTTACCAGCACTTTGAAATTGATAAGCTCCCTGAAATTGCCAACCTCAGCCTGCCTAAGCCGATCAAAGGCGATGCTCAAGAGCTGGCAGAAGAGCTGGCAGAAGAGCTGGCAGATATCCCCACAGACGCCCAAACAGCAGCGGATGAAGCGGATGGTAGCCTGCCTGAAGAAATTGCCGTACTCTCAGGAAATGTGTCTCCCTCAGGCGGTTCGATACTCTCTGAGGCCGCGATTGATCGCGCTGCCCAGCAGCTAGACACCCATGCGGGCTTAGGCTCTACCGAATCAACCGCAGAATTAACCGCAGAATCAACCGCAGAAGAGCCTTGAAGGAGCAGAAGCCCGCACTGTAGAAATTTAAGAAAGTGCAGATTCGGGCCATTATTCGTTAAGCTGTCACTAGCAACCTTTGAAGATCGTGGTTTTTTTAGGGCATGGAAGGCTCCTACTTGTGAGGATTCACCCAGCTAAATCCCGATTTCAGCAGTTAAGCTAACAGCAGTTATGCAATATCTCTATGGTTTTCAATCCTGAACATGCAGACTTCATTAGCCTGAATCCAGAGGACAGCAAATCCAATGAGCTGCTGAATTACTTGCAGCATCAGCCGCCTGAAGTGCTTAGCCGGGTCGCCCAGTCGGTCAGTGGCGAAATTAAGCAAATCATTTCTCACAACGTCCAGGGACTCGTCGGCGTTTTGCCAGCA
This sequence comes from Phormidesmis sp., assembly GCA_041746795.1. Lineage (GTDB taxonomy): Bacteria > Cyanobacteriota > Cyanobacteriia > Phormidesmidales > Phormidesmidaceae > Phormidesmis. Next base: position 6,096 of record JBGTGK010000347.1, read on the forward strand.
GATGGCTTTAACGTCCAGGTCAGCACCGATCGCGAAAACTTAGCCGGGTTGCTGGCCTCAGCTATGATGACGGGCTATTTTTTGCGCCAGATGGAGCAGCGGATGGAGCTAGAGACCAATGTACTAGGCTCACTTGATTTGGATCTTGATGACGCTGACGAAGACGAATAAGACGCTACGGGACTGGCAAATAAATAACGCACCGTTGCAGAAGGCATAAAGCCTTACGCTCCCATGCTCGGCGTTTCTGATGCTGAGATGTTATTTAAGCGTATGTCTTCAATGACTTACTGGCAGCTTACTGAAGTTCCGGCGGCAGGGCGGTGGGCTTTACTTTGATCGTTTGAGGCTTGCCTGAGCGCACAACCTCTACTTTTAGAGCGGTATTTAGTTCGCTGCTTTCTACTTGAGACTGCACGTCTGTAACGTCAAGAATATCTTTGCTGTTGACCCGCTTAATCACATCGCCTCGCTTTAGGCCCGCCGTTGCAGCAGGCGTGTTAGGCATTACGCGCACAATGACTACACCTTTGTCCTGATTGATTATGACGTTGATTTCATCGTCTTTATTAATGTGATCGCGCATAGCCGCATTTAAATTCACCATTTGAATGCCCAGGTAGGGGTGCTGCACCTTACCCGTTGCAAACAGCTGATCAGAAATTCGCTTGGCCGTCTCAATCGGAATCGCAAATCCCAATCCCTGCGCATTCGCCCGAATAGCGGTGTTAACGCCAATTACTTCACCGCTGGCATTCAGCAGCGGCCCACCTGAGTTGCCCGGATTAATTGCCGCATCGGTTTGAATAAACTGCACGCGCTTGTCAGAAATGCCTACCTGAGTGCTGGATCTGTTTACCGCGCTAATGATGCCAGCGGTCACCGTATTGTCGAGTCCGAGCGGATTGCCGATGGCGATCGCCCATTCCCCAGGCAAAAGCTTACTGGTTGAGCCTAAAGGCGCAACCGGCAGATTTTTTGCCTCAATTTTTATCACCGCCACATCCGTCACCGGATCGGCTCCAACCACCTTACCCGTAAAAGTACGTCCATCTTTTAAGGTGACTTCCACCTTATCAGCGCCCTCAATTACATGAGCATTCGTCAGCAGCTTGCCATCGGCACTGAGGATAAATCCAGAGCCCGTTCCCTGCTCAAAGTGTTCAGGCAGGTGAGGTGGCTTAGGCAGGCCGTCAGGCGACTTGTTGCCCGGTGATTGGGGCGACTTCTCGCCAAAAAAACGCTTAAAAAAAGGCTGATCGAAGGGAGTTTTAGAATCACTCACAGCGCGTGAGGCGTCGATGCGTACTACGCTAGGCCCTACTCGATTGGCCGCAGCCGCAATAAAATTAGAGTTGATGGGTAAGCCCGATACAGGCGCAGCTTGAGCGATACTCTCTTGATCCGCTGCAATAGCTGAGGGGATCGAAGAGGGTAGCGGCATCTCTGCGGTCGGCTGTCTTGCGATCAATCGAGCCTGAAGGGAGCTATGCCCAGCCCAGCCCGCGCCCGCCCCTAGCAGCAGCAGCAGGCTACCCAGTCCGACCTGCTTAAGAGAAACCCTCATGTTCAAATATTCCTCTTCACCATTAACAGCTTGAACCGATACTCACAGCTTGCATACTCACCGCACTTAGCTCAGTATAAAGGCACAGTATAGGGGCATGTCGGTAGGGAGAAAAAAGGTATGAAGAGGCTACCCATAATCTAGCGAGTAGCCATCCGACTACCGTTTGGCGATCACAGATATCAGGCATTGTCTATGGAGTTTTCCTGAGCGTCCTTAAACTGCTACGAAGCGTATGGTATTTCCACCTTCAGCTCGCTAGGCTAGCAACATCAGCATTTGAAGCTTAAGCGCATTACAGCGGAATTTAGTCTAATCTCTATGAACTATCCATTCAGCCGACTGGCACCCATCGTTGGACTTATTGCTCAGCTAGTCGTTGGCATCTATGGCCTACCGGCTCGCGCTCAGGCCAACGCGAGCTGTCCTGCTGCCCTAACTCAAATGCGCAACCACACGGTCGTATCAGGTGACACCCTGGCTAGCGTGGCGGCGACTTATCGTCTGGCTCCTGATACCGTAAGCCGATTTAATCCTGGCACCCGCCTAACGCCTGGATCGACGCTGGTGATTCCGCCTTTTAACGGCGCTGTCGTGAACTCCTCGCCCCCAGAAAGCTGGCAGTCGCTAGCTAAGCGCTACGGCAGCCGCGCCGACGTATTGTTTGAAGTAAATGGCTGTGTCGCTGCTGTACCCAGTCGGGTTTTTATTCCGGGCTCGCCAGGTGCAGCAAGTGGGGAGCCCGTCGCCAGCCGTCCTACGGTCACTCAAAAGCTGGTTTATCCGCTGGCCCAGTCAGCCGCGATCGCCCGCAGCTACGGCTGGCAGCCCAACAGCAACCAAAATCAGCTGGTATTTAACAGCGGCATTGCCTTTGCGATTACTCAGCCGGACGAAGTGCTAGCCGCCGCCGCTGGCACCGTTGCTTTTGCCGGAGAGCGAGAAGGCTACGGACAGCTAGTGGTAATTAATCACAGCCAGGGACTGCAAACTCGGTACGCCAATCTCAGCCATGTTTCAGTTACAGCCGGTCAATCGGTAGCTGCCTCTACCCCCTTGGGCAGAGTAGGAGAAAGCAACGAACCTGCTTTCATGTATTTTGAAGTGCGAACTAACTCAGCTTCTGGATGGGTTGCTCAAGATCCGGGCAAATACGTACCTGATCTAGAGCTTCGTTAATCATGCTCAAGCCTAAGTAAACCAGGTGAAAATATAAGGCTTTGTATTAAATTCACAGAAAAACTAGCCCAAAGCTAGCCAATCGTGTAGTATGCCTCTACAATTCCGGTATCTTTTGGAAAAGAGGCTCCTTCAAGAAAGCCTGAATGTGGAAAACCTGAAAGGAATCCTTTTAACATGCCAAGGCTGTCAAAGAGATTGATAAATATGAAGCTTCCTACTGTCGGATCTCAGGCAAAACCCCAGACCAAACTTCAGACTAAGCCCCAGGCTAAAAAGGCTAAACTCCAGGGAACTGGCCTCAAAAGCACCTACTCGAAAAGCACTCAGTCAATCGGTAAGCTTCAGACCTTCAGCCCTCTCAAACGGCTTGTCAGTACGCTGGCCGGATTTAAGCTGCGCGAACACTCGTCCAATAACGCCAAATCTCCTAGCGCCAAGAAGAGTGCGGGGATGAAAGCTACCGACACAAGGACTGCGGGTGTAAAAACTACTGGCCTAAAAAACGCTGCTCCGAAAAGCGTACCTGTTAGTGTCATTCAAGATGCCGCCGACCCATCGGCGAGCCATGAAGCTTTTGCTATCTCAAACGCTGCCAGCACTGCCCTTCCTTTTATTAAAAATTCTAAAGGAAGCCGAATGGCCTTTAACCTTTTGTTAGTTAGGCCCTGGGTTCTGCTGGTTGGGTTTTGGCTATTTTCCATAGCGGTGGGCGCGATCGCTGTAGACGGCATGGTGAGTCCTAAAAAGCTTAAAACAGCGCTACCAGAAGCGCCTGCTGAAACCACAGCTTCAACCAACAAAAATGCCCTAATCAAAGTCGAGCAGGGCTCTGAAGATAACGCAACAGGGATTGTAGAAGGTAGTGATACAGCTCAAAGTGACGCGGGCCGCTTAGAAACCGACTCTTCAAGGGGTGTAGCGACTCAGACGGCAGCGAACGGCTCAATCCCTGTCATACCGCTGACGGCTATGGTAGGCACCTGTGCGGCGGGCTGCCTGGTTATATCCAGGCGTAGGGCAATGGCCCGAATGGCAGCAGCCCGCTCACGTAGCAGGGTTCGTAAAATACGAGCTAACGCTGATGCAGGCGTTAGTAAGCCAGGGCAGGGCAAATTAGAGCAGGGCAAGCCCCAAGGGAAGCCCCAGGGGAAACCACAGAGCAAGCCACAGAGCAAACCAGGCCAAAAAGTGGCCGCTCGCAAGACTTCGAAGCCCAAAGTAGAACGGTCTTCAGGTGTTAAACCAGCGATCGCAAAGTCACCAGCCCACGCCTTCGGGCTCAAACCTGCTGTTGCTCTTCTCAATAAGCGTCGCCAGAGAAGTAAGCGAGCAGCGAGCAGCCAGCCAGTAGCCAGCAAGAAACGCGTCTTAGTCTCTCGCTTTGCTGCTCAGCAAGCAGCGCCTGCTCAGCAGGTTTCTCCTATTTTTAGGGCTCGTCAGGCGAGTAACCAAGCAAAAAGAAAGCCCTCTCGCCTTGCTACTCGGCAGCAGGGCGTCGTCAGCGTCGTTCCGGCCAGCGAATCTCACGCATTGGACTGGACAAACGGCAGTCTGGCGCATCAAATGGACGTTCGTCCTCCCCGCACAGCTTCTATGTAAGGCTTGCTGACCAGGACAAATACGCTTTGGACTATGTACAGCAGATTATGTAATTGGCTTGTGAATAGCCACGCCAGACATAACAGGTAAAACACCCGTTGTGTCTAATACCTAAATTTAGGCCAAACAAGGGGCAGCGTGCCGTAGGGAAAAAGGCTGCAAGCCTTGCCAAAAGAGGAAAAGTGGTGAACGCTTGATAAAAGCAAAAACTACCAGCGTTTATCACAATGAATACATTAGAGTC
>JBGTGK010000348.1:0-5052 GCA_041746795.1 Phormidesmis sp.
AGACTCTAATGTATTCATTGTGATAAACGCTGGTAGTTTTTGCTTTTATCAAGCGTTCACCACTTTTCCTCTTTTGGCAAGGCTTGCAGCCTTTTTCCCTACGGCACGCTGCCCCTTGTTTGGCCTAAATTTAGGTATTAAGATTAATTCACTTGCTAAATTATCCTTACTCAGGAGTTCGTAATGGTACTGGCAGATCAGCGCTTCCCCGACGACCTATCGCCTGCTTTAAAGGCTGTACTCAGCAGCCTTAGCGTCAGTTTGGAAGACGAGCTGAACCGCTATCGCCGTAACCGATTGAACAGCGGTTCGTCGATAGATGACGTGTTTGCTGAGCTAGATGATTCTGCTTTTGATGACGCTTCTTTTGACCGCTACACTCTCGATGCCGGTGCAGTTACGCCAGCGACTACCGTTTCAACGATAGCGGTTTCTGCGGCTATGGCCGCTCTACTGTCTAACAGTCCACCATCGCTACCGCTCAACAAAAAGCTTTTAGCGGGTGGGAAAACTACAGCTAATGGGCCTGGTTCATTTGAGGCGACAGCAAACGTCAATCCCTCGCCGATGGAGCTATTGGCGACCTTGCCATTTGACGATGCAAACGTTTCATCAACGTCGTCAAATATGTCATCCAATAACTATCCAGCAAACTCAGCAAACAGCATGACGAACGGCTATCTGGCTTCTTCTGAAAAGCTGATTGAGAGTCTAGCAGAAGTGCCTTCAATGCCTCAGGCGAACCCGATTGACACTCAGCTAAAGCCCAAGCGGAAGACGGCTTCACTGCTAGCAGGGGCTACCTTGGGGCTATTGGGATTGGTTGCTGGGCTAGGTGCTAGCTACCTCATGTCTAATCCAAAGGTGGCTCAGAGGCTGGCCGCTGGGTTTGGGGATGACAGGGGTGCGATCGCCACTGCCTCCAAAGACACTTTCCACCCCCCCGGCCCTGACTTATCAGCGCAGGAATTTGTCGATATCAAGATCGATAATCTCAGCTCGCTAGAAATGCCGCAAACAGCTATCGATCCGCTATCAGCTGCGGCTGCGCCCACGTCATCGACTGCGCTACCGCCCATTGCCAGTCAGCCTGGAGCGCAGCTTCCTCCTCCGACAGGAGTCCAGGCAGGAGCCCAAACAGAAATCCAGGCAGCTGTTATTCCCGCCGGTACTAACTATTATGTTACCGTCCCCTTCACGACCGAGCAGGGCTTAGCTGACGTCCGCCAGTCAGTCGCAGAAGCCTTTGTCCGCCAGTTTTCAGACGGCAACCGCGTCCAGCTCGCCGCTTTTAATAGCCCCGCAGCGGCTCAGCAATTCATTGAAGAACTAAAGTCTAAGGGTGTAACAGCTCAGGTATATGGCCCCACTAACGAATAGAGAGCCAGAGGTAGGTCGAGGCCGACACATAGGAGCTTCTATCTTTCTTGAAACCCACGCAGCAGCCTGGGAAGCTTGCTATGCTGCTAAGCAAAGAAACGTTTAGGAACGCTCTTGTCCTATGGGCCTGCTAGATCGCATTTCTCGCGTGGTTAAATCCAACGTCAATAGCCTGGTTAACGGGGCTGAAGATCCTGAAAAGGTTTTGCAGCAGACCGTGGCAGATATGCAGGGCGATTTGGTGTCGATGCGGCAGGCAGTGGCGCAGGCGATCGCCACCCAAAAGCGCACTGAAAGGCAAAGTGAGCAGGCCGCTCGCACCGCCCAAGAATACTACAACCGCGCCCAGATGGCCCTGCAAAAAGGCGAAGAAGACATCGCTCGCGACGCTCTCACCCGCAGGCAAACCTACGCCCAAAACGCGCAAACCTTGCAGAGCCAAATCGCGCAGCAAACAGACATTGTTAGAAAGCTCAAAGCCAACATGGTGACCTTAGAGAGCCAGCTGGCCGACGCTCGCACCAAAAAAGACATGTACATTGCCAGAGCTAGAGCCGCCCAATCTAGCGCCAGGCTCAATGAGCGAATGGGTACCACTGGCTCCGTCAGCGCTTTTGAGAAAATGGAAGCCCGCGTTCTAGATCTCGAAGCACAGGCAGAAGTCGCCAGCGATCTATCCGGTGACCCGCTCGAAAAACAATTTGCCCAGCTCGAAGGCCAAAGCACCGTAGAACAGCAGCTCTCTCAAATGAAGGCAAAAATCCTCAAAGAAGGAAATTCTTAATTATCCCTCCCCTCTAATTATTCCTCCCCTCGTCGTACGGGCACACCCTCGTGGTTGCCCCATAGGAATCCTGCCACCGCCCTATTACCCCCGATAAACCGGCAGCGTAAAGTGAAAGCAGCTCCCCTCACCCTGCTTAGAATCCACCCAAATTTGACCATAGTGAGCCCGCACGATTCGCTGGCACAGCGCCAGCCCTAACCCATAGCCGTCCTGCGTCTGGTCGCGCTTGAGCCGAAAGTTCTCCTCAAAAATTAGCGTTTGATTCTCTCGGGGAATGCCCGGCCCCGTATCTCGAATGCTAATCTGAACTTTTTCAGTCGTACGGTGCAGCGCAATAATGCCGATTTGGCCGTTAGCGGGCGTGTACTTAATCGCATTGTCAATTAGGTTGGTCAGCACGCGCTGCACCTGATCGATATCAGCATAGGCAAAAGGTAAATCCTGGGGAATATCGGCATGGATACTTTGCTTTTTATAGTTCAGCTTGGATTCAAAAGAGGCGATAGTTTTAGTACATAGCACTTGCAGATTGAGCTTTTCGGGATTGATCTGCAAGTTAGCGCTAGAGCCTTTAGCGGCCTGCAAAATCTCTGTAATCATGCTGTTGATCGTGCGGATTTGCACTTGTGCGCTCTTCAGCAAGTGTGCTTTGAGTCCAGGGGTAAACTTGTTTGCCCGTTCACTGTTGGGTTCATACGCTAGCGCTAGCGTTTCTAGGGCGATAGAAGCAGCTGTCAAGGGATTACGCAGGTCGTGGGCCATCATTGTGATAATGCGATCTTTGAAGGCAACCTGCGAGGCCAGCTCCTCTTTTTCTTGGTCAAGCCGAAATATCTCATCAGAAAGGCGCAAAATTTCGGTGGATTGGGCCACTGCATCTACCACGATGCCGCCGTCGTTCTTGCCCTCAGACGGCAGCATAGCTTTTGCCATTAAGAACTGCTGCTGATAGGCCTCTATTTCCTTTTGCCAGCGCGGCCACCAGTCTTCTAGCTGCGTCGCGATGTCGCTACCTGCTAAAACCTGATGCTGATCTGCTGAGACCTTAATCAGCGCAGGCGTAGCGACTAGCTTAAAGTGCTCAGCCAAGTAGGGCTGATTTGAAACATCAACAATCTCTAAAACAATAGGCGCTAGGTCACTAGGGCCACTGCTGTGTGGTTCCCCCCGGAATGATTTTCCCTGAAGCTGCTTAAGGCGTTCTCTGACGCTTCGAACCTGCTCGGTCGAGTTGGGTCGCTTGTCAACAAAAAACAAAAGTTTGAACGGCCCGCTAACTTTGGGCGAGACTGGAGCGTAAGCCTTCATTCAGCCTCCTAATTACGCTGTATCGAGTCAAGTTCTACCATACCGTCTAGAGAATTTCTTCTACAAGCAAATTTGGTCACGGATGCGGCGACTTCCTGAAAAGACATTATGTAAGGGCAGCTACAGCATAAAAATCGGTGTGTATGTCATTAGTAGCGAAGCGATCGCGGTAAAATTCATTCAAAACTGGGCCGCTACAATAACAAGGCAGTGCAAGCTGAGCAAATAGCTGGCTTTAGCGACATAGGGCAAGGTGAGTGTGAACGCAGCGGAACAGGCCTCGACAATTGAATTTGCCAGCAAAATTGCGGCAATTGTTGGGTTGTTCAAATCTGAACTACCCGACTTACGCGCTGATCTTAAGCCCTGGACAAACGATCCTGAAACCCGCGATTTAATCGATCCGCATTCGGTAGATATAGGATTTCACTTTCCGGGGGTTAGCCGTCCGTTTCAGTGCCGCAGTCTGCTGATTCAAATCCGCCTGCACCAGGATGCCGAGACTGACCAGTGTCGGGCGATTGGTTTGGAAGTAGCAGGATTTGACCATCGCGGCCAGCAGTGGCGGCTTTCGACGATCGACAACTGGCGATTTGAAGGAAAAATCACGCCGGAGCCCACTTCAGGTGAATCTTTGCGGAACTGCTGCCGTCGGGTGTTTGAGGTGTTCAACCAGCAATGAGCGATCGGGTCTATTGTCATCACTATTTAGTTAGATCAACAGCGGAATTTTGAGCTGAGTACCCGTGTCGCCACCGACCATAATGGTCATCGTAATAATCTGACCATCTATTAACCGCGCCTCATAGGGCTGCGCTCCAGTTCCTGGATTGACTGGATAAGCAGGGAAGCAGGCCGCGCTTAGGCTCAGCCGTAAAGACTCGCCGGGTGCGAGGCTAAAGCAGGTAGGATGCAGCGCTAATGCGACTTGGGTCATCTCGCGGGGTTCAGCTTGATCGATGCGCCTGTAGCCTTGCGTGAGGTTGTATGCCTTGCCGTTGCTCACTCGGGAGAGAACCGCGCACAGATCGTAGCTGGGGGTTGATGAGGCGATCGCACCCACCACTTCTACAACCCCCACCACTCGCATCTCACCCGTTAACGGCGCGCTCGTATAGGTCAGCACATCCCCCCGAGAATCCACCGCCGTTCGCCCAAACACACCCGCCGGTATGGCGCTATGCCCACCCAGCGCCGGAGCCGGATTCCAGGGGTCATGAACCACGCTGTCATAGCTAACGTTATGAGTAGCCTCTACTGATAGCTTGCCGCTGTCCTCTCGGATGTTTGCTAAACCGTCGCTCTGCAAAAAATATCGCTTATTCAAACCTTCAGGCCAGCTCTCAAATTGTCGCCATTGGTTAGATCCCATCTCAAATAGAGACACTGGCAACGCTTCCGGCAGCGCTTTACCCTTCAAAATATGGTCAAACCATTGAATCTGTAGTTCGTCTACCGGGCTCATTGCCGCCGGGCCAAAGTCCACCTCGCCGACCTTGCGCCCCCAGGGAATATGCCCCCAAGGCCCAATGCACAGGTGCTGAGAATACGAGCTGCGAGCCGTCATCTCCCGGTAC
>JBGTGK010000349.1:0-11391 GCA_041746795.1 Phormidesmis sp.
TGACCTTATTTACTTCGATCCGCCCTATGCAGGCGGGCTGTATGAGCCGGTTCTTAGTTTGCTCTCAAAGCGCTTGAGTGCTCAAGGAGAAATCGCTGTCGAGTATAGCGAAGCTCATTGGCAACCTGATCGGCTGCCTGCAAGTTTAGAGATTGTCAAAAAGAAACGGTACGGCACTACCCATTTGGTGTTTTTACGACGGGCGTAGGCCAGGGTTCACACAGCTTAATGCGTTTGACAAGTATATATAAACCGCGTCTAGCTTGAAAACCATAGTTTTTGAGCATCTAAAAATCTACATGCTTCTTATCATGGGCTTTCGAGCCTTTGACAGAAAACTCCGGATTTCAACGTGGACGTGGTTTAACTATTAAAAGCTGCGAAGATGGGGAAATTGCGGCACAATGGATTAAAGCAACGTTTATGTTGCTAAACTCGCTATAGCGTGGGTTACATGAGGTCTGATCGGCTGCGTTCGGTGGGCCTATGCGTTTTGTAGGAAATAGGAGATTCGTGATGGTTGCTGCCGTTCAAGCTACAAAAACGGGTAATGAGCCTGACCAAAAGCGCCTGTCGATGCAGGTTGCAGAAATTGCTGAAGATACCACGACCCTGAGATCTCAGGATTGGGATCGCGATCGCTTTGACATCGAATTTGGCCTGCAAAACGGCACGACCTACAACTCCTTCATCATTCGCAGTGAAAAAACAGCGTTGGTAGACACCTCCCACGCTAAATTTTGCGAGCTATATATGGACGCGCTGAAGGGCGAAATTGACCCGAGCACGATTGACTATATTGTGGTGAGCCACACTGAGCCCGACCACAGTGGCCTGATTAAAGACGTGCTAGCGCTGGCTCCCAATGCAGTAGTCGTGGGTGCAAAAGTCGCGATCGCCTTCCTTGAAGACCTGATCCACACCCCATTCGAGCGCCAGGTCGTTAAAAGCGGTGAAACTTTAGACTTAGGCAACGGTCACGTTTTAGAATTTACCAACGCGCCCAACCTTCACTGGCCCGACACCATTTTTACCTTCGACCGTAAAACCGGCATTCTCTATACCTGCGATGCCTTCGGCGCACACTTCTGCAACGACGACACCTTTGACGAAGACCTGGAAGCGCTTTCTCCCGACTTTAAGTTTTACTACGAATGCCTAATGGCCCCTAACGCTCACTCGGTGGTTTCGGCCATGAAGCGAATGGACAAGCTAGAAGGCACGATTGGCACGATTGCGACTGGGCACGGCCCGCTACTGCGCCACCATTTGACAGAGCTGACGGGGCGCTATCGCAAATGGAGCCAGCAGAAAAGTGACGCTGAAACGCTGATAGCGGTGTTTTATGTCTCTGACTATGGCTATAGCGATCGCCTTTCCCAGTCCATTGCCCGAGGCATCAGCAAAACAGGCGTTGGCGTAGAAATGGTGGACTTGCGCTCTACTGACGCGCAAGACGTGAACGAAATTGTCAGCCGATCGACGGGCGTGCTCATTGGGATGCCGCCTTCTACAGGCAAAGGATCAGAGGAAACGCGGGCGGCGCTCGGTACTATTTTGGCAGGGGTAAACAGTAAGAAAACCTTTGGTCTGTTTGAGTCATACGGGGGTGATGACGAGCCGATTGATCCGCTGCAAACCAACCTGCAAGACTTGGGGCTGAAGGTTGCTTTTGAGCCCATTCGGATCAAGGATACGCCCGGTGAGGCGATCTATCAGCTATGTGAAGAAACGGGCACTGACTTAGGCCAAGAGCTAGCGCAGTCTAAGAAGATTAAGAAAATTAAGGCCTTGGATGCCGATTTGCAGAAGGCGCTGGGGCGAATTAGCAGCGGGCTGTATATCATTACGGCGGCTAAGGGTGACGTGCGCTCGGCGATGCTGGCCTCTTGGATTACGCAGGCGAGCTTTGAGCCGTTGGGCTTTACGGTCGCGGTGGCCAAAGATCGGGCGATTGAATCGCTGATGCAGGTGGGAGATACCTTTGTGCTGAATATTTTGGAAGAAGGTAATCATCTGCCCCTGATGAAGCATTTTTTAAAGCGCTTTCCACCCGGTGCGGATCGATTTGCAGGCGTGCGGACGCGCCCGGCTGAGAATAAGTCGCCTATTTTGGCTGATTCGCTGGCGTATGTGGAGTGTGAAGTGGTTAGCCGGATGGAGCTAAGCGATCACTGGCTAGTGTATTGCACGGTAGATAACGGGAAGGTAGCCAAGGAAGAGGCGCAAACGGCTGTGCATCACCGTAAGGTGGGTAACTACTATTAATGCGTAGATATTAAAGCTCGGAGGGCGCCATATCTTGTGCCCCAACAATGGCAGATTTAGACGGCTCTTTTGAAGGGAGAACAGTGACATGACGGCCCAAACTCAGGCAGATCAGGTATCTACTCAGGCAGATCAGACTAGCTCGGGGCGTAGGGACGTGCAGGTGCTGCCGATTGCTGCCGATACGACGGTGCTGCGATCGCGCTCCTGGGAACGCCTGCGCTTTGAAGTTGAATATGCCTTAGAAAAAGGAACCACCGCTAACTCCTACCTGATTCGCGGCAACCAAGTCGCGCTCATAGATCCGCCTGGGTCGTCTTTTACAGAGACTTTTTTAGCCGCGCTAAGGGCAGAAATTGATCCCCATGATATTGACTACATCATTATCAGCCACATCAATCCCAACCGAATTGAAACGCTGAAGGCTCTGCTACCGCTGACGACTCAGGCCACAATCGTGTGCTCTAACCCGGCTGCGATCGCCCTAAAGTCCGCCTTAGCAGAAACCGATATTAGCAATCCCATCAAAGTCATCAAAAGCGGCTCAGAACCAGACATAGACTTAGGGCAGGGACATCACCTACAGTTCATTACGGTGCCAACGCCGCGCTGGCCCGGTGGCCTGTGTACGTACGACAGCTACAGCGAAGTCCTTTTTAGCGACAAGTTTTTTAGCGCGCATGTGTGCAGCGAAGATGCCTACGATCTCAACCGTGAAACGCTCTTAGAAGATCAGCAGTATTATTTCGACTGCTCAATGGCACCCAACGCCCGTCAGGTAGAAACAGCTCTGGAAAAATTGAAGGACTACGCGCCCCGGCTGTACGCGGTAGGTCACGGGCCGCTGGTGCGCTATGGAGTAACTGAACTCGGTCAGCGGTATTTTCAATGGGCCGCCAAGCAAAAGGGGAGTGACCTTTCGGTGGCGTTGATTTATGCCTCAGCCTATGGAAATACGGCCACGATTGCTCAGGCGATCGCCCGTGGCATCATCAAAGCAGGCATCGGCGTGGACTCGATTAACGCTGAGCAGGCCACCACCGCCGAAATTAAAGAGGCCGCTGAAAAGTCTGCGGGCTTTATTATGGGCTCGCCAACGCTGGGCGGACATGCGCCTACGCAAATTCAGACGGCTTTGGGCATAGTGCTTTCTGCGGCGAGTAAAACCAAGCTAGCAGGCGTATTTGGCTCGTTTGGCTGGAGCGGGGAAGCGATTGATCTGCTTGAAAACAAGTTTAAAGACGCGGGCTACAGCTTTGGCTTTGAGCCGATTCGGGTGAAATTTACGCCTGATGCCAGCACCTTGCAGGAATGCGAGCAGGCTGGCACTGATTTTGCCCAGCAGCTAAAGAAATCAAAAAAGGCAACAGCTCCGCGCATTGCGGCAACCTCTGTAGAAAAAGCTATGGGTCGTCTGGTGGGCTCTATCTGCGTGGTGACGGCCAAGCGCGACAATATTAGCAGTGCCATGCTGGCTTCTTGGGTCGCGCAGGCAACCTTTACGCCCCCCGGTTTTACGGTAGCTGTGGCCAAAGATAGAGCGATTGAAGGCCTGCTGCATACGGGCGCTGACTTTGTGCTTAATATTTTGGCAGAAGGCAAGTATTTGGGGCCAATGAAGCACTTTTTGAAGCCGTTTGCGCCTGGAGAAGATCGGTTTGCGGGCGTGGAGACGACGGAAACCGAGGGCGGGCAGCTTGTGTTAGGGGAGGCGATCGCCCACCTCGAATGCACCGTAAAAAATCGCATGGACTGCGGCGATCACTGGGTTATATACGCGACCGTCAGCGGCGGCGAAGTGACAGACAACAACGCTAAAACGGCTGTGCATCAACGTAAAACAGGCACGCACTATTAGCCGCTACAATCGTAAGAAATTGGAGGCTGATAGCTTTCTATTTTCGTGCGATTCGCTGAGGGAAATACCATGTCATCACCCGTTTATATCCCTGCTAAGCTCCTTAGCTTTGAAGAATACCTGACCTATGACGATGGGTCAGCGTGTCGTTATGAGCTATTAGACACAGGAGAGCTAGTCGAATTGCCCAACAAAAATCAAATTAACGTTGTCTTAGCGATGGCTTTAGCCAGATACTTAGAGCAGTTTGTGCATTGGCTCTTAATTATGCTCAACACTGCGGCCATACAGGTAACGCCCTCAACCTTGATGCTTTCGGACGGTCGCAGGCGACGCATCCGCCAGCAAAGTCGCATTCCAGATCTGATGGTTTTAACGTTGGCAGGCGAGCGGCAGATATTCGGTAAGCCCAGCGGGCTTGCGTTGGATCACGATAATCCGACGCTAATTGTGGAGTTCGTCAGCGAATCTAATGCGGGCGAGGATTATGTTGACAAGCGATCGCAATACGAAGCTAGAGGCGTACGTGAGTATTGGATTGCCGATCGTCATCAGCAGAAAGTGACTGTGCTGACGATGGCAGATGATAGTTACGAAGAAGCGATTTGCCAGGGCAGCACAGCGATTCTGTCAAAGGTATTTCCTGACGCCAAGATTACGGCTGAGCAAGTTTTAACTGTTTTACCCATAGAGGAGTCGTAGTGCTAATTTTCAATGCTCAGATGCTTTGATACCAGCGGATGCTTTGAGATTGGTGAGTAGCGTGGGAAAATTGAAAGATCGCCTGTTATTACAATCTTCATGCCAGCAGTCCAGCACGGATCTGAGTTATTTAAGACGATAGATGAAACAACGGAAACCCGGCGGTTCCTCAGTGACTGTCAGCAGCAGGCTATTCGGCAAAATCAGGCTAAAATCGCCAGCCTGACCATTTCGATTTCGCCGATTTCGCCTGGGGCGGTGCTCTCTGTGTTGGGCTCGGCCAGCCAGCGGCATTTTTATTACGATCCGCCTCAGCGCCCCTCACCTCAGCACCTGTCACCTCAGCGTCGGTCGATAGTAGGGCTAGATGTCGTTGTGGGCTGTAGCGCGGCGGGGCGATCGCGATTCAAACAGACGCAAAAATTCATTCATACCTGGCAAACGCGGTTCATTTACGCCCAGGCAAATGGTAAGGCGAATGGCAAGGCAAATGGCAAGACAAGTGATGCAACAACAGATTCGCCGCCGGGACATTTTTTTTGCAGCGCGACCTTCTTCAGCGAGCATACTGCCTTTGCCAAAGATTCGCCGCGAACTGCTCACTTTGAGCCCGCTTACGTGTTTGTGCCTCAGGTTCAGGTGATGACTGGCACAGCGGCCTCTGCGGTTACTTTTAATCAACTGATCACGGCAACTACCGACATTGAGCGAACCCTAGCGCGGATCTATCAACAGCTACAAAAGCTTGCAGCCGCAACGTCTTTAGGTCTCGCTCGGCCTGCTTCGAGCAAGGTTATTGCGAGAGACGTGGCCAGCTTTGAACCAGGGGTGAGGGCGGCATTGCAGCAGGTGAAGGCGGGCCGGTTGCATAAGGTAGTGCTGGCAGATGTGATGGATGTGGTGACGCCTCAGCCCGTCGATGTGGTGCGATCGCTTCAAACCCTCCGGCAAAACCACCCCGACTGCACCGTGTTTTCGGTTGGCAATGGCAAAGGCCAGTCTTTTATCGGGGCGAGCCCTGAGCGCTTGCTGAGCATTACCGACGGTCAGCTAATGACGGATGCGCTAGCCGGAACCACCTCTCGCAGTCAAAATTTTGACCTGGATAGGCAGCTCGCGCAGGCGCTAATGAATAGTGAAAAGGAACGCTATGAGCATCGGGTGGTGGTGGAGTTTATTTTGGCGCAGCTGCGATCGCTTAACCTGAACCCTCACTATGCCGAAAGCCCTCAGCTCCTGCAACTGCTTCACGTTCAGCACTTACACACCTCCATCAGCGCGACCTTGCATAATCAGCAAGGTGTGCAGCCTCTGGATATTTTGGCTAAGCTGCATCCTACCCCGGCGGTAGCGGGCGTTCCTCGGCAGGTGGCCTGTGACTTTATTCGTCAGTACGAGACCTTTGAAAGAGGTCTTTATGCCGCGCCATTAGGCTGGATAGACACTGAGGGCAACAGCGAATTTATCGTGGGCATTCGCTCAGCGCTGATCGACGGCTGCAAAGCCAGACTATACGCCGGGGCGGGAATTGTGGCTGGCTCCGAACCGAAAAAGGAGCTGGCCGAGATTAAGCTAAAGTTACAAACACTGCTGAACGCGCTAGTGTGACCCTATGCCCCTCGACTTTCGCAACACCAATAGCCTATGGGCCTCAGTCGCGGTAGAAACGTTAGCGCGATTAGGCCTGCAAACCGCGATTGTTTGTCCGGGCTCTCGCTCTACGCCGCTAACCTTGGCCTTTGCTAAGCATCCCAGCATTGAAGCACTGCCTATTTTAGACGAGCGCTCAGCCGCTTTTTTCGCGCTGGGCTGCGCAAAACATCAGCACCGTCCGGTCGCTTTGGTGTGTACATCGGGCACGGCGGGCGCTAACTTTTATCCAGCAGTGATTGAAGCCTACGAAAGCGGGATTCCTCTACTCGTATTTACGGCAGATCGTCCGGCTGAAATGCGAGATTGTGCCTCGGGGCAAACCATCGATCAACAAAAGCTGTACGGCAGCTTTGTAAAGCATTACAGTGAGCTGGCGGTGCCGATTGCCGATGAACAGATGCTGGCTTATTTACGACAGACTATAGTGGGCGCTTGGGGGCGATCGCTCTCCTCTCAAGCTGGCCCGATTCACTTCAACTGCCCCTTTCGCGATCCGCTGCCGCCGCTGCCGCATCAGCCCTTGAATGAGGATATCGAGCGCCTTGCAACAACTTTTGATTCAGACCGTTTTTTTACGACGGTAACGCCCCCTATACCGTCTCATGAACAAACGCCGTATCTCTCCTTGTCTGAGTGGCGAGAGTGCTCAGAGGGTCTAATTATTGCAGGTGCAGCAGCGCCAGAGAACCCACAGGAATACTGTGAAGCCGTGAGAGATTTATCTGAGGCGCTGAGCTGGCCCGTTTTAGCCGAGGGTTTATCGCCCCTGCGTAACTACGGCAGCCTTAACGCAGCCCTGATTTCTACTTACGATATTATTTTGAGGAATTCAGAACGAGCCAGTTCTCTGGTGCCCAAACAGGTGATTCAGCTCGGGCCATTGCCGATTAGCAAAGTGCTGCGACAGTGGCTACAGCAGGTGCAGCCGCAGCGCTGGATAATTGGCTCACAGCAAAACTTAGATCCGCTGCATGGCCCTACTCGCTTTTTGTCTACGGATATTGAAGCGATCGCCTGGCTAGCCACTAACAAGCCTCCTAGCGAGTCTTTGAATCCTTACGCTCAAAGGTGGCTAGCTTATGAGGAAACAGTTCGCAATAGCTTAGACAGTCGGCTGATAGAGGAGGATGCTTTGGTTGAAAGTAAGCTGGTTTGGCTGCTCTCTCAATATTTGCCGGTGCGGACACCTTTGTTTATTGCTAACAGTATGCCGGTACGAGATGTTGAGTGCTTTTGGGGAGTGGGCGATCGCGCTATTCAACCCTTTTTTAGCCGAGGTGCAAACGGCATAGATGGCACACTTTCTACGGCTATGGGACTGGCTCATCATAACCATCCTACGGTGCTATTAACGGGCGATTTAGCTTTTTTACACGATACGAATGGGCTGTTGAATGTCCCTCAGCTACAGGGACATCTGACAGTTGTTTTAATTAACAACAATGGCGGCGGCATTTTTGAAATGCTGCCGATCTCTGAGTTTGAGCCTGAGTTTGAGAAGTATTTTGTCACGCCTCAGCAGGTAGATTTTGCCAGCTTGTGTAAGACTTATCGGGTTCAGCATCAGCGGATTACAAACGCTGAGGACTTTGTGGAAAGAATTAAGGTTTTGCCGGAAGGGGGAATCAGGGTATTGGAGATTGTGTGCAATGGCCAAGTCTCTGCGAAGGAGAATCGCAAGCAAAGCGCTCAACAAAGAAAAACGCTCCTTAGCTCTCTGTAAGTCTGCTTCCTAAATCTGCCCTCTAAACCATGCCTTTTGTCAAACTTAAGACGGTTGCTTTTCACTACGTTACAGCAGGCTTGCCAACTAATCCACCGTTCCTGTTGCTTCATGGTTTTTTAGGCAGTCATCAGGACTTTACTGAAATTTTGCCTGCCTTGTCCCAGCGTTTTTACTGCATCGTTCCCGATCTGCCAGGGCATGGCTATACGCTTACACGCGGGCGGGGGTACAACTTTTTGTTCATGGTTCAGGCAATCTCAGACTTTGTTGATGCTTTGAATCTGCAAGAGATTTATCTGTTGGGGTACTCCATGGGCGGACGATTGGCGCTGTATTTGTCTAGTTATTTTCCAGGCCGCTATACGCGCACTATTTTGGAGTCGGCTTCGCCTGGATTAAAAACGGATGACGAAAAGTGGAACAGGCGTGCGAGAGATCATGAACTTAGCTATCAGCTACACACGGGTTCCCTGCCGGACTTTTTAACGCAGTGGTATAACAATCCCCTTTTTGCTAGCCTGAAAGAGCATCCTAATATCTATGCTGCTATGTACCAGCGCCGTTTGACTAATAACACACTGAATCTCGCAGATGTTTTGAGGAGCTGTAGTTTAGGCCGTCAGCCCTCTTTTTGGGAGAGGCTGCTTGAGCTAGACACCTCGCCGCTAAATCCAGATAATTCTATTCGCCTGTTTGTCGGCGAACTGGATACTAAGTTTGTTGCCATCAATCAAGAAATGCTCGCCTGCTGTCCTAAAACGGCCTCTCTAAAAATATTTGAGGCGTGCGGCCATAATATCCATTTAGAAGCGTCTAATGCATACGCGCAGGCCGTGATAGATTATCTCAGGGCTGTGGTAGCCTAAATTGACCAAACACATCTATATAATATAGAAGGATCTTATAGGAGTATCCGTGTTATGACCACAGCCGACATCAAAAGTCAGATAGCTGAAAAGCTGAATCAAATTCCTCCCAGCCAATGGAACATCGTCAACGATTTTTTAAGCGCTTTACTAACAGAGCTACAGCCACCCTTTCCTAAGACGGCGGCAATAGATGAAGATGATCCATTAATCGGCTTGATTGACGGATCGCCTGAGTTGTCTAACAACGCGGAAGATATATTACGCGAAGAAATTAAACCGGGCTCGGGCTGGTCATGGCGATAGTAATAGCTGACACTGGTTTTATTGTAGCTTTTATCAGCAAACGTGATAGCAATCACGAAGCCTATAAACTAATCTATAGACAGCACTCTGAGATTTTGTTGCCGCAAACGGTACTTGCTGAAGTTGCCTACCTTATTGACAAAGAAGCTGGAAGCAGAGCTGTTGTAAGCTTCCTTGAAGGGCTAAATAGAAGCCGCCTACAGTTGTCGGCGATTATAGAAGAAGATGTCTCGAGGGTTGCTGAGATCTTGACACAATATGCTGACAGCCGAATAGATTTTGTCGATGCAACCGTTATGGCAATGGCCGAACGTTACCGCATACAAAAAGTTCTCACAATAGACCAAAGAGATTTTCGACTCTTTAGGCCCAAACATTGCAAAAGCTTCATATTATTGCCGTAGCGTTGGGCATAAAAATCTTACTATGACTTCTCTCTTCCCACCTACGATGAACTAACGCTGCCCTCGCTCAAGCTGTCCGCTCACATTAAACGCATTAACAAAGATTTTTTCCACGGAAGCCGAACTGTAATCACTTTTGACATTCAAGCTCATGCCGCAAATGCCATTTGCCAGAAGTCTTTTTCGAGCCGAGCGACCTCTAGAAACACTTGTTCAACCTGCTTTTGTTCCGCCTCACTAAGGCTTGCCAGGACGCTGTCTGCCTGCTGCTCTAGCACTTTTACATATTCAGTGAAGCCAGGATTGCCCCACCTATCGCCAAACTCCTTGTACGGCTCAGACATAGGGCTGTGTCGCTGCCAGCCCTGATTGTAGGCCAGCTCAATTGCCCAAAAAGCAGTCGCCTGCACGGCGTAGGGCTGAGACGCTAAAGACTGCATAAACTCGCAATAGGCCTGACAGGTGGGCTGAGGGGAAATAGATAATGATGAAGCTCGCTCGTTGGCCTTGGCCTGAAACCACAATAGCTCATCTTTGATTGCACCTAAGCCGCCCAGCAGCGTATTAAAATGCGCAGGGGGTGCAGCCGATAGCGATCGCGCTGCCATACGAGTGAACTCAAGGACAAATAGATAATCCTGTACCAGCCAGGTGTTGAACTGTTCGGGTGCGATAGTACCTTGCTGACACTGCTGTAAGAAGGGATGAACCGTTGCAGATTTCCATGCTTCAGGGTGAGCTGATAGCAGCGTGGCGCAGGTAAGAACAGAAGTTGTCATAGGTTGAGTGCGTACGGTAAGAGCATGATGACATGCCGATGTCCTGAGAGGGGCACAATCGAGACCTTTATTACTGAGCTATAATCTACATCGTCAGTCCCATTGTAAATAAGGGCTCAATGGCTGCGCGTACGTTTGCCTTAGCACGGCGGTCGTTTCTGACGGATGCAGTATTCAGCTTTAGGATTCTGCTAAAAGCTAGCGCGAAAGTAGATGACTTAATCTTTAATGATAGGATCAAACATCTAACGTAAGCGCTGTAACTATGGCATTTACGTTATTTTATGATTGTTCTTTAATATATACGTAGGGCTATTTTATGACGGCGAAATCTTTATTTGTGAAGGATGTATGGTACTACGGGCTTCCGGGTCATGAGCTTAAGCCTGGGCGAACGATCGTTAAAACCTTTCTAAATGAGCCCATCTTATTTGGTCGCACCCAGTCAGGAGCTGTATTTGCGCTGCGAGATGTTTGCCCGCATCAGGCTGCTCCCTTGAGCGCAGGCACTTTTGATGGCAACAAAATAGAGTGCGCTTTCCACGGCTGGACTTTTGATGAAA
Source organism: Phormidesmis sp. (assembly GCA_041746795.1). Lineage (GTDB taxonomy): Bacteria > Cyanobacteriota > Cyanobacteriia > Phormidesmidales > Phormidesmidaceae > Phormidesmis. Next base: position 11,126 of record JBGTGK010000349.1, read on the forward strand.
CCGGCCAGTGTACGTCAATTCCCTCGCTAGCTAGTTCGCAAACTTTCAATACCACTTGTCTGAAGGCAAAGGCATATCCGGTACGTGAGGTGCAGGGGAATATCTGGATCTACATGGCTAGTCATCAGGGCCAATTTGACCTAAAAGATGTCCCGCAGGTGCCGTTTTTTGGAGATCGCAGCTACCAAGTAGCCTACTCCATGCGGTATGCAAGCGATATTGACCACGCTGTGGTGGGCCTGCTCGACCCGGCGCATATCCCCTAT
>JBGTGK010000350.1:0-6313 GCA_041746795.1 Phormidesmis sp.
GCTAACTGCCTTAACGTCTCTGCACTTTGAGACCATCTCTCTACATTGACTTTTAACATCTCGACACTGAGACCGATAGACTATTGATTCCTTTATCGACGTATCTTAGAAACTACTGGTTCCAAGATGGACGGGGTTTAGATGAGATTGTGTGATTTGATGAGTGCGTAGCGTCTTGAAAAAAATGACCATGGCAAAGTTTGTGATGTGGGGCAGCTACTGTGTAAATGCCTTAGAAAAGCGATCGCCCTACCGCGAAGCTCACCTCAAAGGACTCACCGAGCAAAAGGAAAAAGGCCTGCTCACTGCGCTTGGCCCCACGACCGACAATACAAAAGTATTTGCTACTTACGAGGCCGATAGCGAAGACACCGTACGTCAGCTCATAGAGAGCGATCCCTACTGGCAAAACGGCATTTGGACTGAATATTCAGTTTATGAATGGAATCAAGTGTTTTAGATGGGTAGCTTATGAGTAATTGTTCAATATGATGATGTTGCTCTTCACCGTACTTCGCTATGGCATTTTGCTATGACACTTCGCTATGACTAAATCCAATAATGAAACCGTCGCTCTGGTGGTTGCTTTGGGAGTAACGGTAGCGGTTGTCGGCGGCGCTGCGTGGTGGCTAAAAGGTAGCGGCCTGTTGGGCGGCGGATCGGGTGGTGAAGTAACCAGTGGAGCGCAGACGACAGAAACCACGCAGCCTTCATCTACACAGGGCCAGAAAGAAGGCCAGCAAGAAGGTACATCTAGAAATGCAGCTAGCGGCACGTTCGCCAGCGTTGCTAACGTCCCTGAGGGTCAGTTTACCTACGGTGGCAGCACTACCTGGGCACCGCTGCGAGGAGAAGTTGACCCGGCAATTGAGCAGGCGCTACCCAGCTTTAAACTGGTGTACAAAAATGCTTCCGGTTCGACTGACGGCATTCAAAAGTTGATCAATGGCGAGCTGGATTTTGCTCAGTCGTCGCGGCCCTTAAATGCCGATGAAAAGCGACAGGCGCAGCAGAAGGGGACTACGTTGCAGGAAATTCCAGTGATGTTGGAGGGAGTTGCGATCGCCACCCACCCCGATCTCCCACTTCCCGGCCTCACCCTGTCGCAGCTCAAAGATATCTACACCAGCAAAGTCACTAACTGGAACCAGGTTGGCGGCCCCAACTTGTCCATTACCCCCGTCTCCCGCACTAACTCCGGCACCGTGCAGTACTTCCAAGAAACCGTGCTAGAAGGCGAGCCATTCGCCTCCAACATCAAGGACGTTTCCACCACCACCGAAGCCATTCGTTTGGTCAGCAACACGCCCGGTGCTATCTACTACGCCTCGGCCCCCGAAATCGTCGGCCAGTGTACTATCGCTCCCTTACCTGTCGGCACCTCCATCCGTCAGCTAGTCGCCCCCTACCAAAGCCCCTACATATCCCCCGACAAATGCCCTGCCCAGCGCAACCAGCTCAACCTCAGCGCCTTCCAATCCCAAACCTATCCCCTCATTCGCCCGCTATACGTCATCATCCGCAAAGACGGCCAGCCTGCTGAGAAAGCGGGAGCCGCCTATGCCCAGCTTCTACAAACTCAAGCAGGTGAAGAGCTAATCCAGAAAGCAGGCTTTGTTCCTCTGCCTTAAATTTTTTAGAAAGCTTAAATTTTTTAGAAAATAGAAAACGCCCATTCATCTAGCATTTCTGGGGTCGTAATCTCTGCACTGCGATAGAGTTCTGCCCACCGCAATTTTCGTTATTTAAAGGAAGCTTGCTAGTTGAGCGCTTACCTTTTTATCTCTAGGAATGGCCCCTGTGGAAACTTACGACGTTGTTATTATTGGTGCAGGGCATAACGGCCTCGTGTGCGCTGCTTACCTGCTCAAAGAAGGGTATAGCGTCGCACTTTTAGAGAAACGGTCAATTCCAGGCGGCGCGGCAACGACTGAAGAACTGATGCCCGAAGAAGCCCCTGGCTTTATGTTCAACCGCTGCGCTATCGATCACGAGTTTATTCACTTGGGGCCTGTTGTTGAAGAGTTAGAACTCAACAAGTATGGCCTGGAATATCTCTTTTGCGATCCCACCGTGTTTTGTCCGCATCCTGACGGCAGGTACTTCTTATCTCACAGATCGCTCGACAAAACCTGCGAGGAAATTGCCCAGTTCAACCAGCGCGATGCTGAAAAGTATAGAGAATTTATCGACTTTTGGCAGCGCTTTACCAAAGCCATTCAGCCCGTATTTAATGCGCCGCCTCAGGCCATCTTCGATATCATCGGCAACTACGATATCAAAAGCATTCAAAACCTATTGAGCATTTTAGGCGGGCCTCATAAGTCTCTCGATTTGATTCGGACGATGCTAACTAGCCCCAAAGATCTGCTAGAAGAGTATTTTGACTCTGAGTTCATTAGAGCACCCCTCGCTAGGCTTGCTTCCGAGTTCGGCGCGCCCCCTTCTCAAAAAACAATCTCGGTGGGCGGCATGATGATGTCTATGCGTCACAACCCCGGCATGGCAAGACCTCGTGGTGGAACAGGGGCGTTGGTGCAGTCGCTGTTGAACCTAGTCAAAGCCAAAGGCGGTGATGTTTTTACCGACCAAAACGTCAAGCGAATTCTGTTGGATGGCAAGCGAGCGGTAGGCGTTGAAGTCGAGGGTGGTAAAGAATATAGGGCTAAGCTAGGCGTAATCTCTAACATTGATGCCAAGCGAGTATTTTTGCAGCTAATGGAGCCGGGAGAGGTTGCCGCTGTAGACAAAGACCTGAGAGAACGCTTGGACAGACGCATTGTCAACAACAACGAAACCATTCTTAGAATTGACTGTGCTCTCTCAGAAGCCCCTCGCTTTGAGCACCACAATCATCGAGATGAGTATTTAATCGGTTCTGTTCTAATCGCCGATTCTGTGCGCCAGGTCGAGATTGCGCACCAGGAGCCTGCCATTGGTAACATTCCCCTAGACGATCCTTCCTTCTATGCCGTAGTGCCTACCATGCGCGACCCAAGCATGGCCCCAAACGGTCAGCATACGCTGTGGGTAGAGTTCTTTGCGCCTTATCAAATTAATGGCGCTGAGGGCACCGGCTTCGCGGGAACGGGCTGGACAGACGAGCTAAAGAACAAAGTAGCCGACCGCGTGATTGATAAAATGGCTGACTACGCGCCCAACATTAAACAGTCAATTATTGCTCGCAATGTAGAGAGCCCGGCTGAGCTAGGCGATCGCCTCGGCGCATACAAAGGCAACTACTACCACGTCGATATGACACTCGACCAGATGGTATTTTTCCGCCCCCTGCCCGAAATCGCCAACTACACAACGCCCATTGATGGACTGTACCTGACGGGAGCAGGCACTCACCCCGGCGGCGCTATCTCCGGGATGCCGGGCCGTAACTGCGCTCGCACCTTTTTAAATGAACAGCGTCCATTCTTAAACAGAGTAAAGGAGCTGGGCAAGTCCATTCTTCCTAAGCTGTCTTAGACAGCTTAGACAATAGTCTGAACACAACGAGAGGCTTAAATACGGGTTCTCAATTACTTTATAACGGTGCTAAGACCCGATCTCCATGCGACTTAGGCACTGACATCACTAAAAAGAGGACTTCCGAATTCGACTCATTACAAAACTGATGGGCTACCCCAGGCGGTATTTCAACGCCTTGCTGTGCTTGTAGCGTAAGCCTCTCTATCTACTTTTATAACAGCTTTGCCTATTAAAATATAGAAGAACTGGCGAGAATGAATATGAAAGTGCCGCTGCTCACACTCGCCTGCGGGCACTCGCTCTGTAATGACGCTCAAGTCGTCTTGCTTTACGAGATGCCAGCCATCGCAACCGGTTCCCCATAAATAGGGCTCCGCGTTTGAAGTGTCAATTACTTTCATGGTCATTTCAAGTGAGAAGTTTTTACTTCAATCTACTTTACCTGTAAGCATTGTCTATCGCTAGGCTCAGGGATTACAGCGGTATTTGGGCTATAAATTTTGCGCCTTTTCCTGATGAAGATTCGCAGAGTAGCTGGCCTTTATGTTTTCTACGGGGGAACCCTAACAACCGGATACATACAGGCCAGCTACCCTATGAAATCTCTTCCTAAGCGTAAGCGGTTCTCTCAGAGAAAGCAGAGCAATCAGAGTAAGCAGAGAAAGCAGGAGACAAAGTTGCTTGAAACTATTTTTGGACTTGGTGGAATAGCCATCGCCTTAGCCCTGACGCTTGAGTCCAAACCAGCCGTTGAGTTCGCACGCAATGGTTTCGCGGCTTTGCAGATATCCGAGGCAAAGCCAGACTGTTTAATAAAGGGTAATATCTCGATTAGCTCTGGCAAAAAGCTGTATCATCTGCCCGGCATGGAAGATTATGAATCGACCAATATCGAAGCAGTCCATGGAGAGAAATGGTTCTGTACGGAAGCCGAAGCGATATCTAACGGCTGGGTAAAAGCGCCGAAATAGCTGCCGGGATAGCTGCCGGGATATTTATGGCTACTCCGAGTCAGTCTCGATACGTCCGAGTCCGGTAGTGGGATAGTAGTAACCCAGAATTTGTGAGTAAGAGTAGCCCTGATCGGCTAGGTCGCGTGCGCCGAGCTGGCTCATGCCGCTGCCGCTGTGAGCGTCGTCCACAATGGCTTGGGAGGCAGCGTACAGCGATTCTACAATACCGCCTTCGTGACTAATAAATTCGCCAGCAGTGGCCTGTACGGCGGCTTGAGTGGTGCTGGCTTCGCGTGAAATGCCCTGATAAGCCTGAAAGCGCGGGGTGTTGTCTAGGTCAAAATACGCTTCGCTGGCGGGATGAATGTTGTGCGTAAGCGCGTATGATCGGGCCGCAACCGCCTGAGCCTTGAGCGATTCGATCGCCCAGTCGGGAGACATCTCGCTACCTACTACGCTGTAAAGGTAGTCACCCAAAAGGACGTAGTTTACCGCAATTAGCCCCCGCTCGCGCTGCGCTATCAGCACCCGCCCACGGTACCAGCTGCTGCCAACGGCCACAAAGCCGCCGTTTTCGGGATATACCCAAAAGGAGGTGGGCATGGTTTTGCCATCGACAACGATGCCGTTACCGGTTTCTGCTAGAGCGGAGGTCTCAGGCGATAAAGTCTTAAGGACATGGCCGTCTAAGTCGGTAATCGTGCCTTTGCCTGAGGTTGCAAAGGCGATCGCATTCACATCTTTGGCCACCGCTACTCGCATCTCTAACACGCTGTCAATTGTGTTTCCAGCAAACTTAGGCGCGGCTGATTTTGGCGCAGGCGGCGCGGCTGATTTGACCTGTTCAGCTTCTTTTAGGGCGGCAGCTTTAGCGGCGATCGCTTTGGCCGCAGCCGAGCTTGTTTTTGAGTCGCCTGCTGTGCCCTTTTGTAAAGGATCGGCCAGCGAAGCCTGATTGTAAGGAACTTTTGCGATCGCCTCAATCTTACGATAAAAAATTTCGTTAGTCAGAAACAAGCCCTGCGTCTCCAGTACAGACTCAGCCGACGGATCGTTAGCTCGGCTGAGCGGCGCACTAGCCTGTCCGCCACCGAGCGCTGCCTGTAATGATGGGGGTGCCACACGGGTAAAGGCTAAGCCGGTGCTAGCGCCTAACAATCCTAAAATGACAGCAACTTTTCGCTTAGGCAGCGCGGATAACTTTTTAACTAGCTTTTGGGCGACTTTTGGCTGGGCTGAAGGCGTCGATACACAAGGCTCTGCTACTTGTGCGGCTACTTCAGGTTTGATATCCGACCCTTTCTGGGGGTTTGATGCGCCTTTTGCAGCAGACTTGTTCGCAAAAAGGGTGGTCAAAGCTTGCTTGAGAGGGAGCTGCTTGAGCATAGTGCACGGTTGAGCTGAGGGCAGACGAGGGAAAAGGCTCGCTAGTAACTCTTTCAATAGAGGCTTCACAAACCCTGACAATATATCCTTAGCGATCTTAGGCGCTATAACGCTAGATTAACAGTGAGCTGCCAAGGCCCTATTGTTATCAACATGAAACAGCGTCTAAGTAATAAGCAAAAAATATGAATGCCGAACTAGAAAACTCTGCCGAAAATGTTACTAAAAGCGCTACGGATAAAAAAGTTGAGCCAGCCGTAAATCCTGTTAAAGATGATTGCCTGGTGCTGGTTGCAGGCGCTACAGGGGGTGTTGGGCAGCTAGCAGTTGCTAGGCTATTGACCGATGGCTACCGGGTGCGAGTGCTCACGCGCAGCGCTGAAAAAGCGCAGACTATGTTTGCGGGCAAAGTAGAGATTGCGGTCGGCGATACCCGAAAGCCCGAAACTTTGCAGGCCGCTACCGACGGCATTACTCATCTGATATGTGCGACG
>JBGTGK010000351.1:0-20051 GCA_041746795.1 Phormidesmis sp.
TCTGCTTCAACGCACAGGGACAACTGATTGAAATTCGTCTAAATGCTGCTGATACCCTTGTCAGACCTTGGATTCAGGGATTATCTCAACTGCTGAAGTTAGAGCATGTTGCCGTTTATTTGGGCAAAACTTAGGTATTAAGAAAGCGTATTACTCTCGCGAGCACACGCTTTCTTAACGGTTCTGTTAGAAAGTGCAGGCTTCGGTTTATTTGCTTAGACCAAGCCTTCTGTTAATTTCTTCAGCCTAAGCCTAAAGAACAGCAGTTATTGGACGTTGAGATACTGAAGAATGCCAGCGCTGATGCCGTCAGCAATACCGTTGATAGCCGCAGGATCTCTAAATCTAGCGGCATCAGTGCTGCCTGTGACAAATCCCGTTTCTACCAGCACAGCAGGCATAGAGGTGTGAACAAGGACGTAAAAACGGGCTGTACGGACACCGCGATCGGCCAGGCTAGTTCTCTGCAAGAGGCTGTTGTGAATCGTCTGCGCCAGACGCAGCCCTGAGGAATAATAGTAGGTTTCTAAACCGTTGACGTCAGGGCGAGAGAGGCTGATAGCGTTGGCATGAATGCTGACAAATATGTCAGCGTTGGCCCGCTCAGCCGTGTCAACCCGAGGCTGTAAGTCGATTTCACTGTCGTCGGGGCGCGTGAGGATCGCGTTAATTCCTTTAGCGGCTAGCGATTGTTGTACGCGGCTAGCGATCGCGCTGTTGATGTCTTTTTCTCTAAGACCGTTAATCCCAATAGCCCCAGGATCTCCACCGCCGTGACCGGGGTCGATAACGACCGTCAGCTGTCCCTGGCGAGCGCGAGGAATACTAGGGGCTGGCGTAGAAGGCCGAGGCACGCCAGCGATCGGCATTGAGCCGACAACAATAATTTGAGCAGGGAGGCTAGCTGCAACCAGACGCTGCCGTAGCTGCTCAGCGCGATCGCGCTCACTGAAGCGACCCGCCTGAATCACTGGTCGGCCACTGGCGGTGGTGCGGAAGGCACCTGATTCGATAGCATTGACGCGATCGCGTGTATCCGAGCCCGCTTCAGGCACAATCACCTGATAGTAAGTGTCGCTGCTGGCAGCCGGGCCCGGTGAGCTGACAGTCGGGCTCGGTGAGCTGGCAGTCGGGCTTGGTGAGGACGCGGCCCTTTGACCTTGCACAATTTGGGACTCAATGCCCCGACTAGATAGCTGAGAGACGAGCTGATCGGCTCGATTTTTTTCTTGGAAGAGGCCCGCTTGAATGACCCGGCGACCGTCAACATTAGCGAAAAAGGCGTCGGCAGCGACTTGATTAACGCGCGATCGCACAATCGGTGAAGTGCTTGGCACAATCACCTGGTAGTAGGTGCCTTGAGCGCCGATACTGCTACCACCGCCGATATTAGGAGAAGGTGCAGCCCCAGGTGAAGGCAATGAGCTACCGCCAAGCAAATCGGTGAGCGTAGGCGGAGCAGAAGGCGTTGAGGCAGAAGGTGCAGGCACAGAAGATGTTGGGGGTCTCGCTGTCACCGGGGCGGGCACCGAACTGGGCGTTGAGGGTGCAGGCCGCGAGCCGCTCTGTCTGCCTACCTGTGCCACTACAGTTTCCAGGCTCTGACTATTAGAAAGATAGACATGGCCTTGAGCGCTACCGTTGAGGGCACGACGCGCCAACTGCCAACCGGGGTCTAGCTCAAGTTTGACAAAATCGTTAGCAACGCCATTGCTACGACTAATCTCTAGTACAGGCAGTGAACTGCCGCTGCGACCCGGCAGTGCGCCCGGCATTGCGACTAGCACCAAGTTGTCACCTTGACGCGTAATCTGAAGCCGATACTGGCTACTTAAGTCTTCGTTGCCGATGCTGACAGAGTAGCCATTGCTATCTGACGCGCGACCACAAATGCCGGAGAAGTCAAAGTTTAAAAGCAGCGGCTCGATTACAGTAGGCGTACCGGCTTTCTCTTCGAAGCAGGCCCGCTGGTCGGTGAACTGCTGTAAGACCAGCAGTTTATAGAAACGACCATTAGCAACCGGCTCGGCGATCGCAACCGCCCGATCGGAGGGAATAGGCTGTTGGCTATAGTTTTGCGCGATCGCACTAGTCGAGGCGATCGCGCTAGCTCCAATAGCAGCAGCCGTTAGCGCGGTAAGTGTAGTGAGTCGGCGAATTACGGATTTCATATCTTCGGCAGTTAAGCAGTGCAGCGAACAGGTACCGTCTTGAGGAAAAGGTGTGTGAAGCCTTAACGGTTGGGAAGTAGCCTTTATACAGTCAGCAAGCAATCTCTAGGCTTAAAGGCTCAGCCTAATTTCAAAATGAATGGCTATTAAGGCCAAAAGGACTATAACAGGTGCTCTGACGCTTCTTTAGCCTTTGATAGGCCTTTGGTTGATCTTCACTCAGGTCTTACTTTGGCGTCCTCTTTGGCGTCCTATCTTTGGCGTCCTAGAGGTCTGGCTTTGGCATCGCTCCAAAAGATTCAAAGAAAGGATTGCAAGAAGATTCAAAGAACTACCCCGTTGAGCCATTGAGCCCATTGAGCTTTTTTTCTTTCGCATCAGGTAGCGTTTATGTGACTACTTTTGATTTGTCACATCCGCCAACAATCAGTATTTGGGCGATTTGACCTGATTCCTCGGAGGTCATTCTCTCTTCATACGATGTTCCTATTTGGTTTACACAACCTTTAAACCTACCCAGGCGTTTTGCTGAAATGAATATTCAGCATCAATTATTTTCGTTATCCGGACTTTTTAGGGAAGGATTTATCAGTTTATAAGCTATCAGTCCATGAGTTATCAGTCCGTAAGTGAGTGAGGGCGCAGTGAAGTAAAAGTCACCTTCAGTCCGTCGGTGGGTCTAAGCGTTGGCACCGGATTCATTGTCAAATCCTGATCTGGCTCTAGCTGCCAGCAGTAACGGCGCAGCAGCTGAGCAGCCAAAACCTTCATTTCTAGCTTGGCAAAGGCCATCCCCAGACAAATGCGAGGGCCACCGCCAAAGCCAACCAGGCTATAGTCAAATTTCTTTTGCTCAGCCCGTTCTGGGCTGAATCGGTCAGGGTCGAACTCACTAGGATTGGAATAGCAGCTCTCGTCTTTGTGAGCTGCGTCGATTCGGTAGAGTGCCAGCCAGCCAGCCGGAACGTGATAACCGTTGAAGTCAAAAGGCTTAATCACTTTGCGAAAGCCGCCGCCGATGGGCGGATACTGCCGCTCTACTTCTTTGAGCACCTGGCTTAAGTAGGGCATCTGCTGAATCTGAGCCAGGGTCAGCTCTGAGGAGCCTGCCATCACAGCCTGCTGCTCTGCACGCGCTTTTGCCAGCACTTCGGGATGTTGGGCAAGCGCCATCACCAAAGAAGTCAGCATGGATGTGGTTGTTTCATGCCCGGCAAAGAGCATCAGCAGCGTTTGCACTTTAATTTCTGCTTCACTGAGGCGGTTACCGGCTTCGTCTTCAGTTTGTAGCAGCAGCGTCAGGACATCATTAGGAAGATCGCCTGCTGCGGTAAGTTGGGAGTCGGAGAGCAGCCTGCGGCGATCGGTAATGGCTTGTTCAATGTATGCAAGGAGGCGATCGCGCCCTCGCAAAGCCTTTCTGTAGGGCGTCGGCCCCCATCGAATAGGCAGTGAAAACAGGCCGTTGGTCAAATCCGTAAACCAGGCAGACAGCTGCTCTATTTGCGCTTCAGACTCCTGACTTCTAGACCCCGCCGTTTTGCTAGGTTCCATTCCCACCAGCAAAACGCTCGCCACCTCAAAGGTAAATTTTTTAAGCTCCGTAAACCAGGCGAACTGCCCTTTTTGCTCCCAGTCGGCTAAGTAAGCATCAGAGAGCGCCACCATCGTAGAGAAGTAACCTTCCAACGCCTTGCCGTGAAAGGCAGGCATCAACAGCCGCCGGTTGCGCTGATGCTCCGCACCCTCTTGCAAAAAAAGTGATTCGCCCAGCAGCGTTTTGAACGTGTCAGGCCAGCCGCCTCGCCATGAGAAACAGTCGGCATGGTCAGCTAGCAAAAAGGCGTTAGCGGCTGGGCCACAAAAGAAAACGGTGGGCTGGCCGATGATGCGCGACTTGAAGAGGCTGCCGTACTGCTGCTGCCGCTTTAACGCAAAGTTAGGATCGCGCAGAAAGCTGAGGGTTTCGCCTATCCAGGGAAGACCAAAGCTACCGGGGGGCAATGGCATCTGCGCATTCGCGGTTTTTTTCTTCGCGGCATTTTCCAAAGTAAGGCATTCTCTAAAAATGATCGTCTCGAAAACACGACCTATCCAGTCGCCTCTAAAATATACGATAGAGCAGGAACGACTGAATCACCTCAACCCAAAAGCGACGATTTTAGGCATGGCAGCAGCAAGAAAAAGGCTATTAAACAAATTAATCACTGGGCTTAGTTTGTCAGTATTACTGTGGGGAGCCGTGAGCTGTACACCAGCGGAGCAGGCAGTTACAGAAAAAGGAATCGAAGTTGCCGCTACGGCAACCCCCCAAGCCGCAGCCAATCAGGCAGGTTTAGAGACGGCAGTTTTTGCAGGCGGATGCTTCTGGTGTATGGAGAAGCCTTTTGATCAGCTACCGGGCGTGGTTTCTACGACGTCGGGCTATACCGGGGGCAGCGTAGAGAATCCGACCTACGAAGAGGTCTCCGGTGGCGGGACAGGTCACTATGAGGCAATGGAGGTTCGCTACGACCCTGACAAGGTGAGCTATGAGAAGCTGCTAGAAACGCTTTGGGTAAACGTAGACCCTTTGGATGCTAAGGGGCAATTTTGCGATAAGGGCGATCAGTACCGATCGGCCATTTTTTATGAGACGCCAGAGCAGGCAACTGAGGCTAAAGCGTCTAAGGAGGCGATCGCAGCCAAACTAGCCCAGCCAATCGCAACCAAAATTTTACCCGCTATGCCCTTTTACAACGCGGAAGACTATCATCAAAACTATTATCAAACCCACGCCGTACGATATCGGGTGTACCGTTACGGCTGCGGGCGAGATCAGCGCCTGTCTGAGGTTTGGGGGGCAAATGCACCAGCGCACGAATAATATGGATTAGGTACCAATATTGAGGGCACCAACTCAACGCGCTTGCGTCTTTGTGCAGTGATCCCTACGACAATTAGCCCTCTATACTAAATTAGTTCACTAACGTTAATTCTTGGCCAGCGCATTGCATTCAGTGCATTGCACTTGCATTGCACTATGCTCAGTGGCATAGCGCTCGTTCTAGAACGACTTCAGGGGGTGATATCACAAGGGTTCATAAGAAACAGTGCTAAAGGCACAAACACGACGCTGGCATCTGAGCTTCGTTAATCACCTATTAGGATGACGGCAGGTTATGACTATTTGGGCGTTGCTGAAAAAAAAGCGATTGTGGGTAGGGTTGGTAATCACAAGCTGCTTAATAGTGCTCATTAGCCACGTCCATTTCGGCAGCTTGCTCGAATGGATTGGAACGGCTCAAAGCTGGCTCGCAGCGCAAGGGAAATGGGCCATTCCCACGTTCATCGCCACTTACGTCATAGCAGCGATTTTTGGGATACCTAATATCGTATTGCTTTTGGCAGCAGGCACTTTGTTTGGCCTTACTAAGGGCATCGTCAGCGCTTCTGTTGCCGACACCCTTAGCATTGCAGCCTGCTTTGTGATTGGGCAAACGGTAGGTCGCCGTTGGATTACCAAAGCCGTTGGAGAACATAGCCGTTTTCACAAGCTAGACAAAGCATTTGCCCAGAAAGGATGGAAAATTGTCCTGCTTACCCGGCTCTCGCCCGTGCTGCCTTCCAATATTCTCAACTACGGCTTTAGCCTGAGCTGCATGAACTTTTGGGAGTATCTATTTTTCTCCTGGTTGGGAATGCTGCCGGTCATTTTTACCTATGTCTATATCGGCACCTTTGGCGTCAGCATCCTCACCGCCAACCAGCAGCCTGACAATCTGGTGTTTCAGGCAATTGGGCTAGTAGCGACGCTCGGGGTGATGATTTATGCCACTAAGCTAGCAGCCTCTGCATTGAAAACAGAAGACTCTGCAAAAACGCCTCAGCAAAGCGCCGAAGAAGCTGAAAAGAAATCGCCGCAAAGCACCCCAAAAGGCGCAGAAAAGCTACCGCAGAAAAGTACGAAAAAAAGCGGGGAGAGCGTCAAACGCAAGCCCTGGGGAAAATTAGGCCGCAAGTCTCCTAGAGATAGCAGGCTAGTCGTATCTGGCAAAGAAGGTATTCCCAGCAAGGTTCCCGTCAATCGCTAGCCACTTAATCGCGGGTTAACAGTCCCTTAGGGAGCCGCTATAAATGCGGATGCATCTGCACGCCGCTGTATAAAGCGCGTTACAGCCATCTATCACTTTCACATTTATATTTCTTTACAAAATACGTAAAAAGACAGATTGCCCTGGAAGGAATAAACAGGCAATCTTTAATTAAAGAGTTAAAAAGAAACAGGTAAGTCGTTACCCTTATCAGCCCGCTCTAGGTCGGCTTTCCTTTATAGTATATTTGAACTACTGTCGTTGTAATAGCGCTATTCGACTTCGCCATAGCCCTATTTTTCATTTTTTTGAGGTGCTTATGAACGCTCATTTAAAGCCTGGAACCTTCGTTCGACTTAAGAACCAACCGGATGATCTCCCTGACTTTGTGCTGGAGCGGTACTTAGGAAATGCCTGCTGGATTCGTCAGCAGGCATGGGGCAACCGAGTGCAGTGGAAAGTGAATGCCAGCATGATTGAGACTCATTCCGCAGCGGTTGCCCAAATAGGATAGTCGCCCCGCATTCGAGCCACTGGCTTCGCTTTACTCGCTTCTTCACGGGCTTGCTTCACAGGCTTGCTTTACTGGCTCCATCGCTAGCTTCAGTAGTCCCGACTGCGTTAGCATCTTTAATATCCTTACGAGCTAGAAACATCATGACTGCCCTCCAGGTATCCACCCGAGACGTGTCTGCTAGAAACCTTGTGAAAGCCGCCTACGAAAACCGCTACACCTGGGATAAAGACTTTCCCGGCTACACGACTGACGTAACGCTAAAGCTAGGAGACAAAACGTTCCAGGGCACTGCCAGAGTGAACCTTGATTTGTCGGCTGAGGTGTTTGGTGTAGAAGACGAGGAAGCCAACAAAATCATCAAAAATCAGCTCTGGGAAGTGGCTATTCACCGCGTTAGTAGGCCGTTTGAAAAGACTCATGGCGACAACACTTTTACGGTTGAGGGAACTGACGACGACGGTGCCCTCAAAGTTGCAGTAGGCGGTAAAGCCGAAGGCGATGCTTACAAGGTGAAGGACAATGAGTTCACGATGGTGCATCGCCATATGCATGGTGTGGTAGTGACCATTAATACGGATAGCTCATACGACACAGGCAGTGGCTATTTGTCTCGTACCTACGATTCTGTGTATCACGATCCAAAGACAGGAGAACTCAAGCAGGGCCGCAGCGAGTTTACCGATGACTATACAAAAGTGGGCGAATATACCGTTTTGGCTAAGCGCACGGTGACCTCGGCAGACGGGCCAACGATGGAAATTGCGTTTTCTAACATTGAGCTGCTGTGACTGCCTGCCAATCCATCTGCCAACCTACCTGCTAACGCAGAGGCTTCGTCATGACTAAACGCGGAGATAGAGCCTGGCCACTCTGGCCGATTGTGCCGATTTACCCCTATGGGCAGCGGCGCACGCTCCGCCGAGAAATTATTCCTGGCAAGCTGTGGCTGTTTGAGCAGGTGCAGGGGATTTTTTATGTGGTGGTGCCCATTCGCATGACCGTGGTTAAGCTGGCGGGCGGGGGGCTATTTGCCTTTTCGCCGGTTGCCCCGACGGCTGAGTGCGTTAGGCTGGTTCGCAAGCTAGAAGCTGAGCATGGCGCACTTAAGTATGTGATTTTGCCCACGGTAACGGGCGTAGAACACAAGTATTTTGCGGGGCCGTTTGCCCGTAAGTTCAAGCAGTGCCAGATGTATATTGCGCCGAATCAGTGGAGCTTCCCGATAAATTTGCCGCTGAGCTGGCTGGGCTTTCCCACTGGGCGGACGCATGTTTTGCCCTCAGAGCCGAGTCAGACGCCGTTTTATGATGAGTTTGACTATGCTACGGTGGGGCCGATTGAGCTGAGCGTGAAGCCTTATACGGAGGTAGCTTTTTTTCATCGAGAGACGCGATCGCTCCTCGCCATAGACACCGTTCTCTCCATTCCCTTAGAGCCGCCCGAAGTCGTCAGGTTAGATCCCTTTCCACTCGCCTTCCATGCCCGCGACAGCGCCCAAGATCCGCTAGAAGATACGCCTGAAAACCGGCTCAAGGCGTGGGCTCGGATCACTTTATTTACGTTTTACTTTCGGCCAGAGGCGTTAGGAGTGCCGAGCGCTGGTCGCGTTTTAAAGAATGCGCAGCGATCGCCTAATCGCTCTAAAAAGGACTATTTCGGTCTATATCCTTTTGAGTGGCAGAACGGCTGGTATCAGTCCTTTGAGAAGCTGCGCCAAGAAGGTCGCCTGATCGTAGCGCCTATTTTACAAACTTTGATTTTCAACCGCGATCCTGAAGCCGTGATGGACTGGGTCAATCGCATTGCGCAGTGGGATTTTGAGCAGGTGGTTCCCTGCCATTTCAGTGCGCCTGTCAGGGCAACGCCGGATGAATTTCGCCGTGCTTTTGAGTTTTTGAAAAGACCTGATGAGCGAAGCTGGTCGGGCTTTGATCACGGCTTACCACCGGGAGATCTAGAAACGTTAGGACAGATCGACCGACAGCTGACGGGTGGCTTTGTGAAACCGCCGGAAAACTAGGAATTGTTTTATTCCACTTCATGTCTAGTCGATTTCTTCTATTTCGTGGTCGATTTCTTCTATTTCGTGGAAGTCTGCAAATTCAATATAGCGATCGCCCCCCTCTAGCTCACGAAGAATGTCCTTAAATCGCCGATTCCACACAAGGTCGGTGGCGTAGTAGGTATGACGGGCATGAATAGCCTGCACCACGGTTTGATCAATGCCGCTAAGAGAGACCAATAGCGTGGCACCCGTGCGAATTAGGTCAGCGTGGGACAGGCCATAAAGAGGACTGCTTTGGTCAATGGCGTGAAGTGCTGTCCAGGTGAGAAGGAAACTAGGATTGTGATCGCGCAGCAGGGACAGATCATATATTCGCCGCATCATTCGACCATCAATATATTCATCTTGTGTTAGGTACACGCGCATCTGCGCTTCTGAGACCTGATTGCGGCGCTCGTTAGCGGCTCGAAACATCAGCGTTGGCGTCCCTTCAAACGGCGTTATCACCGCCACTCGGCTGAACAGAACCTGTGCAGTAGGCCGTGAGAACCGGGCATAGGCTAGCCCAGTGAGTACAGCAATTCCAATTAGGGAGAGCACAGCCTCTATAGAAACCAGTACGTTGGCATAAAGAGTGCCTGGAGAAAGCACACCATAGCCAATAGAAGCTGAGGTCTGAACGCTAAAGAAAAACGCATCAGCAAACGATCCAGTCTGGGCATTAAGAATAGTGCCTTCGCCGCCTAAGAGGTACAAAGTAGCAAAGCTAGCATTAGCGATTCCATACAGCGCCAGCACGATGATAAAGAAACCCTGCCACGGCACTGTCAACATTAAGTAGTAGGGGTCGCGCCAGTAGGAGTGCCACGCACCAACCCCTAAAATATTGAACCGTCCGTTTTCAAAATGGATACGAACCCCAGATAGCTGTCGGGCTCTTAGCTTTGAACGATTTGGCATCTTTACCTTTAGCGTTTGAACATACTCAACCCGTGCGAAAGCGTCGCTTAAACAACCGTCTGGGCAACAGTAGCGATTATAAGGAACAGAACGATGCCAGCACTACCAGATATTAACCAGCCCAATATCGACCAGCAGCTATATAGCCATCTGTACGCACTGACAGGCGCTAGAGATCCTTATTTAAGCTCGGGGCGGCACCGCCTATCGCAGCAGTATATTCGCGCCGAGCTGAGTCGATGGGGAAGTGTTATCCCTCAAGGTTTTACCGTGCAGGGCCGCGAATATTTTAACTGGGGCTCAGCGACACCAGGCACTCAGCCTGAGCTAGCGCCTATTTTAGTCGGCGCACATTACGACACGGTACCCGGCTCACCCGGAGCCGACGATAATGCAAGTGGTATCGCGGTTTTACTGGCTTTGGCCGAGCTGATGAATGCCTATCCGCCTCGCCGCACAGTTCACTGGGTGGCTTTCGACCTGGAAGAATACGGACTGGTGGGCAGCACAGCCTGTGCTCAAAGCTGGCAGGCCGCAGGGCGGGCGATCCACGTCATGCTGTCTTTAGAAATGCTGGGTTACTTTTCAACCGAGCCTCAGTCTCAGCGCTATCCCCTCGCTGCGCTCAGCCGCCTGTATCCGAGCACGGGCGACTTCATTGCGCTGATTGGGAATGGAGCGACTCTGACAAAAATGAGGCACCTGAAAAAGCACCTCAAGCAGGCTGGAGCCCCGTGCCAGTGGCTTCCTGTGATTAATAAAGGAAAGCAAATTCCAGCGACTCGACACAGCGATCATGCGCCCTTTTGGGATGCGGGCTATCCAGCTATTTTGGTGACTGACACCGCCGACTTAAGGAACCCTCACTATCACACGGCCTCTGACTGTATAGAAACGCTCAACGTGCCTACCATGGGAAAAATTACTCAGGGCTTAGCGGCTGGCCTCCGCAGGCTATGATCGCTTGCAGTGCTTTCACAACACTGCTATGCAGAATTTTTCAAAGGTTTTAGGCGTAGCACTGGCCAGTCTTTCTATTGGCTACGCAGCTATGCCAGTCGGCAGAGAAATTGACGCTAATGAGCCGGTTGTTTTATCCCATGGCGTGAGCACTTATTTTGCAGCGGTAGCCGGTGGGGGTACGCCTGACTATAAGGCCAGCAGCAGTTCAAGTCGCCTGAAATTCCTAACCTCACGGGCGCTGCTAACTATAGGAATACCAAAGGATGGTTTAAGACACTCGTTCAGGCTGACAGACCCTGTCCGGCCTTCTTTTACTTCACAGGCCACGGCGCTCACAACCAGGAAAATGGCAATATCCATTCTACAGGGTTTCTAAATACATTAATAAATCGGCCATGTCTTTTTCGTTGGGCTGAAATTGCGGCATGGGGGGCGTCTGGCCACTGGTGACCTGACGAATTAAGGCCACCCGCGACTTGCGCTCTGATACGTTGTGCAGGTTTGGCCCAACTTCACCCCCCGCCGACAGGCCATGACAGGTCGCACAGTTTAGCTGAAAGATTTCCTGCCCGCGCTCTGCGTCGCCTGCTAGCTGCAAAACACTGCGCGCGTAAGGATCTTGAGAGCCCAGCGCGTGCGTAGTCCAAAAGACAGTCCCCGCTACTATTAGCAAAGCGCCGACAGCTATCCATGCCCGCTGCAAAAGCTTACGAGAATCTGTCACCTGAGAGTCTTTGGCCTGGGTTTGCACGGTTTGCTCTTGAATACTCTTTGTTGACACAGCCAAGCAGTCTCATCAAAAGTCCTACCCATAGCTTAAGTTTTTTTAAGAGAATAAAACAAGTCTTATCCAATTTCTCAGGCAAATTTGGCGGCGCTGGCCTAGCCTCTCGCCTAGAGAATCGTCTTAACTGCACCCAAACATCAAAGGTCGATGCGTAAATTTGAGTATATTTTCTCGCGCAGGTTCTCAAATCACATTACGATTAGATGAGACTGCCCTTAAACGAGCAGACAAGCGAGCAGGCAAAACTAGCCGCTCAACAAGCAATTTCAGCAAAGCATTAGGAGAAAATCACTGTGGTAGAGCCCTTACTATCTGGCATCGTTTTAGGCCTTATTCCCGTTACGTTAGCCGGTCTGTTCGTCGCGGCCTACATGCAGTATCGCCGGGGCAATCAGCTAGGCGGTTAGGCTTTTTGCATTAGCCCGTCTTTGGCCAATCGCGCCGTGCCATAGGCCGCTTCTGTATGCTCTGCTGTCTGTACCTTTACCCCCATCCTTCTTTGCCGCAGCGCCTGCCAGACGACATTTTGTGCCCCACCACCAGCCGTAAAAACCTGCTGGAGCGCTGGGGCACCCAAACTGCTGAGCTTTTGATAGCCGTCTGCTTCTATCCGTGACATGGCATCGAGCAAGCCGTATAGGAAGTCTTTATCCTGCGGGGGGCGAGGGGTTAGCCGAGGGGGATAGTTGGGGTCGTGGAATGGAAATCGCTCGCCTGGCGTGTTTAACGGGTAGTAATCTAGCTCGCAAGGCTGTGAGATATCTATTTGGGCGGTCAGTTCTGTGAGCTGGGCAGAACTAAAAAATTGCTTGAGGACGGCCCCGCCTGTGTTAGACGCGCCGCCGACCAGCCACAGATCGCCCAGGCGATGGCTGTAAATGCCAAAGGGCTGATTATCTACGGGGTGAGGGCTCAGCAGCTTGAGGACTAAAGTAGAGCCCAAGGACGTGACGGCTTCACCGGGCTGATCGGCACCGCTCGCTAAAAAGGCGGCAATGCTGTCTGTGGTACCTGCGCAAATTTGGCAGGTTTTAGGTAAGGAAAAGCGGTCGGCGATCGCTGATAGAACGGGCGCGATCGCCTCCCCAGGCTCCCGCACCTCAGGCAGCCACGCAGCTACTGGCAAGTCCATTAGCCAACTAGGATAGGCCAGCGATCGCACGTCATACCCCAGCTTTAGAGCATTGTGATAGTCACTAATGTGCGGCTGACCATGCAGCAAGCTTGCTAGCCAGTCAGCCTGATGGGCAAGGTAGCTCACCCGCTTGAGCTGAGTCACCTTTAATGTGTCGTGCCACCACAGCACCTTCGCCAGGCTAGACGTTGCACTAAGCGTAGGACTGCTCGCAGGCGCAACTTTTACAAGCTTTGCCACGACAGCCCTGGCCCGACTGTCGCTGTACATCAACGCTGATGTAACTGGCCGAGCGGCTTCATCACACAGCAGTATCGTACCTGAGGTTCCATTGATAGCAATGCGATCTATCTGCTGGCGAATGGAGCGATCAAGGGCGCTGATGACGGCCCACAGGGTTTGCTGCCATAAAGCGGGCATAGCAGCGGCCTGGGCGGACTCGAAGGTATAGCGAGACTGAGCGATCGCCTGATTAGCCGAGTTGATGGCGATCGCCCGTACGCCAGAAGTTCCAAAGTCAATCCCCAACGCCAGCATAGCCAACCCCTACCAAAAAGCCTCCAAAAGCTCGTTAAACTAGGAACTTTCAGAGGCATGATTGATGATTTATTACCTTAAGCTTCAGATGCTGACTTCGCTGACCTCACGCGAAATAAAGTCAAAAGGCTGATCGATAAAGGAAATATTCTCAATACCGGCTTCAACCGCTTTAGCTTTCACCCTATCCTTCATAATTTGAATACCCCTTACCGTCGGTGCAATGGGTACCCCTAGAGAATTGTAGGTTTCTCGCAGGCCTTGCAGCACTCGCTCCATGAGCACGTCATTGTTACCGGCAACCAGGGCGTAGCTGCTGTAGCGCAGGTAATAGTCCATATCACGCAGGCAGGCAGCGTAGCGACGAGTCGTATAGGCGTTGCCGCTAGGACGAATCAGCTCAGGGACTTCTTCAAAGAGCTGCTTGCCCGCTTCTCTAGAAATTTCAGCAGCATTGGCGCTGATCATCGCCGCTACCTTTACCCGATCTCTACCCGTTGTGAAATACGACTGCAAAGATTCTATGGCAGCTCCATCCAGGTAGCGACCTGTCGTATCGTAATTGCGAATCAAACTGGTGACCGTATCTCGCATGAAATTCTCCCTCTTTGAGAAACTCTTATGCAAACCTCAAAAGGCCTGACCAAAAACCTCGCCAAAAATCTCACAAGGCATCAGCATCAGAGGGTTTGGCTTTAATTAATAGACTACTTACAAGCTTACCATGACAGATAAATCCCCTCACCGCAGCCCCCGGCCCCAGCAGAGTTATCGAAGGAAAAGTTTACATTTCTAGCTAGCTCGAAATATTTCGTAAAGAAAAAAGCGTTGAAAAAAAGCGTTTTGTACCCTTTAGCCAAACCTGCAACCAAACTTGTTGCTTGTTTTGTATAGGAGTATACAAAATCAACCCTTTGCTATTCATAGGATGAGTAACGTCTTACGTGGATCCATCTAGGACAGCTAGCGCCTTGATCTGAATGGCCCCTTTTGAAACACTCAGGAAGTAGATATGACTGGAAACGAGTCGCGTGTTCAAGCAATTTATGAAATTACAAACAAAGAACCCATTGAGTCTAAAGCGCCGCAGAAGCTAGAAGATATTTGGGCCTCACACGTTTTTAGCCTGAGCAAGATGCAGGCAAGCCTTCCTAAAGACACTTTTAAGTCGCTGAAAAAAACGGTCAAAACCGGCGAAGCGCTTGATCCCGCTGTAGCAGACGCGGTGGCTGGGGCGATGCGCGACTGGGCAATGTCTATGGGTGCTAGGTTTTACGCCCATGTATTTTACCCCTTGACCGGACTGACCGCTGAAAAGCACGATGGCTTTATTTCACCCCAGGGCGACGGCGGCGTTATTTCGGAGTTTTCTGGCAAGCTGCTGATTCAGGGAGAACCTGACGGGTCTTCCTTTCCCAATGGCGGCATTCGCGACACCTTCGAAGCGCGTGGATATACCGGTTGGGATGTGACCAGCCCAGCCTACATTTTAGAAAGTGAGCTAGGCGCAACGCTCTGCATTCCTACCGTCTTTGTCTCTTGGACGGGCGAAGCTCTCGATAAAAAAACGCCCCTGCTTCGCTCTATTGCCGTAGTCGATAAAGCGGCTAATCGGATGCTAAAGCTACTAGGTAGTACCGACGTCGCATCAGTTAACTCTAGCTGTGGTGCCGAGCAGGAATATTTCCTGGTGGATACCCACTTTTCGAACGCGCGCCCCGACTTGCTAATGGCAGGCCGTACGCTCTTTGGTAGGGCCTCGGCTAAGGGTCAACAATTTGACGATCATTACTTCGGGGCGATTCCGCCGCGTGTGCAGTCCTTTATGCACGAAGTAGAAGAAACGCTGTATAAGCTAGGCATTCCGGCAAAAACCAGCCACAACGAGGTCGCACCTGGCCAGTTTGAAATTGCGCCTGTATTTGAGTCGGCAAACGTGGCCAGTGACCACCAGCAGCAGATGATGACGACTTTAAAGGACGTTGCCAAAAAACATGGCTTTATGTGTCTGCTACACGAGAAGCCTTTTGCGGGCATCAACGGCTCGGGTAAGCATGTTAACTGGTCGATTGGTAACTCCACTCAGGGCAACCTGCTTGACCCAGGCGACACCCCCGAAGAGAACTTGCAGTTCCTGGCCTTTTGCGGCGCGGTAATTCGCGGTGTTCATATGTATGGCCCGCTGATGCGAGCGGTAATTGCGACGGCGAGTAACGATCATCGTTTGGGTGCTAACGAAGCACCGCCAGCGATTATGTCTGTTTACTTAGGGTCTCAGCTAGAGGACATTTTTAATCAGATTAAGGACGGTAAGCTCACGGGCTCTAGCCATAGAGGGGTGATGAACCTGGGGGTGGATGTGCTACCACCGTTGGCTAAGGATGCGGGCGATCGCAACCGTACTTCTCCCTTTGCCTTTACGGGCAACCGGTTTGAATTCCGCGCGGTGGGCTCTAGTCAGTCAGTCTCTGGCCCCTTAATTACGCTCAACACCATGATGGCCGACTCCTTAAACTGGATGAGCGATCAGCTAGATAGCAAGCTTTCGGGCGGTGGCGATATCGGTGAGGCTGTTCAAGCCGTGCTTAAAGATATTATGGATAAGCACGGTGCGGCTGTATTTGGCGGCAACGGCTATTCTGAGGAGTGGCACAAAGAGGCCGTTGAGCAGCGTGGTTTGAAGAACATTCCGACGACAGCCGAGGCGCTTCCTTTCCTGAAAGATCCCACCATTAAAACGCTGTTTGAAAGCACGGGCGTCTTATCGCCGACTGAGCTAGAAAGTCGCTTTGAGGTATATGCCGAGCAGTACATTCTCTCGATTGAGGTAGAAGCCAAGCTGGTATGTGATATGGCTAAAACCCTGATTTATCCAGCGGCGATGCGTCACTTGAGTGAGAGCGCAGGGGCGATCGCCAACCTCAGTGACATCGGCGTCGAAATGGACAAAGCGCCGGTTGAGAAGGTGGCCAAGCTAGCTAAAGCGATGTTTGATGGGGCTAGTGAACTGGAGGATGCGATCGCCAAGCACGACTTCAGCTCCAGCGAAGACCACATGAACTACTGTGCCCACACCATTCGCGGCATGATGGACAAAGTCCGCGAAGCCGCTGATGCCCTCGAAGGTGAAGTTGCCGACGACCTGTGGCCACTGCCTACCTACGAAGAAATGCTCTTTATCAAATAGATAGAGATTAAGTAGGTAGAGATTAAGTAGGTAGAGCCGCTTACCGGCTTGAGTGAGTTGTAACAGCCGAATGAATCAATAAAGCCCTGATCTCAAATCCACGAGGTCAGGGCTTTCACTTGATGCCTTGGGTGCGATCGCTCTACAGATTTGTCTTGATTTCCGCCCACATTTTCCGTAACATTCTTTTACACTAATAAGGAATTACTGATACTAACACTGCGCTCAGCCCTAGAACTCTCATGCCAGAAACACTGACCCCTCCTGACACGCTGACAAAGTTCGCCTACCAAACATTCCAACAGGGTAAACAGGTTTTCGGCTTCGCCCACAAAACCCTCAGCACTCGATTCTTAAATACGCTGTCTAATCAAAAGCGTAACGAGCCCAATCCCCTTAATCCAGAGATGCTTCAGGCTATTCAGAGCCGCATAAATAAGCTGCTAGAAGTAGACTGGAAAGACGCGGAGAAAGGCGTTTACCCTAAGCAGGCTCTTTTTGAAAACAACTGGAATGACTTCTTCCGCTACTACCCTGAGCTGTGGGTAGATCTTCCTAAAATTTGGGATCGAGCCAGCAATAAGCGCCATCAAGACTTTAGCGAAGGCGTTAATACCGAAGGCTACCCCGACTACTATGTTCAAAACTTCCACCATCAAACTGACGGCTACTTCAGCGAATACTCAGCCAACATGTACGACCTTCAGGTGGAAGTCCTTTTTAACGGCACCGCTGCGCCCATGCGCCGCCGAATTTTGGCTCCGCTCAAGCAGCACCTCAGCCAAATGCCGACTCACCCTGGCACCAGCCCCCAGCCTGTCAAGGTTTTAGACATTGCTTGCGGCACGGGCAACAGCCTTCAGCTAATCAATCAAGCGATGCCCGATGTCGCGCTCTACGGCATAGACTTATCACCGGCCTATATCCGCAAAGCGAACGAGAATCTGGCTCACACAAAGGGTATCGTTCCCGCTCAGCTTGTGCAGGCAAACGCCGAAAAACTCCCCTTTGTAGACGAGTTTTTTGAATCGACTACCAGCACATTTTTGTTCCATGAGCTACCTGCCCAAGCCCGCCAAAATGTGATTGATGAAGCCTTCCGGGTAACCAAGCCAGGCGGCGTTTTTGTAATTTGTGACTCTGTGCAAATAGTTGACACGCCAGAATTTAAGCCGCTGATGGAAAACTTCCCGGCCATGTTCCATGAGCCCTACTATCGCAACTATATTGCTGATGACTTAGTTGCCCGATTAGAATCGGCAGGATTTACCGACGTTGAAACCTCCAACCACTTCATGAGCAAGTATTGGGTGGCAAAAAAACTCGCATAAATCTATATCATTAGGACTTTATAGATGCAGCTTAACTGTTCACGTTGACGTAATTTTTAGCTGCTCGAACAACCTGCTGACTTTGTTTAAATCCTTGTCTCCAGGCGACCTCTCTACACCGCTAGAGAGGTCGATGCCGTTTGGAGAGAGCTGACCTAGTGCGTTCAGCACATTGTCAGATGTGAGCCCGCCCGCTAAAAACCAGGGGCGACCGGGAGAGAAATTCTTTAGGGTTTGCCAGTCTAACGTTTTGCCCGTGCCGCCTAGCTGGTCGGGATGGTAGGCGTCGAGCAATAAGGTATCTACAAAAGGCTCGTAGCTGAGCGCCAGTGCTAAGTCTTCAGTGGTGCGAATTCGCAGCGCTTTTACCAGCTTTATCTTTGGTAGCTCTGAATACTTCAAGGCATCTCGCAGTAGCTGGCAGGTCGCTGGCGTTTCGTCGCCGTGAAGCTGAATAACCGTGAGCCCGGCGAGTTGAGTAACGGTAATTATTTCGGACAGCAGCGCGTTCGCAAAAACGCCACAGTGGTCAACCTTTGAATTGAGGGTAGAAACGGCTGCGGTAATGGGCGCTATCTGCTCAGGGGTGATGTATCGAGGTGATTTTTCTACGCAGATATAGCCCAGGGCTGTCGCACCAAACTGAGCGATCGCCTCCCCTTGCTCCACTCTCGTAATCCCGCAAATCTTCACCTGTAGCATTATTTTTCCTATCTACTTCTTTGCGGTCTGCGGTAGCTAAGCACGACATTTCAGCGCCTAAACCTGCCTAACAGCATAGCCGGTTATCCCCAAACGGGGTGCGCCGTGATGATTCTACCGATTCGGTACAATAGAAGCATCAAATTTTAACCGCAGGCTTCGACGCTAGTGCCGAAGAACATCGCTTATGCAAACTGGTTGGCGAGTGGGCTCCCTCTTTGACATCCCACTATTTATTGACAATTCTTGGTTTTTTGTGGTGCTGCTCATCACCTTTGTGCAGGGCAGTGACCCCCAATGGGCTGGTTTAGCCGGGCCGATTGGCGCTTATGGAGCGGGCTTTTTACTGGCGCTTTTGCTGTTTGCCTCGGTGCTGGCTCATGAGCTAGGCCACAGCCTGGTTGCCAGGTCGCAGGGCATCAAGGTCAATTCTATTAAGCTATTTTTGTTTGGCGGCATCGCCTCTATTGAGAGTGAATCGAAGACGCCAGGTGATGCTTTTAAGGTAGCGATCGCAGGCCCCGCCGTCAGCTTTTTCCTATTCGTCGCCCTCACTGCAATCGGCAGCGTCATTAGCCTACCCCCCATTGCCAGTGCCGTCCTCGTCAGCGTGGCGACTACAAACCTGATTTTGGCCTTGTTCAATCTTATTCCTGGCTTACCGCTAGACGGCGGACAAATCTTTAAAGCCGCCGTGTGGAAAGTGACAAAGAGTCGCGCCAAAGGTATTCGCTGGGCAGCCAAGTCGGGCCAAATTTTAGGTTGGGGGGCGATCGCGCTGAGCGCATTTGGCTTTTTCACGACTGGCAATATTGGCCTGCTATGGCCAGGTCTCATCGGCCTTTTTGTGCTTCGTAATGCCAGCAGCTACAACCGCATGAACGACCTGCAAGAAGGCCTATCTAAGCTGAAAGTAGCCGATGCCACCACCCGTGACTTCCGCGTGCTGGACGCTAACATGTCACTGAGGCAGTTTGCCGATGAATGCCTCTTGCAAGACAAAGAGGTAACGCCTGTGTACTTCGCTTCTTCTGACGGGCGCTACCGGGGCATGGTTTCGCTGGACGATTTGCGTCAGGTAGAGCGCAGCGAGTGGGACACCCGTGACCTGCACAGCATTGCTCATCCCCTGTTAGAAATTCCTCATGTTAGTGAAGACACGCAGCTGGTTAAAGCCATCAAAATGATGGAAGCGCAAAAGCTAAATCGCCTCACGGTACTGACCCCTGCCGATGCGGTAGCGGGCACTTTGGATCGCGGTGAAGTGGTCAGAGCGCTGGCCAAGCAGATGAACTTTCCAATTTCTGAGGCGATTATTCAGAAGATTAAGCAAGAAGGCGCTTATCCTGCTGGATTGCAGCTAGGTGCGATCGCGAATAGCGTCGATTAGTCAAATCGCGAATAGCGTCGATTAGTCAGATTGTGGATGGCGTAGACTAGAAATACGCTTCTGGCCTTATTGAGAAGGATGGAATATCAAAATGGCAGTGACCACCCAAAAGCTCACCTTCGAGGAATACCTCGCTTACGAGGATGGCACCGACACTCGGTATGAGGTGGTTGATGGAGAACTCGTGCCAATGAGTTTAGGGACTGCTATGCACGGTCTGATCATCAATTTCCTGACAGACCGCTTCAAGTATCTAATTTCTCAATCAGAGCAGCCCTGGTTGGCCATACATT
>JBGTGK010000352.1:0-12267 GCA_041746795.1 Phormidesmis sp.
ACGGCTATGGCGATTACGTCGCTCAGATGTACAGCTAATGGCTACAGCTCACGGTTCTCTCATCAAAATCTGTTGTTGTTTCTAAATTTCTCACATTATCCTATTGCAGTCAGTTGTTTTCTCTATCGCCCAAGCCAAAAAGTGGATTCACACCCATTTTACCTGGCAGTAGCACCTACTCTCGCACTCACAGGCGAACGGCTCTTACTGGCTTGCATTCTCTTCATTGCAGACCCTAATCCATACATTTACTCAGATAAACAAAAATCTACACTGGGAACACTAAAAGCATAAGAACAACAGTTCACGTTGGAACTACACCTCGCTAGCACCACAGGTCAAACTAAAACAGTTTCATCGCGGTCAGTTTTCAAGAGTAGTCAAAAGACACATTGTCATGAATCTGTTTGATATTCTCCCAGTAGGTACCATTTAGCCTGCCTATTTTGGGCAAATGCTTACCTGCGATCGCTGCCCTACGTCCGTAAAAAGAATGCTGGGTCTCATATAAATCCTTGACTTGACAGAAAACGCTGGCAATTCCCAATTATGACAACAAGTATTCAGACTCCTCAACAAACCCATCAGTATGGCTCCAAGGCTAGCGGTCTAAGGCGCATTTGGAACAGGCTCACCCGATTTTTTACCCACACTGCCGAAGAAAATGGGCTCACTAGCCACACAAGTGACCAAACAATCACAGAAATTGAACCGGATAACGACGAGCTGCTATTCTTTGCTCCTCAAAATTTTATTGACTACGCTGCTGAAGGCGAGGAACCTGCTGATTTAGCGCTTGCCGACATGGTGCCATCTGGCTTAGCTTTGTTGAATTTGCCCAGCCCTAGCCTGCCTGCTGACATAAAAAACAGCCTGTCGCTAGCACCATCAAACTCGACCCAATATTTTAAGATAGATCCTGATATTTTAGAGCTTGAAGAACTGATTCCTCAAGGACTGAGCGCCTTGGCACAAGCACCCGTACACGAGCGCCCTAAAATTGCGCCCTAAAATTGAGTCAGAAATCTCAGGTCGCTACTATATAGCCGCCTGATATCATCAATTTTACTCTGCACCATCGCCAAACGTTCTACCCCGAGGCCAGCGGCGAACCCCGAATATACTTCAGGATCACACCCAACCGCCTCAAGGACGTTGGGATCTATCATGCCGCAGCCCATTACCTCCAGCCATTGCCCCTGCCAGCGGACGTCCACTTCTGCTGAAGGCTCGGTGAATGGAAAGTAGCTAGGGCGAAAGCGAACTTCGATGTCGCCGAACAGCGCCTCTAAGAAAAGCTGCACCGTACCGCGCAAATCTGTAAAGGTGATGTTTTTATCTACAGCGAAAAACTCGATTTGGTGAAATACCGCCGCGTGGGTAGCATCGACCGTATCGCGGCGATAGCATCGACCGGAAGCCAGTACGCGCATGGGCGGTTCGTGGTTTTCCATGTAGCGGATTTGGGTATTGGAGGTGTGGGTGCGCATCAGCTGTCCGCCGGGCAGATACAGCGTATCTTGCATGTCGCGAGCAGGGTGATCGGGCAAAAAGTTTAGCGCTTCAAAGTTGTAGTAGTCGCTTTCAATCTCCTGGCTTTGGGCAACCGTGTAGCCAAGGCCAACAAAGATGTCGGTGATTTGGTCGATGATGCTGTTGATAGGGTGAACGCGGCCCTGCGGTTGATAGACGCCGGGCATGGTGACATCTATTGTTTCAGCTTCTAGCTGGGCTGTAATCTGGGCGGTTTGCAGATCGCTTTTGCGCTGATCCATTTGCGCTTGCAGGGTGGTTTTGGCTTTGTTGGCGATCGCGCCAATTCGCGGCCTCTCTTCTGCCGACAGCTTACCCATGCTGCCTAAAACTTTGGAAAGTTCGCCTTTTTTCCCCAGATAGTTGACCCGTACTTTTTCTAGGTCATCTAAGCTGTTGGTGGCGCTCATGTCTTCGAGGGCTCTTTGTTGAACGGCACTCAGCTTTGCTTCTACTTCGGACGATGACATGGGCTTAAGAGGCTTGTGTAGCTTACAAGGTTCGCAAATAGATCTATGTTAACCTGCGAAGTCTGAGAACAAAAGCCCTGTTTTGAACCCCTGTTTTAATTAGCCAACCTGAGCTGAATGCCATGAATGTTTTGGTAAGTAACGATGATGGTGTTTTCGCGCTGGGCATTCGCACGCTCGCCAATGCGCTCTCGGCAGCAGGCCACAAGGTAACGGTGGTGTGCCCCGATCGGGAGCGCTCGGCTACAGGACATGGATTAACCCTGCACAGACCCCTACGCATTGACCCAGCAGAAGGGGTGTTTGATCCTGGAATAGACGCCTGGGCCTGCTCTGGAACGCCGTCTGACTGTGTGAAGCTTGCCTTAGATGCCGTCTTACCGACGGCTCCTGATATTGTGGTGTCGGGCATTAATCACGGGGCCAACCTGGGAACAGACGTCCTATATTCAGGGACAGTGTCGGCGGCGATGGAAGGCGTGCTAGAAGATATTCCAGCGATCGCGATTAGCCTCGCTAGCTTTGCTTACAAAAATTTCACGCCCGCCGCTAAATTCGCCGTTCAGCTTGTTTCCCACCTGGAGCAGCAGCCGCTGAAGCTGCCAATACTGCTCAACGTCAACATACCGCCGGTTGAAGCGACCGAAATAAAAGGTGCTGTAATTGCTCGCCAGGGCGTCCGCCGCTACTTTGACCAGTTTGAAAAGCGCGTTGATCCTCGGGGCAAGACCTACTATTGGCTAGCTGGAAAAGTTATGGAAGAAGGGGAGGGTGAACTGGCTGTCCCTTGCGCAGTAGATAGTACAGCAGATAGAAAAGCCGCTGCTATAAATAGAGAAATATCGGCTATCAACGCGCAGTTTATAACAGACGTGCGAGCGATTAAAGCTAACTGCATTACGATAACGCCGCTACAGTACAACCTGACGGCATACACAGCGCTGACTTTTATGCATGATTGGATAAATCATAGCTGCCTCGCAATTGATTAAAGCAATATGAATTGGACAATAATTTAGAACGACAGAACTAAAATGGATGAATATCGAAAGCTCCTAACAGGGCTTGGGCATTATGCAGGAAGGTATTCTGGTTTCGGGCCGGTATTGATGCATCTTTTCATCTGATGAATAGTGCTGCTAGCTGTAAAAATAGACAGCAATTCCTCTAAACACTTCATGTAAGGCTCATGACAGATCATTTAGGTCAATTTTCGATATGCTTTTGGGGCGTCCGGGGAAGTGTCGCTTGTCCAGGGCTGGAAACGGTGCGCTATGGCGGCAACACGGCCTGCATTGAGATGAGAGTCGGGGGAGAACGGCTAATTTTTGATGGTGGCACAGGGCTGCGCAATCTGGGTCAGCAGATGCTCTCCGAAATGCCTGTGCAGGCCAACATATTTTTTACGCATTCTCATTGGGATCATATTCAGGGATTTCCGTTTTTTGTGCCTGCTTTTGTGCCGGGCAACAAATTTAAGATTCATGGCGCGATCGCCCCTAACGGCTCAACTATCGAGCAGCGCCTCAACGATCAAATGCTGCATCCCAACTTTCCAGTACCCCTGCAAATTATGGGCGCTGAGCTAGAGTTTTGTGACATCGAAGTCGGCGAAGTCGTTAAGTTTGGCGAAGTGGAAATCACCAACGCCTTGCTCAATCACCCTGGTGAGGCAATTGGCTATCGGGTCAGCTATCGGGGCCATTCGGCAGCTTATATCAGCGATACAGAGCATTTCTCAGACAGGCTAGATGAAAATGTGCTGCGACTGGCTAAAGATGCAGACGTGATGATTTATGACTGTACTTACACGGATAGTGAGTACCACGACGAAAAGGCTAGCAAGGTCGGCTGGGGCCACTCTACGTGGCAAGAGGCGGTTAAGCTAGCGAAAGCAGCCAACGTTAAACAGCTGCTAATTTTTCACCACGATCCGACTCACACGGATGCGTTTATGGACGATATCGTCCGTCAGACCTCGGCGGCGATGCCTAATAGCACTGTGGCTAAAGAAGGCATGGTGCTTGAGCTGATCACCCAAGGAGCAGCTTTAGCCGTTGTTTGAGTAATTCTCTGGGCACTTTTTGGGCCAGTTGTTTGGGCCAGTTATTCAG
Organism: Phormidesmis sp.; assembly: GCA_041746795.1. Lineage (GTDB taxonomy): Bacteria > Cyanobacteriota > Cyanobacteriia > Phormidesmidales > Phormidesmidaceae > Phormidesmis. The sequence continues at coordinate 4,118 of JBGTGK010000352.1, forward strand.
ATAAAGCGTTGGAGTTGCCGTGCTTTGTGTCAAAATGTAAAGCGTGTGGATAACCTCTTCTCTCAAGGCGGCGAAAACCCCTGTAAGCATAGCGCTGGGCAATTTTGACGGCGTGCATTTAGGCCATCAGCGAGTGATGGCCCAAATTCTAAGTGAGCCAGAAGAGTCAGGGCAAACACTGACTGAGCCGGTTGCCTACAAAACCCTGAGCGCTTCATCGGTAGCAGCCCTTCACAGCGGTACGACAGCGCTCGGTCACAGCCGCTTTCAAAAAACAATCGAACAAAACTCAACCGAAGCAAGTGATCTCGATGCCGATTTGCTTGATTTGCCGATTGGCCCAGCCGCCGACGCTAATCGGGTGACCTTCGCGACGGTGGTCACTTTCTCGCCTCATCCTCAAGAGTATTTTTCGGGTGTCGCTAGGCCGCTGCTGACGCCGGTTGCAGAAAAGACCTGGCAGCTGGCGCAGTTAGGCATTCAACAGCTGGTAATGCTGCCGTTTGACCAAGCGCTATCGGCGCTGAGTCCCGAAGCCTTCGTTGAGCAAGTTTTAGTTAAAGGGCTTCAGGCCAGACGCATTAGCATAGGCAGTGATTTTCGCTTTGGCAAAGGCCGCTGTGGTAATGCTGATGGGCTACAGGCGATCGCAGCGCATTATGGTGTGCCGGTCGTGCAGGTGCCGCTGAAATATGAGGGGGGCGATCGCATCAGCAGCTCCCGCATCCGCACCGCGTTACAAATTGGCCAATTATCTGAAGCCACACAGCTACTAGGACGCCCCTATACGCTCACGGGCCGAGTCGTAAAAGGCCAACAGCTAGGCCGTACTATCGGCTTTCCGACTGCAAACTTACAGCTGCCGGTCAAGAAATACCTGCCTCGAACGGGTGTGTACGGGGTGAGGGTTTACGGCGCGGCTGGTGAACCTTTAAAGGGCGTGATGAATATTGGTAATCGCCCGACCGTCGCAGGGCAGTCGCTCAGCGTAGAGGTGCATATTCTCAACTGGTCAGGCGATCTTTACGGTCAGCTACTGACCGTAAGCTTGGAAAAATTTGTCAGAGCCGAGCAAAAATTTGACTCATTAGAGGCGCTAAAAGCACAAATTAAGGAGGATTGTCGGGTGGCAACAGCAGCCTTTTTAGGCTAAAAGCTGGCTTGATGGGAACGAACGCTCCTTTCACCTGCTCTTAATCTAGTCTGCGTATATTCCTATCTTGAGAGGCACTTGGATTTTCAGGGAAAAATACCATCATGAGTTTAAAACGTCGGCATTTTCTTCTATTTTTAGGGGCAGCGGCAGGATCCTCCGCAATCGGTTCTCTAGGCTATCGGGCAACCCAATCAGAAGCCTTTGAAGGAACCGCAGCACAGCAAGCCGCAGGTAAAACACGGATCACCACCACAGCGCCCTCAACCCCCTTTCAGCCTGTTAAAAGCCCAATGCCTTACAGCGCTGCGAAAGTCAGCACCGATCAGCAGCCCATAGCGTATGCGCAGTATGCTCTTCAAGATGACCTCGTGCTGCCTGATGGCTATACTTACGACGTGATTGCTTCCTGGGGAGATCCGGTGGGAAATTCTCGGTTTGGCTACAACAACGACTATCTTTCGTTTGTTCCAACTGGGCCTGATGAAGGCTACCTCACGGTTAACTTTGAGTACATTAGCGCCGATACCTGGGCGCAAACCTACGAGCCGGTAATCGGTAAGACGCTGCCCTTTGATGAGGTAGCAAGCGCGCTAGGAGGAATGGAAGATAAATCAGTAGACGCTTTCATGCTGCCTGACGACAGTCCGTTAAAAGCTCAGATTCAGCAGCTTTCACAGGAAATGCTAACCGATCAGGGGTTGGGCATAATTTCAGTACGTCGTGGCGCAGATGGCGCATGGGCCCGCGTAGAGGGCAAGAGCGATCGCCGCGTTTCGGGCATTTCAGGCTTAAAAGACGGCAACTATCTTAAATCGACTGGGCCTGCTACAGCCGTGTTCAATAAGGCTAAGGTTCAAGGCTATACCGACGGGCTAGGCGATAAAATTATCGGCACTTTCGGCAACTGTGCAGGTGGAACGACACCCTGGGGAACAACACTCAGCGCTGAAGAGAACTTCCAGGATCAGGTGCCTGAAGTCGTCAACAGTGATGGCTCATCCCTTGCGCCCGGCGAAAAGGCATTCGACGCAGGGTTTGACGGTCAGGGCAATGTATTTGGCCTAGCGGGTAACAAGTACGGCTGGATTGTGGAGATTGATCCGAGCAATCCAAACGACTACGGGACTAAGCACACCTGGATGGGACGCTATCACCATGAGGCGGTGGGCGTGCGGGCTGAGGCAGGTAAGCATCTGGCTTTTTATTCGGGGTGCGATCGCCGAGGCGGACATCTCTACAAATTCATCAGCACGGGTACGGTCAACAACCCCACTGACAAAGCAAACTCTCAGCTAATGGCCGACGGAATGCTGTACGCAGCCAAAATGAATGCAGATGGCACGGGCATCTGGATGCCCCTAACGCTAAATACCCCTGTAAATCCGGTGCTTCCTAGCAGCGTGCTGGGTGGCATGGTGCCCTTACCCAAACGGCCAGAGGGCGGCATTGAAAAGGTCAAAGACGATGCCACAGCTAGCCAGCTAAAGGGAAAATTTGCGACCTTAGGTGACCTTTACGAAGGTACTGATCTGGAAAAGCAGGGGGCTATCTTAATAGACGCGCACTTTGCTGCTGTAGCAGCCGGGGCCACTGCTACAGCTCGCCCAGAAGATACGGAAGTTGCCCAAGACGGTACGCTCTTTATTGCCTTTACCTCCGGCACACCCGGCAGCGATGGTGGGCCAGACAAGGCTATCTTCGTTGGCCCCAAGGGCGAGGAAGATTACGAAGCAGGCTGGGTGATGAAACTCACTGAAGATGGTAACGATCCGGCTGCTCTCGCCTTTAAATGGGAAACGTTTGCGACTGGCGGTGAGCCAGCAGACGGCGGCATGGGCTTTGCTAATCCAGACAACCTGGCGTTCGATCCTCAGGGCAACTTGTGGGTCGTCACTGACATGTCTACAAGCGGACACAACGAGCCGGTTCCTTCACAGCGCAAAGACGTAGAAGGCAAACCTTTGAGTGGGAAAGACTTGCTAGGGCTCTATGGCAACAACTCGATTTGGCAAATTTCCACGGGCGGGAAAGATGCTGGGGAAGCCAAAATGTTTGCCTATGGGCCAATGGAATGTGAAATGACAGGGCCGTTTTTCACTCCAGATGGCTCAACGTTATTTATCTCAGCTCAGCATCCTGGGGAGCGGAACGGTATGCGCCAAGCAATGGACACCGAGACCCGAGAGTTTGAACTCAAAACAACGAATGGAAAAACCTTTATGCAAACGCGTGAAGTTCCTATCGGCTCTAACTGGCCGGGCAAAACGGCAGATGCACCACCTAAACCTTCTGTTGTGGCCATCCGTCGAACTGAGGCGGGTGCTGCGATCGCATGAGGCTTCCAGAAGGCTATGATTTTAGCGGTCTTTCCATATCTATGCCGCTATGTCGCTATCAAAAAAACTTTGGCAGGTGAACCAGGATTTAGCCGAGGCCTCCTTACATAATCCGTTCGTTCAAGGGATTGGCGATGGTTCTTTGCCAAAGGAAAAATTTGCTTACTACGTGGGGCAGGACGCCTTTTTCTTAGAGGCGTTTGCTCGGGCATATAGTATTGCGGCGGCGAAGGCACCTGACTGGGAAAGTTTTCAGGTGTTTCATACTTTGGCAAATGGCGTTTTGCAGGAGCTGAATCTGCATCAAGCTTATGCTCAGTCGTGGGACGTAGGCATTGCAGCGGTAGAGCCTGGTAATGCAACTCGCCAGTACACGGATTTTTTGCTGGCGACTGCTTGGAGCCAGCCAGTAGGCGTTACGGCGGTGGCGATGTCTCCCTGTATGCGGCTATATGCTTACTTAGGTCAAACGTTGGCTGAAGGAGGCGTTCCTTCTCATGCTTATGCAGATTGGATTGCAACCTATAGTGGCGACGAATTTGAGCCTTTGGCGCAGCAGTTAGAAGGTTTGGTTGATCAATACTCGCCCGATACGGCGCTAACGCGGGCGACTTATCGCTATGCGATGACCTGTGAGCGGGACTTTTTTCAGGGCGCTTGGTTGGTGTAGGGGATTTTTCAATCGCCATGTTACATGCGGGCATGTACCGCCTACAACATGGCGCAAATTGTTTCGATGTGACAATTATACCGGTATGTATTAGGGATGCTGTGGTGGGCATTGCCCATCCTACTTTTCTTCTATGTACATTTCGGGTTCTATGGCGAAATTGTTCATCCGGCCCGAATCGTCAACAACGTAGCCGTCAGTTGTTTTCAAATCGCTGTCTTTTTCACTTTCACGAGCGGCTTCAATGTCACTCAGGTTTTGCTCAACGTCTCCACCTGGCATCGTTCTGGTGCCTTCTGGTTGGATTGCCTCGCCTACTGGCTGGGCTGTTTGCACCGCCATCTGGTCGCCAGCAGCACCTTTGCCTGGTTCCGCTTCCAACTTAATTTTTTCGTTCTGTTCAGCAGCCATAAAACCACTCCATTACTGATGTATCGTCTTTGACTATAAGAACTGTTAGCCCAGTAGCGAATCCATCAACGGATGAAACCTTACTCTGTCATTAGAGAGACGTCTAGCATAGAGATTGGCAGGGAGTTTGCGCTATAGGCTGCTAGCTGCTTCTTTAAAGTCATAGCTTTCTTTTACAGTCCACATTTTGCCATTGTGGATGAGTAAGGTGAGCTGGCCTACGGTGAAATCGAAGTGAAGTTCTTGGTGTTGGAAGACTGACCAAGCCTGGCGAAACAGGGTGGGCTTAAGGTCGCGGAAGGCTACGGTAAGATGGGGAACGAAGGCGCGGTTTTGGTCGCGATCGCTGACTAACCCTAGGCTATCTTTTAGGTAATACAGCAGCTTGGGCTGAATTTCCATCAGGCGATCACTCTTCACCACATTGATATAAATAACGTGCGGCGCAAACGCATCAAAGCCGTCGAGCGTCACGGGCACGGGTAGCTGTCCAGCCGCAAACTTGCTCAGCGTATCGGCCAGTCGAGGCAAATCAGCAATCGGCCAATCAAAGGGGGCGAGCAGCGTCACGTGAGGCGGCGAGCGGAAGGCGGCTTTGCTAGCATAGCGATCGCGCATCACACCCTTAACTTCATTAGCTTTTATGCTGACATTTTCAGGCGGCAGCAGCGCAACAAAAAATCGCCTGCAAACTGATGAAGCCAAATCCGATTTTTCATTAAGCCCCACAGATTTATTGGTACCCATAGAATAGTCTAAAGAAAAGCAGCGGTCTAAAAAAAAGCAGGTTGAAAAAACAGCCGAACTAGCAGACGCATTATCGAGGATCAGTCATGCCATGGTTCGTTAAAATTGAGCGCGGTATTGTTGACAAGCCTCGATTTGACCAATTTGTTAATGCTCACGTAGCCTACGTTAACAACTTAATTAAAAATGGGCATCAGGCCCGCAGCGGATACTGGGCAGAACTTGGCGGCGGTATGCTCATTTTCCAAGCAGACTCTATGGCCGCTGCTAGAACCATTATCGAGGCAGATCCTTTGATTGCCAACAACTGTGTAACCTACGAGATACATCAATGGTGCTTAGTCGCAGAACCTACACAGCAGTAGCTAGCCCCAAAGATAAACCCTTATAGACGTCTGGCAGGCAATGCCAAAGTTCGCAGTGAACCTCTAGACTTAAAGTCTATAAATCCTTTCCTCACGATCCTTCACTCTTCGACTTCACAATGGCCAAATCGGGTAAAGACGGCGGCGTTAAAATCGCGGCAGACAATCGCCAGGCACGCTTTGAATACGAAATTTTAGAAACCTATGAAGCGGGCGTCGCGCTGCTGGGCACTGAGGTGAAATCTATCCGCGAAGGAAACGTGAACTTGCGAGACGGATATGCCAACGTCAAGCGCGGTGAAGTATGGCTGCACAACGTGCATATTTCACCGCATAAAATGACCAACCTAGCCTACAACCACGACCCTCGCCGCGTTCGTAAGCTGCTGCTTAACAAGCAAGAGATTCGTAAGCTCATCGGCCAGACCGAGCAAAAAGGTCTGACGCTCGTGCCGCTCAAAATGTATTTCAAGGACGGCAGGGTAAAAGTTGTGATTGCACTGGGCCGAGGCAAAAAGCTGCACGACAAGCGCGAAAGCCTGAAGAAAAAACAGGATAAGCGCGAGATCGATAGAGCAATGAAAAGCAGTAATCAGTAGGCGCTCATTAGAACAATCTGCCAGAGCACTTGCCAAAACGCATTGAAATCATACTTCGCGAGTCGCCCGATCGATCGTGGCTACAACCTGTTCGTAAATATCTTCAGCCTCTTGAGGCGTATTGCCAATACAGGTAAGGCCTAGCTTGCCATGCTCGCTCAAGCAGCCCATCAGGTGAAACACTACGCCCACGCCATCAATCGAGCTAAAGTGCAGCTGCTCGCCCATGATGATATCCATCAGGTCGTTGGGCAGCAGCCCTCTGTAGGCCTTTTTTTGTAGGTTGTCTGATGCTTTGTAATACTTCGCCTGACCGTTCTTTGTGTAAAACTTGCCGTCTTTCAGGCTATAGGTGCCGTTGGTTAGCAGCTTCAGCGCCATAAACGGATGAGTCGTTCCGCCTTTTCGCAAGTTAATTTCAATGGCGTTGAGTTGCCAGGGTTGCGCTTCATTGTCAGGCTGATGCACTGCGATGAAGTCTACGCTATAGCGCTCCAAAGCGCCCTTTGCCGCTAAATTTTCGCCTACCCTGCGGCCCATGTCTTGTAAGGCCATCCGATAGGCCTCATCGGCGGGAAAGGTGCATCCTAAAAATATTTGACCGTCAGGGCCGCCTAGTACCTGATCGTGAGTAGAGAGAATTTCAACCTCACCTTTTGGCGTGACCCGCCCTTGGACGCTAGGGGAGTATTTTTCTTCGCCCTCAATGAAAGCTTCGGCGATCGCGCCCAGCTCCTCAATCTTGTGCTCAAAAGACTCCCAGCTCTCACTTTTGCACTGAAACCGCAGCTGAGGCAGCGCTGACCTGATTGCCTGCACTCGTTTGTCGTGTCCTACCTTTTCGGGTGACACCTCAGCCAGCGACTGTAGGGACAGCAGCGCATTCCCCTCGCCCGAAAATCCCTCATTGAGCTTAATCACAATTCGCTTCAGGTCAGGCTGCCGTTCCCACAGCGCCGCTGTCACTTCAGCTAGCTCAGCGACATCGTGAGTCAGCTCGCTCCCATCCGGCAACGGCAGGCCGCACTCAGCAAAAATCTGACGACTGCCACCTTTAGTTCCCCAGTAAAGCAAATCAGGATTTACGGCGAGCAGCGGCAAACCCAGCGCTAGCGATAAATCTCGCTCTAATTCGGTGGAGTTGTAGCAGGTCATGTAGGCTTCATCGGGCTTAATTTTTTCCCTAATGCGCCGGATCAGCCTGGGCCTAGCCAGAATTTTTTCTGATAGCGGCTTAAGCGAGGAGTCGTAGGTTGAAAATAGGTCGAGGCGATCACGCGCGTGTGAGCTAGGAATACCCGGCAACAGCTCTAGGTAATAATCCACAATGCTAGGGTGCAGGGGCTGAGAGGTCACATAAATCAGGCGAGTCTCTGGATTGCGCAGGCGAATCAAAGCGAACAGCAGCCGCTCCTCATAGTGGTGAACGCCCTCAATTTTCATTAGCTCAGCCTGGTCAAGGCTAAGAGAAGGCACCACTACAATTTGCCTGGGGCTGCGATCAAAAGCATCAATCGACTGCCAGCGATCTGCTAGCTGCGCTTGTAGCCTGATGAACTCGTCATCGGTAGGCTTCTGCACAGATTGCGAAGCAAGGTCTTCTAAAGAAGAATGATGAGAAAAAGTAGCTTCAGCGATGACCATGGGTGCCTCCCTTTTAAATATTACGAGCCAAAATGTATGAGCCAAAATGATAGTGCTAGCTCTCACAACCTAGCACCCGCTTTAAAGCTTAATATGAGCGGGGTTTGCATTCTCAGCATCCATAGCCAGATCTTTGTCAGCGCTTCTTTAGCTAAAAAAAAGCCGATGCGATTCATTTGAATCACATCGACGATGTCCTACTGTTCTACTTAGGCTGTTCTA
>JBGTGK010000353.1:0-1771 GCA_041746795.1 Phormidesmis sp.
AGCAGGAACAGCAGCAGCAGCAGGGCCAAAACGCCGCAGTTTACAAACAGCTCATCGATACCGATAGACTCAAATAGGTAAAGGGCAAACCCCTCAGACTGGGCAAATGACATCCGCAAAATAAGGGCAAACGTTCCAAAAGCGGCTAATATCCCCAGGCTTAGCTGAGGCCTTTGAGTTGCCCCCTTCAGAATCGCAAGCTGACTCCACGGCACAAATGCCAGGTAGGCAACTGCGTTCGCCGTAAATGAAATGTTCAACAGCAGACAGTTCGCCAGGTGAAAAAGGCAGGCAATCGTCAGCCACGCATACCAGCTTCGCCGCGTCCACATGGCTACTAAAAAGCCCAGCTCAAAAACCACCGCTGACATATCCATCAGCTCCCATAGCAGCGGTGCATGTATTTTCAGCACCAGTGGCGCTAGCAGCTGATTGCGGCCTAAAGTGAAATATCCGCTGTAGAACCAGGCCAAAAATCCGCTGGTCGTCAGGTCAAAATCTATCCAGCTAAATGCCTTGCCATAGCCAGACGTAAAAAAGCCAAATGCAATCAATATAATCAGGAGCCATAGGCTCGCCATGGGCCGCGTCGTCTCTGTTGTTGTCGTTCGCCCTCGTAGTAGTGCATCCACCGAAAACATTGCGCCCCAATCTTGAAAGCACATTGCCAACAAAACGCACAGATAGAAAATTTCGTGATTAATAGAGCCCAGCGAAAAGCAAAAGCTGTTGCCGACCAGCACTAGCAGCAGTAACAAGACCGTCGAAACCCGCGTTAAGTAGCCTAGCGTCAAAGTAAGGGTACAGACGCCAACGGCCACACCGATGAACTGGAAAAAGGCGGCTGGCGGAAATGAATTAAACAGGGCGGCTAAGCTAAAAATAGGCGGCTTAAAGAAAGCGTCAGGTACCGTCCCCAACCAGACGTATCGTCGCCACAAAAATAGGATAGTGAACAGGCCGAACATCACTCTAAAAATGCAGAGCGACGCCAGATCGATTCGCCCTACAGATTGCAGCCTAAGTTGAATATTGCCCAGAAAGGCTCTAAGAGATGTCCACATAGATTTGCTCAGTTATTTTTCGTTTGGACTCCGTGCCCGCAGCCACATCAAAAGAGCGCTTCATGCGACGCACAACTAAGGCGTTTGCTCCACTGATTCCCTGTTCATTGAGCCTAGACTGAATCCAGCTCACGGCTGCTTGCCGCACTTTAAGAGATACTGCTGCCTGCGGTGTAGCCCTCAGCGTCCATACGCCTAGCGAAAAGCTTCGGCTGGGTGCGCCTTTTAAGCCAAAGTCTCGCTCGGCAATGCTCGTCCAAAACTGATGCGGAATCGCCCCCATCAAAGCATCTGTATCGACCTGTACTTTAGAGCCATCAGGTTTTACGGCAACCAAATCCGTTTGATCGAAGGTCAATAGCCTATTAGCCGTAGAAATGGTGTAGGCTCCCGAAGGCTGTAAAACCGCCGGGTATGGCTCGAAGCCACTGGAATACTCTCTTAATAGGAAGGGGCCTAGTAAGGCGATCGCAAGCAACAGCCCGATCGCCACTTTAATGGGATTAATCACTCTGCTGAAGTCCTAGTAGTTTTGATCCTGACACTTATAAAACTTGGGTTGAAACTTAGGTACAAACACAGATTTTAAAAGTGAAGATTTTAAATGGAACGAGTACTCTCCCCCTGTTATAAATAAGACACCAAAATATTTGCGTATTCCTAAGATTTATTCACACGAACTTCATTCGCCAGCTATCTAGAGAATT
>JBGTGK010000354.1:0-4873 GCA_041746795.1 Phormidesmis sp.
TCTGCTTCAACGCACAGGGACAACTGATTGAAATTCGTCTAAATGCTGCTGATACCCTTGTCAGACCTTGGATTCAGGGATTATCTCAACTGCTGAAGTTAGAGCATGTTGCCGTTTATTTGGGCAAAACTTAGGTAGTTAGAATAGTTAGACAAGCTCCTAGACAAGCTCCTATAGGCTAACTTCTGGGCGCTTATGGGAGATCCATTGATGCTAAAGAATAGCGTCAAGATAGTGGTACTTGCGCCGCTGCTAGACCGGACAGCAAAACACTCATACAGCTTCCTACAGCTTAGGAGCGGGCTAGAGTAAGGGGCTCCAGAAATGGGCATGACGAGTTAAGCTACCTAATTTTCAATCCAAAGCCAAAACAGGCTGTGTGTCATTAAATCATCTGTCCCTAAAGAGCAAACAGCTCGCTAACCGCTTTGATACACTTTTTCATAGCATCTATATGCGCTGTGGGTCATCAGCCATCCAATGGCTTTCCATAGCACTCGCTATACAATTCAGTACGAAAGCGATCACTATGCAACTGTTCAAACTACGCTCCTCCGCCTGGAAAATTGGTGTGGCGCTTCCTGCCGCGCTGCTTGCCGTTGCCTGCGCTCGCTTTCCGCAGCCGTCTAGCACCGCGACATCACCCTTCAACCTGGGTAACACTGCTCAAGCCCAAACCACTCCACAGCCGAGCTGGGCAATCGTCGAGCAAAACCTAATAACAGAACATAACCGCGTTCGCCAGAATCCACAGAGCTATATTCCCATTTTAGAGGCCTACCTCGCCAGCATGAACCCCGAAGGCAACATTCCTAACGGCTGTGGGCGCAACTGTACCCTGCTTACAAACGAGGGCAAGCCCGCCGTTGAAGAGGCCATTCAATTTTTGCGCAATCAGCCAGCCGTAGGCGCACTTACCCTATCAACCGGAGCGGCTCAGGCCGCCAAAGCTCACGCCCAAGACCAAAGCGATGGCACGACAGGTCATACCGGCTCAGATGGTAGCCGCCCTGACGAAAGGCTGGCCCGCTTCGGCGTTCAAAATTCAGGCTCAGGCGAAAACATCACCTACGGCCCAGCCACTGCTCAACAAATAATGCTAAACCTAATTGTGGATGATGGCGTGCCCGATCGCGGACATCGCATCAACATTTTCTCTCCCGACTGGTCAATGGTCGGGGCGGGCTGCGGCCCTCATGCGGGCTACGGCAGCGTGTGCGTAATGGAATATGCCAAAGCGGCTAGAGGCACATCCGCTGCTGACCAACAGTTTAAGGTGGTCAACAACGGCAGTGTCAATCTGCTATCGCTAAAAGTCGGAGGCGTTGATGTCCTAAAGGGCGCTTTAGCCAAAGGACAATCTCGTGATATTCCGTTGAGCAATGGCTGCAAAGTTGATCTGACCCTTCAGCTAGGCGGCAACTACCGTCCCTTAATTTGGAACGATCTCGATCTTTGCGCGGCGACGCTCACGATTGATAGCCAAAATGGCTTTAAGGTGCAGTATTAAAGTGCAGTATTAAACCAGAGCCAAGCGCTCATCCTCAGGCCAGCGCTTCTATAAAATCAGCGGATGTTGCTACCGTCCCAAACACGCCGCCCTGCATTTTTATCATCTTTAGGGCCGCTAAATGATTGCTATAGTCAGTAGCTCCCGTACAGTCTGAAAGCACCAGACATTCGTAGCCCTGGTCGTTGGCCTCACGCATTGTAGTGTGTACGCACACATCTGTTGTAATGCCCGTCAGGACAATATTTTGAATGCCCTTACGCAGCAGCAGCAGATCCAAATCTGTTGCAAAGAACGCTCCCTTTCCAGGCTTGTCGATCACGGTTTCGCCGGGTAGCGGTGCCAGCTCAGGAATGATTTCCCAGCCAGCCTCGCCTCGCACTAAGATTCGGCCACAGGGGCCATCGTCGCCGATGCCTGCACCGATTTGACGCGATCGCCACCGCTTATTCTCTGGCAAATCCGACAGGTCAGGCCGATGCCCTTCTCGGGTGTGCATAATGTGGTAGCCCTGCTCTCGCATGACCTTCAGCAGCTGCTGTAGCGGTTCGATGGGCGATCGCGTCAGCGTCAAATCATAGCCCATCTGATCGACATAGCCGCCCTTCCCACAAAAGTCAGTCTGCATATCGATCACAATCAGCACCGTGTTATCCGGTCGCAGGTCACCGTTATACGGGTAGGGATAAGGTTCTGATTTTACATAGCGTTCCATTAACAGCACCTTCAAATACAAACCTGATTAAAGTTATCACCCATCAGCCCGCTGTAAAGTCTCACAGATAGCCGAAAACAGAGGTCGCTGTGCAGGCATTGGCTGTATGCACGAGTGCTGCAACTGACGTAGCCTTTTGTAAGCCTCTCCCTCCTGCGTAGAACAGCGATCTAACAAATCCTCCATCAGGCACCCAAAAGCTCTCGATTCTAGTCTTTGCAGCGCTTCACTAAGTGTCCCATTAGGTGCTACATCAGCCGGATCGTATAAAGAAGCCGCGCCAAAGTCACCCAAAATGCTCTCACCTGCCTCGTTAGCTAAAATGTTATGGGCGTAGAGATCGCCGTGCATGATGCCTCTGCTGTGGAGATGAGCGATCGCCGCAGCAACCCCGCTTAAAATGCGCAGAACGACCGGCAGCGTGAACGAGGCTTCAGCATCGTAAATATCCCTCGTACAGGTATCGAGGCTAGGTGGCCCTCCTAAGTTCTTGTAATTATGAGGAACAAATGAGAATACCAGGCCCGCCTGCTCGCTACTGCCTAGCCTAGCTATCACATTCACCAAATTAGGATGATCTCCGGCTGCAACACAGGCCCGCATCTCATCCTGCGGTAGCCCATCACTGGTTACCTCGCCTTTGAACAGCTTAACGGCCACCTCTTTTGGCTCAGGTTTTGCCTCAGAACCCGCCTTCATCCAGAGGCTTTTGTAAATAATGCCAGAAGCGCCCTGCCCTAAAATATCTCCTAGCGGTAGCTCGTCCTTATTAATAGTGGGCAATGGCTTTTCTGACGCCCTAGTTTGCGCAATGCCGTTCTCATTATCGCAACAAGGATTTCCGGCATAGGCTAGCCACGACAAACGCGGCAGTGAAAACAGCCAGCTAGGAGTTTCTTTCAGCCGATTAGCCGATAGTCGAATCAGCTCTAAATTTTGGCAAGTCGCCATTTCCTCAGGCAGCGCCTGAAGCTGATTTCCTGCCAGCATGAGCTTTTGTAGTTTGCTTAGCCTGCCAACGTCAGCGGGTAGGGCCTGTAGCTGATTATCCGTCAAAATCAGCCAGCGAATAGCGGGAGATAAGGCATCTAAGCCTATCTGCCTAATTCGATTTCCCTTGAAGCTAACCATCGAAAGCTCCGGGCACTCAGTCAGCACCGCTGGAAACGCTTCAAATTCATTGTTGTTAAAAAACACGACCTTAAGTTTTTTTAGCCGCCCAAACTCATCCGGCAGCTTACTCAGGCAATTATTGGATAGCACCAAAAGCTCCAATGAGTCCGCCAGCTCAAAAACTTCTATTGGAAACTCGCTCAGGCCAGCGGATATTTTTAGCTCTTTGCAGCCAGCTAGCTGTCCCGACTTTAATAAATCAAAAGTTTCCATCCATTTTCCTTACTTGCTTTCTTCTATAGCATCTTTTTACACGCACCTTTTTATTCAGAGAGTTAACCGTAATCGCAGCCCTCATCTGTTTCATGGACGCTGATTTCGCCATGCTAAAAGCCGGGATGTGCCGCACCGAGCTTAAAAATAAAATGACTATCCCAATGAAGTATATTCCATCGGGATAGTCACTTTGCTGCTATCTAATTTATTGGTAGGAAGCGTATCTGACAAAGCCATTTACACTTGTAGCTCGCCTTCTGGCTTACGGCCAGTTACTGTGCCGTACACTGCGATCGCCCCAGCAATAGCGCTAACCCAAATGTTGTTGCCATACACAGGCAGCGTGCCAAATATTGCATTAGTGGCTGGCAGCAATCCTAAGAGAGCAACCAAGGGTAGGAAGATAGCACAGAAGCGATTGTAGTTGTAGGTGCCGCGATCGCCCGTTGCTGAGTAAAGGCCGAACAGCCCAAGCGCAACATGCAGCGTATTTTTTAGCGTGTTCGTCGCGAAAATGCCGAATAAGTAGCCAAAGCCGCGCACAAACCCTGCTACATAGTCAGTGCCTGCGGTGAGCGAAATGTCGCTTGCATCCATAGGCGCACCCGTCCCCATAGCATTAGGGGGAAGTGAAACCAGTGAGGGAATAAAGCCCGCAATGCCTAAAATAGTGAAGGTCAGGCCAATGGCAAGGGCGCAGGTGCGTCCGTTGATGAGATTATTGTTAGTCGTCATAAGTTTTTTTGAAAGGATCGTACTGAATGTGAATCGATCACTCAAATTAGAGCCAACATTTTTAGTAAAAGGGTCTGCCAAAAGGATGAGCGATCACATCGCTCATCTAATTCTACACCTCCGGTATAAACCGTTTTCACCCTTTATCTCTCTATTGATTGGCTAAACACCCTAGAGGAGTAGTTTTTACGGCTATTTATCTAGGGTGTCTCGTTCCTTGGTTGGACGCGACGTTTCTCAAATTGCCGCTATGGTTAATCGTGTTACAGAACCATAAGTAAGGGGACTTTATTAAATGGTGAAGCTATTTGTAAGAGCTATAGGTGCAGCAACGAGTGTTTTTCAACTTATATCCAAGCTGGGGAAACGGTTGCAGCCGCAGAGATGGATTTCTATTGCCTTCGTTGGCCTGTTTCTACTGACGACCAGCATAGATTCATCTAGCCTAAATCAAAGCACCAAAGACGCACTGAACGATCTTATTACACGAGGTGACAGAAACGGACGCCCGGTGACTACTGGAC
>JBGTGK010000355.1:0-7678 GCA_041746795.1 Phormidesmis sp.
ATCCCACCTTCAAAAAGCGCGTTATTAACGCTCTCAAAGAAGGCGGCGCAGCGGCCATAGAAGTCGCCGTTGAGCACCCTGCCACTAAGCCCGTTCTCGCGACTATTAAAGGGTTTATGGATGCCTGAAACCGAGGGCTGAGCGCAGTATCGAGGGGAGCGCAGTATCGAGGGCTGAGCGTAGTCGTTCGCCTTGGCGTTCCGTAGGAATAGTCCGGCTGGGTTGTGGCTTCGGCTACGCTCAGCCAGCGTCAGTTATCGATCCCTGCAAAGTCAGGAATCGGCAGCGCCTGTAAGTGCTTCCAGCAAACCGTACAGGCTGGCAAATCATGCTCAATCGCATAGGGCTCATGAACGGTGTCGATCCAATTGAGAAAGGTCTCGAAGTTTTGAGCAACGGTCTGCGGGCTGTCGTGAATAGAGCCTATTTGGAAGTGGGGAGAGGTGTTTTCAACGGCGAATGGGCAAGCGTGGAACTGGCCGTCAGTTTTTAGCACAGGGTAGCAGTGGGGGCACTTATGAGCAACTTGCGGGCGGATCTCTTCGCCAGTGAAGGGGTCAATGCCGCGCCCAGAGTCCACAATGTCGGGATGGCCGATGGCGATCGCCCCACGATTCGCTTCCTCATGACGCTCTAACTTACGCAACGAAGACATCGGCATCTGCGGCGCACCGTCGCCCGTCGCAATCGAGTAGTTCAAAGAAGCGGTGGTGTTGCTCAAGGGGTCAGAGGCTAAAATGCTGAGCAGCTGATCGGCCTGAATGCCGTTGGAGTAGATGACGATTGCGCCTTTGAAACTGTGGCTGCGGAGGTATGCGATCGCCCAAATCACATTCTCAGGGTTCAGCGTTGGCTCACCGCCAAAAAACTTAATCGCACCCTGCTCATGAATCATCACACTCTGCAAAGCGGCATCTAAATGTTCGGCAGTATACTCCGTGTACCAGCCCTTAGGCGCACCAAACACCGTGCAAAAATCGCACTCCCGATTGCACTGATTACCAGGATATAGGTGTAGCTCCATCAGGCGATCGTCTTCAATAACGCCTTTTGCCCGAGATTGCCTTTCTGTAAAAACCATGATTGTTGTTTTCCTTATAATCTTTAATTTTGACGGGCCATTCAACAGGCCGTTAAGTAGCAATCTGTTCCGCCCACAGTTTCTCTAGCCGAGTCGTGTACTCCGCGTTCGCAACCGGCACCGTATCTTTCGCAATCGTTTGCAGCGGAATGCCATAGTCCGCTTCCACCTGGTCAAATTCAGTCTTGAGCGAGGGCGACAAACTCGTGCGGGTGAGTAACGGCGGATCGCCCCATACGGTAGGCTTAAACTTCTCTAACTGCCCCTCTGGGGTGGCGAGAAGATCGGCCAGTACCATTGCGGCGGCGGGATTGCTAGCATTTACCGGAATAGCCGTGAAAGACGGGTCGTTTAAGGAAATGCCGGGCATGGCAAAAGCCTCGGTTGTAGCCGGAAACTTTTTGGTCGTAATGCCTTCGGAAATGGGAGCGGTGAAAGCAGGCATCATCCAAATTTCCCCGTTAGAGAAGAGTTCTTGCAGGCGGGTTTGAGTGGGAGGATAGGTCGAGCCCTTACGCCACAGATAGGGCTCAATCGCTTTCAGATACTCCACCACCTGAGGAGACTTTTGGTTCCATAAACTCTCATTAAAGTCCGCCCCAGCATACTGCTCATAGCCGCCCGTAATGCCATAGAGAACGGTCAATAAAAACCGGCTGCCGTCGAACTGCGGCGGCGCAACATAGGTAAATCGACCGGGATTAGCTTTGGCCCAGGTCAACAGCTCGTCAAACTGGGTGGGTAGAGTCTGTGCTTTTGCTCGGTCAGCCGCCATAATGTAAAACGCGCCTGTGTAGGGCGCTTCGTAGCCTTCGGTCGGCAGGCCAAAGTCGCTAGTCACTGCCGAGCTTTTGGTGTCGTAATACTTCATCGCAGGCAGCTTGTCGGCAAAAGGGCCAAACAACAAGTTGCCCTGCTTCATCGAGCGAAAGTTCTCTCCGTTGATCCAAATCAGGTCAATGCTGCCCTTTTCGGTGACGCCAGCTTGAACTTCACCCACCACTTTATTCACCGCTTCCACCGTGTCAGTTAGCGGCACCCGGTTAAGCGTAATCTCATACTTTGTTTTGAGCTGGGGGGCAGCCCAATTGTCAGCATAGCCATTGGTTTGGTCGCTACCGCCCCACATAGCCCAGTTAACGGTAGTGCCTTTGGCCAGCTTAACGACCTCATCCCAGCTAGTAGCCGTTGGATCAAAGCGCGTGCTGCTGCTAGAAGTAGAAGCATTTTGGCCATTAGCACAGCCAGCCACCACGGTAGCAAGGGCAGCGCTGGTAGAAAGGTAGATAAATTGGCGACGAGATGACATAAAGCAAAACAAACGTAGGGTGGGCAAAGCAGAAACTTACTGGACAGACAAAACCTCACTACCCTGCCCACCCTCCAAAATGTCTGGAGGAGCAGAGGCAGTGGAGGTAAGAGAGCGAGGAAAGCCCCAGAGGGCATCAGCGGGCAGGTGAGCAAAAGCAGACTGACCAACGCTGAAGTTGTGGCTGGGAGGAACCCAGGCTTGCAGCGTCAATTTGTCAGCATTGTTGCTGTCATTCACCTGTATGGTAAAGCGGCGCTGAGTGCCGGTAAATTGGGCGTGGGTAACCGTAACCGGCAGCAAATTTGTCTCCAAACTTGTCTCCAAATTTGTTGTATAGGCAGGCTCACTGGTCAAATGAATGCGCTCGGGTCGGATCGTCACCGTTACCGGGCCTTGCTGAGAACAGTCGGCAGATAGAACACCGCCCCCCGCTAAAGCAAGCTGACGGACTTGGGCAACCGCCGCAAAGAAATTGACGCCACCCAAAAAGCGAGCCACCGTTTCATCACCCGGCCTTTGGTAAAACGCTTCAGGCGTAGCCACCTGGCGCAGACAGCCCTCAAACATCAGCGCAATCCGATCGGACATCACCACCGCCTCACTCTGATCGTGAGTCACCACTATCATTGTCACCCCCGTTTCACTTTGCAGCCGCAAAATTAAGTCTTGCATATCGCCGCGCAGGTTGGCATCCAGCGCAGAAAGCGGTTCATCCAGCAGCAGCACCTTAGGCTGAATGACCAGTGATCGCGCCAAAGCCACCCGCTGCGCCTGCCCCCCCGACAGTCCATCGGGCCGACGATTCTCAAAGCCACTTAGCTGCACCTGATCGAGCATCCGGGTCGCCCGTTCAACCTGCTCAGCCCGACTCGCCCCCTCATCTTCAGCCCAAAAGCCACATTCTCACCCACGCTTAAGTGCGGAAACAACAGACCCTTTTGCAGCACCAAAGCCATCTGTCGCCGCTCGGGAGGAACCCGATTAAGCTGCCGCCCCGCCAAAAAAATATCGCCGCGATCGGGCTGCAAAATGCCCGCTATGAGCTGAAGCGTCGTGGACTTACCGCAGCCAGACGGGCCAAGTAATGACAGCCGCTCGCCAGATTGAATATCGAGCCACACATCTTGAACAGCCGGTACACCTTGGAACGATTTGGTCAGTGCCTGAACAGAAAAGAAAGGAGCCTCAGACGCGGATTTACTGGGTTCTTTAGATAGCACTTCAGACATCTCCTAATCCTCCAATGGCGGCATCGTCACTGAGCGCCCTGCTGGAGAACAACAGAAAAATCAGCGCTGGAATAATAGAGGTAATCGCGATCGCCGCCGTCAGCCCGGTATTGCCGCCCTGCAAAGACGTAAACAGCACCATGGGCAGCGTAAAGACGCGGCCACTGCCGACGAAAAACGTTAGCAAAAACTCATTCCAAGAGATTAGAAAAGCAAACAGCGAGCCGACAACGACCCCCGGAAAAATCAGCGGCAGCGTTACTTGGCTAAACACCTGTATGGGGGAAGCGCCCAGCGATCGCGCCTGAATTTCATAGTCGGTATCAAAGTTGGCATACACGCTGCTCATCACCAGCGTCATATAGGGAACCGTCGGCAGCAAATGCACCAGCACCACGCCCAGCAGCGTCCCGCTCAGCCCCAGCCGAATTAATATAAACTGAATGCCCATCAAAGTCGCCAGCGGAGAAACAATAATCGGCAGCAGTAAAAACAGCTTAATCGCGCCCTTGCCAGGAAACGCCATCAGTCCCAAAGCACGCCCTGCTGGTAAGCCCACCAACAGCGCTAAGCCCGTCGCAAAAAGGCGATCAGAAGACTCTCAGCAAACCCCTGACCCACCCGGCTACCGCTAGCCAGCAGCGCTGCCCAGTTTGCCAGCGTCCACTGCTCAGGCACAAGCTGAGGAAAATACCAGCCCTGCGCAAAAGACCAGATCAGCAAAGGCAAAAAGGGCAGAAACAGCACAACAACAATCAAGACTAAAGCTGTTCTACGCATCATGTCTCTTGGCCCTGACCATTGGCCGATAAAAGCGCTTGCTGTCACTCACCCACAGATAAAGCGCAATTAAGCCCATAGAAACAACAGATAGGATGAGACCGAGGGCGATCACGACCGGCCTCTGCGCCAAATCCACATCCGTAAACGCCTGATACACCAGCACCGGCAGCGCTTTTGGTACCGTTGATCCTAGTAAAAACGGCACCTCAAAAGAGCCGAATATAAAGCCAAACACCAGCAGACTAGCCGAGACTACACCCGGCTTTAGCAGCGGCAGCGTCACATGCCAAAAACACTGCCAGGGGCTAGCGCCCAAAGCTCTGGCCTGCATACCGTACTCCGGGCGAATGCCGCGCAGCACCGCCAGCAAAATCAAGGTCATAAACGGAATCTCTTTCCAGAGGAAATGGGCTAAAACGCCTACGTTCGCTGCGTCATTTACCAGCAGTGGAAAGCCCTGATCGGACTGAATCCAGCCCAGGCTAAACAGTATCCGCGAAAGCAGACCGCTAGGCGACAACAGCAGCAGAATTCCAGCAATCCCCACCAAGTGAGGAATGGGTAGCGTTAGCTGGCAGGCAAAGCTAGCCCACCGCCCGGCCTTTTGCAACAGCAGCGCCAGCCCAATGCTGAGTACGCTAGAGAGAACCGTCGCCGTAATTGCAATGTATAAGCTCAGCCCTAAAGACTGCCAAAAAGCACTGCTTGCAAACGCCTGCTGGTAAGCCGTCAGCGACAGGCCGGTGCTGGTTAAACCCATCAGGCCAATGCTTTGTAAAAAAGCGAGTATTAAGCCGCCGCCAAAGAGTAGACCGATAATGCTGATAGCCGGTAGGATCAGCAGGTAAGCCTGCCAGGATGGGTTGGAGAGATTGGCGAGCAGCGATCGCACGCCCCCAATCCAGCTACGCCGAGAAGATGGAGCAATAGTCATGGCAAAGGCTCCTCTAACAGCGCCATCACATCAGCCCACATTTGCGGGAACGCCTGCTGGCTGGCTTCGATCCTATTTATCCGCTCGGCAGCGCTGTTCTTTTCAGTAGCTGAGTCAGCGTACCAGCGGCGAGCCGTGATCCAGTATCCGGCTGTCCAGCAGAGCGATCGCAAAGCTGGGAAAGCGCCAAAGGCGGCAAAGTGCATCTTAATCGTTTGGGCCAGCTCGGCATCTTCTAAGGCGCTGTAGTAAGCTTCCAAAAAGAACTGTTTGTCTTCAGCAGGCAATCGATAGCCCTGACGGCGACAGATCGTGATCGGCGAAAGAAAGTGCCCTAGGTCTCCAGCCGGAGAGCCAATTTCCGCCCATTCCCAATCGATTAGGAACGCCTGTTTGCCATCAACAACCCAGTTGTCGTAAGTGTGATCGCTGTGTACGAGGCATTCGTGAGGATACTCCGTCAGCAGTCTCTCAGCGCTGAGACGCGAGCGCGCCTTCAACAAAACCGACTTCAGCATGTCAACAATCTCAGCATCCGCCCCAGGAAAGTCAAAATAGGGCTGAGCATAGTCCTGCGCTTCTTTAAAGAACAGCGTCAGGGGACGAGTCACTTGCTGAAGCGGCGGTACCAGCCGAGCGGCAGGGTTTTTGTAGACTGAGAGTAAGGGCAGTCGGTGCAGCCGGGCGAGCGTGTGGGCGCACAGTTTTAGATGCTGTCGCCCGTAGTTTAGCGGCTCCCCAGCAATATAGTTGGTGACCAAATAGGTATAGGGAAAATCCCGATCAGGCTCTAGCCGAGCCTCTAGCTTGGCATTTAGCAAGCGGTGACTTATCCCGGCACCTGCCAAGTAGCGCAAAATGCCCCCTTCAAAAGCCGTCAATCGGCTGAAGTCTCCCCCAAAGCGCTGGTTGGGCGTGTTCACAGCTACCCGGATCAGCCGATCTGAATTGAGTCGAAAGATGGCGTTGGCTTCACCGTGGGCGAGCAGCGATAGGGTGTCGCCTTCGGCATAGAGGTGATTGGCTTGGAGATGCGATCGCAAGTCCCCTTCAAGCTGAGTTAGGTTCAATAGACTTGGGTTCAATAGTGTTGCAGCGGGCAATAGATCCAGCAGCCTCTGGGTAAAACGCTTGAGTATTATAGTGAGTCTGAGCTTAGGCTATATGAGTAGCACCTTAGAGATGCAAACCTTACAGCAGACGCCCACCTTCGTTGAGCAAGACCTGCGTAGCCGTTTTAACCTCCTCAGATGAGGCTTCAACTCTGAGCTTGTAGTTGGCGGGCGTTTCGGCATCAGGACTGGCCCCCGAAAAAAACGAGGTGACGCCTCCGCCTAAGCCGCCAAAGGCAGCGCCAATGAGGACTACTATCACAGAGAGCGGAGTGGCATTTTCTGAAATGGACGCTACATTAGGAATATTCAGGGCCGTGGTAATAATGAATCCACCTACCATCGCGCCCATAACTGCGCCTAAGCCTGCCGCTTTTGCAGTGCCTGGGTTAAGCGATCGCTCTGTAGGCACATCCTTATCCAACGGCACAACTACCTCAGCTTCGAGCGTAGAAAGCGCTTTCGCCTCTAAGCTCTGAAGCGCCTGACTCAGAGTCTGCTCTGTTTCAAACCCAACCAGAATTCGCTGGCGACTTGCCTCGGCCATTGCTTTCTCCTAAAACTAGAAACCGTCAAAACTTCTTCAAAAATTTTTTCGGCGGTTCACTAGCCTACCCCCTAGTCAGAAATCCTCACGCCTATCTCTTTGGGGATTTCTACAGAGACTTCCGCAGGAACTTTCAAGTCGCCCCCAGGTTTTAGGAACAGCCAGCTCACAAAAAGGAAAGCGGCGGTACAAAGCTGAACAATATCTAACGCAGAAAGATAGCCGTCCATCAGGGCCGCTAGCGTTCTATCGGTAATGCCAAACAGCCAGGAGACAATTCCCACCGACCAAATGCCGTTTTTTAGCATGTACAAAAACTCTTGAGCGCCGGGCGGAAGCATAGGATACATAGAAGTTCTCTTGACTTTTTCTAAGGCGATAGTTCAAGTCGCAAAGGCCTTGTCGCCGTCTCTTATCGGCGTCTAAGGGCGACTAATGTTAACTTTCAAGGAATACTTCTAAGATTTGATTCAAAAGCTTGTTTATTTAATACTGACAGTGTATAGGCTGAATATAGCACTGCCCTCTATCTATAGGCCGATGTATGCCTGTAGGTAGAGGGTTACTAGCTCAAAACCTGTGTTGTTAGGGGAGGCTTATGCGATCGCGCTGAACGTCAAAACCATCAGACCCATAGCCGCCAGCGTATAAATTAGGCCCATCACTTCTGCCCTAGTCGA
>JBGTGK010000356.1:0-23803 GCA_041746795.1 Phormidesmis sp.
CAGAGGCAGCTTGGCCAATCTCGGCAGTAACGACAGCCTTATAAGCCAGGTTGTACAGCACTGCCCACAGAATGCACGACATAATCCCGGCCACTAAGCCAACGCGAAAGCTATTGAGGTTTATTACTAAGGCCCGCTTATCGAACAGTGACGCTGC
This sequence comes from Phormidesmis sp., assembly GCA_041746795.1. Lineage (GTDB taxonomy): Bacteria > Cyanobacteriota > Cyanobacteriia > Phormidesmidales > Phormidesmidaceae > Phormidesmis. The sequence goes on from JBGTGK010000356.1 coordinate 158, forward strand.
CGTCTGGGCTGCTCTAACATCTATCGCATTCGATACCCAGTGGCGACTTCCGACTTTAATCGTATCTCCCAACGCATCAGCAATTTCAGGGGCGGCAGCCGCCGTCGTCACAATCAAGATCATTGTTCTCTCTCCTATCGCGCCTAATCTGCTTGACCAAAAATTTCGCGCTATTACCATTCGTACTCGCCATAGACCAACGGCCACCACATTGCATCTCGGGGGTCGCCCCGATAGCGATTCTGGTGGTAGCCATAGCCACTGTTATACCGCTCCAGCATCTGGGCGGTCTCGGGATGACAATTTAAGTAGTCTCTAATTCGGTTGGCATTTGAGCCCGATAGCTTTTTTAGAATAGTCGGCGTAATCGCCCACTGGTCTTCTTTGTCCAGACCCGCATTGGAGTCTTGCACCGCTGCTATCGAGCGACGAATTTTCTCATCCGCGCTGCCAGGAAGTCGAGAGCCGTTCAATACCGCATTCGACATCTCCTGCCAATCGTCTGGGATGGGCGTATGCTTCGGCGCACTCTGGCGGCTGGGGGTGATCGCGGCCTTATCTGCTGACTCGATCGCTGCCTTTTCCGCTAACTTCCCTTGCAACAGCTCTATATGTTTGCGAGCTAAATCTAAGCGCTGATTCGAGCTATGTAACTGACGCTCTAGCGCAGCCGTTTGCGCTGCCGCATCAAGCAACTGAGTTATCTTCTCTTTGTTGGTGCCACTGCCAAAAGCTTCAAACCGCTCCTTCAGCAGGCCATCGACGTGGATCGTCGTACGCTTTTCGGCTTTCGGCTGTTTGGCCTTAGCTTCTAGTTCGCCGCGCAGAACACCAACGTCTAGCGCTTTGCCATCGACAGCAACGCAGTAGTAGTCTTCGTAGCTGGCGGCACTACCTGCATTCTGGTGACCTAAGAAGTCTTCGGCAAACGAACCGATAGATTCGCTCTGGGTACCGAACAGATGATAGGCAATATTGACATAGGCCGCTCTCAGGTTCTTAGCGCTGAGCTGGTTGTCGCCCAAAGGGGAGGGCAGAACGTCTCCAAAGATTTGCCGCACCGCTTGGTTGATCGTGGCGTTCAGCCGACTATCGACGGCAGTGTTCTCTTCTTCCTGAAGCGCTTTTACATTCGCACTGCGGCGGAACCGGATAAAGGCGTCAATCAGCAGGTGCGAGCGGCATAGGCAGTAGATCGGGTAAGCCTCTGCTTTCAGCAATTCCAAATTCCAGACTACGGACACTCAAAACCCTTGATCTACCGTTCGCTTCTGATCATGGTCAAACTTGACTAGCAGGTCTGAACGGCTGCAACCCAGTAACTTCGTTCCTCGTTGAGGCAAAATGTACGTCTGTAAGTTGGAATTTAGAATTGCTGCTTTGAGTCTTTGGAGCCCGGCATCAGTCAAAATTATGCCCTTGCCAACGGTGTTGGAACGATGGACAGCGCCAAAATTGAATCAGCTAATCAGTATGGTGGTGCAGGTGGCATTGGCAACTACTTGCGGGGCGGCTCTACGGTGATCTTTAACGAAGCCCAGTCTTACATAGGCTTCTGGTGGTCGGCAGGAGACAGCTCAAACAGCATGGAGCTATTTGGCGAAGATGACAGCTCTTTAGGCTTCTATTCGACATCGCTAGTATCAGACTTTGTAGGTGCGCTGCCCGAAGCTGAGCGGAATGCCTATCGGGGTAATCCTAACCAGCAGTTCTTAGGCCAGAACTCGGGTGAGTATTACAGCTACCTCAATTTCTTTGGTACAGAGGGCACGAAGATTAAAAAGATGGTGCTCAACGGCGGCAACTTTGAATCTGATAACTTTGCCTTCTCTACTCAGGCAAAAAACACGACTGGCGAAATTCTCAGCGGTGAGGCGGCTGAAGTGCCTGAACCTACGGCTATTATAGGACTGCTTGCAACAGCAGCAGTTGGCATAGTGTCCCTGCGCCGTCGTCAAACAGCTTCTCTGAGCGTTTGATCTTTAAATCAAACTTTCGGTAGGTGGTTTCTTGTATTGACTCTCTTGGGCTGTGGGAACAGAGGTTAGTTAGTGAATAGGCAACACAGAAGGGGCTTTAAGCCCCTTTTTTTTGTTCATTTTTATAGGTGCTGCTATTTCGCGATGGCTCTACTTATTTGAATTATTTGAACTATTTGAATTGCTTGAAGTTTGTTGGGAGTGTTTATTGCGAATTTAACTGCATGTACTCTGTAGCTATAGACGTACCCACCTACGCCAAGCTCAAGCTTATGACAAAGCTATCAACGACTCGCGTGTTGTACTCCTATCGTTTGCTATGTTCTATAGTCTTGGGTGTGCTAGTTGCCCTGGGATTGAGCAGTAAAGCCTACAGCGGCTGGGGCCAGGTATGGGTAAATAACGCCAGCGGCGATGTGCTGTATGAGATGTTTTGGATTTGGCTGGTGGGTAGCTGGCAGCCACGCTGGCGGGTGGATAGGATTGCGATCGCTACATTCCTCGTCACCGCTATGATTGAATTCTCCCAGCTCATCGCCTTTCCACCTGCCTGGCAATCCCAGCTATGGTGGCGCTTGCTCTTGGGCACTACGTTCTCTTGGCCCGACTTTGCCTACTACGCAATAGGCTGCACGATAGGCGCGATCAGCTTAAGCTGGATTCAAAGTCGGTTGGGTCTTTCTCAAAAATAGAACGTATTTCGTCGGCTAACGACACGGCTATTACACAGCTATTACACGGCTATTAAACAGTTAGAGGCGATCGCAATGCTCACAGCAAACTCACAGACAACGCTCACAACAGCGCTAAAAGAATGGTCAGTTGCCATAGACGCGCTGGCGCAGGGCAAAACCATCCTACTCCTGCGTAAAGGCGGCATTAAAGAGAGCCAGGGAAAGTTCTCTGCCGAAGCCAGTCAGGTTGTTTTATTTCCTACTTTTGAGCATCAAAAGCCCGAGCTGCTTAAGCCTCAGTACCGTGATGCTGTGAGGCCCGCTGAACAGGGCTGGCACCCAAAGACCGTTATGCTCAAGGCTTGGGCAGATATCACCAATATCTTTTTAACCGACGACGCTGACAAAGTGGCGGCGCTATCGGCTTTTCACATTTGGCAGCCAAATCTTGCCCAAGAGCGCCTGAAGTGGCGGCCAAAGCAGCCGCTGTACGTTTTGACACTGCGAACCTACCGCTTTCCTGAGCCTATTACCCTGAGCTGGCATGAATCCTACGGGGGCTGTCGGTCTTGGCTATCGTTGGCTAATGGAATTGCTGCCGATAGGGAAGGAAGTGAAGCAATGAATGAGGCTGAGTACCTAGAGCAGGTGAAAAAGATTGCCCAAGTTCTGAACGCATAAAATTCAAGACTAGGGCAGCGTCAATCTCCTTTTATTTGTCTCCTTTCTATTTGTTTTCTAACTACTGCTTAGGAAACACCGCTGCCGTAGGCTGAGTATCTGACGGAGCCTTGCCGTTTGTTGAATAATCGCTGGCAGCTAAACCCTGCCCTGCCCCGTTGCTTGAGGTCTCTGCTGCCACATCGGTCACCATCTGAGGAATGACAATCGTTACCAGTGAGCCATAGCCTGTTCCTTCACTGCTGATTGTCATATCGCCCTGCATTAAGCGCATGAAGTTCCGCGAAATTGCCAGACCTAGTCCCGTTCCTTCGTAGGGCCTGGTGTGGGAGCCATCGACCATTACAAATGGCTTAAAGAGCTTGGGCAAATGCTGAGGCTCAATGCCGATGCCAGAATCTTTGATCGTAATTTTTACCCACGGGCCAGGTGGCATAACGAGTGTGCTAGGAGTAGTGGTTGGGCGATCGCTTATACAAACCATCTCCGTCGCCGATAGACTTTCCTGTTGAGAATTGCCCGCGCTGCCGCTGGTGGTCACGCCGATTGCCACCGATCCCTCGTCAGTGAACTTCATCGCGTTAGAAAGCACGTTGAGCAGCACCTGCTTAAACCTTGAGCGATCCACCGAAACCATGATCGGCTCTACTAGCACCGGGCGAATTAGCTCTAGACCCTTTTGCTGGAACTGAAGCACCTGCATATCTAAAATATCCTGCAAAAGGTGGCGCAGGTCGACCGAGACCAGTTTCATATCTAGCGTGCCAGCCTCAATTTTGGCAATGCTCAGAATATCCTCAATTACTGCGAGCAGGTGCATCGCCGACTTATCTGCCTGCTCTAAAAAATCTAGCTCTTCAGCGCGAGAATCGCAGAGGTTATCACGAATGACGTGAATTGAGCCGATGATACCGTTCAGCGGCGTTCTTAGCTCGTGAGATGTGTTGGCCAAAAATTCATTTTTGAGCTGGTTTGCCGTTTGGGCATCTTTCCAAGCGCGACGCAACTCCGCTGAGTTTTCCTTGAGGCGACGCAGCATTCGCTCAATCACGGTACCGAGGTAGTCTAGCTCCCAAATATTTGAGCTGTGGGGAACTGCCTTCAGCTCAGAAAGGTCATTTATATTTTGGGTATAGCGAATCAGGCGCTCTATGGGCAGTGAAAAACTGCGGGCTACCTGGAGAGCAAACAGGCCGCTAGTCACCGCCAGTCCCACCGTGAGAACAATCAGTACGTTGCGAATTTCACCCAGTCCAGAAAGGGCGCGATCAATCGGTGTCACAGCCAGCACCGTCCACTGGCTGTTCTTTTTGGGACTCACGGGCACGTTAAAGCCGCTGTAGCCTGCTAGCCACTCTTCGTTGCTGTCTGGGACAAAGCCAAAGAGGTGAACAAAGCCGTTACGGCCTGCTTTTACGTTGCTAATAGTGTCCGTAAATCTTGACGCATCACGTAAATCAGCAATGTTTTTACCGACTTGATTAGGATTAGGATGGGTGATGATGACGTTATTTGGGTCAATGACGACAGTTTCCCCCACCAAAGACTGATCCTCAATATTTTGAAGCTGTAGTATGGACACTTCCATGGCAATGGTATAACGCAGCTTGCCATCGGGGCCATACAGCGGGCTAGCCACCACGAACTTAATCAGCGCCCGCTTCGAATTAGGGTCAGCTGCTTGTGCATTTTGTCCCGGCGAGAACACGTAAAAGTCCGACGTTTCAACGCCACCATTTTGTAGCCAGGGCACCTGCTTAGCAGTGGGGATAATAGAGCGCTTTTTTCCCGAGGTGTCTGCTGCTGAAGCGCTTGAAAGGGATTTTGACGGGTCTTCTGAAGATACCTCATCAGCGCAGGTGTTCACCGTTGCTTTTTCAGCCATGGGGGCCATCAGCTCAACGCAACTGATGCTGTAGGGCGTATCCTGGGAAAAGCGAAACAGCGTTTTCTCAATACTGTGGGCGTCACCTGACTGAAAAGCAGTCGTTTGACCCAGCAAATCAAGGTTGGCTTCAATTGACTGAACCCCGGTTTCTAGCTCTTCAGCTTTGCGCCTAGCGCTGCTAGTGAGGTTTTGGCGAGCTGTTTCTAACAGGCTAGTTCTGGCCTTGCGCAGCGCTACGTACTGCCCAAAGAGCAAAATTGGCATGCTAAAGGCCAAAATCTTAATGAGTAGGTTGCGCCGAAGTGAGCGCGAACGGTTAGCCATATTAGGCGTATCTCTACGTACGTTAGCTTACTTAGATTATCCGCGAAGTCAGCATGGTTGGATATGCACGCTCCCAAAGTTACGTCGACTCTTTAACAATGATAAAGAATTGCGTATAAATTACAACTCTATTCAATCCGCTCGTTCCTGAAGAATCGCTATGCAGCCTCGTCCCCATATCACAGTCATACTGGCGATGAGCGCAGATGGCAAGATTGCGGATGCCAACCGCTCGGCGGCTCGTTTCCCATCGGCAGCCGACAAAGCCCACTTAGAGGCGCAGGTTGCCAGGGCGGATGCAACTCTGTTTGGAGCCGGGACGCTGCGGGCCTATGGTACAACGCTAATAGTGAGCGATCCAGCATCAATGTCAGGGAGGCAGTTGCGCCGTCAGCCTAACCAACCTATTCAAATCGTCTGCTCAGCTACTGGCAACCTCTATCCTCAAGCTCGTTTTTTTCAGCAGCTTGCCCCTCGCTGGCTGATCACTACTTTAGAAGGTATGCAGGCGTGGCGGGCGATCGCAAACAATCTAAAACAGAGTAGTCAAAAAGGGCAGCAGAAATCCACTAAGCAAAAGCTTTTTGAGCATATCTTCATTACCGAGCGCCCCTTCAACTGGCCCAAAGTCATGCAAGACCTCCGCATGGGAAAGGCGGCGCTATCAGAAGCTTCCAGCCGTTTGCCGATTGAAAACCTGCTGGTGATGGGCGGCGGTGAGCTAGTCGCCTCCCTCCTGAGCGATGGATTGGTTGACGAGCTGTATTTAACGATTTGCCCGCTGCTGATCGGCGGCAAAACAGCGCCTACCCCAGTCGGCGGCTTGGGCTTCACGCTACCGAAAACGCCCCATCTAAAGCTCCAATCATCTTGGGTTGAAGGAGACGAGGTGTTCTTGCACTACCGAGTCACTGTCCGGGTCATTGGTCACTAACAGAGTCATCAGAACTTGGGCGTTCCGCACTGCCTTCCATTGAAGGCTGCTGAAAACTACTGAAGACTACTGAAGCCTACTGAAGGCTACAACAGCCCAATGAGGTGCAGCGGCCCCTGTCCGGTGACAATTTCTGCCAGTAGCGCCAAAAATCCTAACATTGCCAAACGGCCATTCCATACCTCAGCAACCGGCGTCATGCCCCAAGCAGACTTGTCTTGAGGGTAAATTTTGACCTTTTTCTCTGGCTTTTCAAGATCGGAGAAGTGGACGGGTTTGGCTGCGATCGCCTCATCCACCATCAGTGCCAAATCAGCAATAAAACTTTCATCCGTATCTAACGCAGGCACCCGATGAAAGCCCTCAATCCCCGCTTCTTCAGCCAGCTCACGATACTCAATATCAATTTCTTGCAGCGTCTCAATATGCTCAGAGACAAAGCTAATTGGCACGACTACCAAATCATTAACGCCCTGCTCAGCCAGCGCTTTAATCGCATCTTCGGTATAGGGCTGTAGCCACTCAATCGGGCCAACTCGGCTCTGATAGGCCAGCGTATGCTCATTAGGCCGCCCCAGCGCCTGCATAATCAAGTCAGTGCAGTGCTCAATCTCCCGCTGATACGGATCGCCAAATTCTTCTACGTAGCTTACCGGTACGCCATGAGCGCTAAAGAAAATGTGAGCCCCGTTTGGATCGGGTAGCTTATCTAGCTCAGTGCGAATGAGTCCAGCCATGGCGTTGATGTAGCCAGGACGCGCATACCACGAAGGAATTAGCGTGTAGTCAAGTGAGCCTAGCTGGGGATCTTCTTTCCATAGCTGCTCTAACAAGCGAAAGCTAGAGCCGCTGGTGCTAATGGAATACTGAGGATACAGCGGCAGCACAACCAGCTCATCAATGTCATCTCGCTTAATCTTCGCAACGGCTTCTTCTGTAAAAGGATGCCAATAGCGCATCCCCACATATACTTCAGCGTCTTTGCCTTGTTCTTCGAGCTTGGCTTTTAGCGCGGCGCCCTGCTCTTCGGTAATACGGCGTAGCGGAGAGCCACCGCCAATTTGCTCATAGTTTGCCTGAGAAGTTTTAGCCCGACGACTAGAGATAAACCAGGCCAGCGGCTTTTGCAGCGCCGGAAAGGGAATCCGGATAATCTCAGGGTCAGAAAACAGGTTAAAAAGGAAAGGCTGCACGTCTTCCGGCTTTTCTGGCCCACCTAAATTTAGTAATAAAACTCCTACACGGCTCATAATGAATCGCGTACCCTACGCTTAATGATTTAATTCGGCTTTGGCTATCGTAACAACTAACGCTATACCTGAAACATTCCCTTTGATATAAACAGCGATTCCGCTCGACTGTGACCCTCGGACTGTGACCCTCGGACTATGACCCTCGGACTATGAGCTCTGATACAGCCGCACATCCCCTAGATTCTCAGATAGCTGCCGTTAACCAGCGATTGAAAGCTGCCAGGCTAGGGCTCAAAGTTGAGCGACGCTGCGAAAAACTCAATCTGCGTGGCACACTGCCCCCCCGTCCAGATAGTCCAAAGCTTCGCGCTTACCAGCAACGTATTCCTGTGGGCCTGCCTGCTCATAAAGCAGGCCTGAAAAAAATCGAAAAAACGGCCAAAGTCATTGCCGCCCAGCTAATTGAGGATACCTTCGACTGGCACGACTATCTTGGACCCGTGGCAGGACTCAGGCGAGCAGGCGCAGATTTGTCTGAGCAGATTGCCGCCTTTGAAGCCCACTTTTTCCAGCTGCGGGCAGACAGCAGCAAGCCTGCATCCGTGCGGACTACCTGGGAAAAGGCATATGTGCCGTATCTGCGAAAGTTACAGCGGATTGCTTCACAACACGCCAGCTTCTCGCTTCCCGAGGCCATCACCGCCACCGTTCAAAGCACCAAAGCAAACTCCCGCAGCCGCCAGTGCTGCTGTACCGCCTTAGACGCCTTGGCTACCTTCCTCAATGCGCCTTTGCCTACTGAGCTAAAAGCCTTTTGGGGCAACTACGGCAACAGCAAAACCCGCACCCGCATCCTCCCCACCGACGAAGAAATTCTGGCCGCTTACCAAAAAATCCCTAATCCCGAATGGCAGTTTGTGTACGGCATTATGGCTACCTACGGCCTGCGCAACCACGAAGTATTCTTTTGCGACTATGCCATGCTCACCAGCGGCGACAGCGAAGCCGCCATTGAAGTCACCGAAGCAACTAAAACCGGCCAACACGACGTTTGGCCTTTCTACCCCGAGTGGATAGACGCCTTTAGCCTGCGCAAAGTGAAGCTTCCCAAGCTCAACACCGACCTAAGCCAAACCACCCTTCAGCTTGTCGGCCAGCAGGTCTCCCTCCAGTTCAAACGCTACAAAATTCCCTTCGCGCCCTACGACCTGCGCCATGCCTGGGCCGTCCGCACCATTGGCGTCGGTCTCCCCGACACCGTTTCGGCCCGCATGATGGGCCACTCGGTCGCCGTTCACAACCGCACCTACCACCGCTGGATCACCCGCCGCGACCAGCGAGCTGCGGTAAGAGCAGCGCTTAATAAGACTTGATTGAGATGGCCGTTAACGTAAAAAATCAAGCCTCTAAGTTGGTTGCAGAAGCTTAACGAGTCCTATCGCAGCGTCGTAAAGATTAGCTCACCAGTCGGTGCAGGCGTGTCGGCCTTTGCTAAAAACGCATCTAAGCAGCTGATGTTAGCTTCTACTGACTGTCGTTGCAGCGATGATAGTAGTTCACCGACAGTTCAGAATCAGGCATGTCCTCATATTTCAGCTTGGCACTTGAGCGCTAGCAGGTTTTATCTCATGAGTCAGCCCGACTTCCTTCAACGCGGAGATAATAGTGTTAAGGGTATGGGTTTCTTTTTTATTTAGGATATGGTGAAGCCGCTGTCTTAATATGTCCGTCTCTGACGCTGTGCTGTTCCTATTTTGGGTGGCCTCTACAACGTCTTCTAGCCCTAGAAGAAAGCCATCTACGTATCCGTCTTTGAGCGCTTCTTCGAAGGATGTCTCCAGATACAAAGAGGCATACTCAGGATCCTTCGATAGTCTTTTTATCAGGTCATCTCGGTAACTAACTGAGGGCATTTCTTGTACCTCCTTATGGTTGGTTAGATTTATATCGAGTCCAAAAGCCTTTTGCCTTTTCAATATCTCTAGACTGGCCCTTCTTGTCACCGCCCGCTAATAGCAAGACGATTCTGGTACCTGCCAGGGCGTAATAGATACGATAACCAGAGCCAAAAAATAGCCTTAACTCATACACCCCTTCGCCAACGGCCTTCCTTATGGTCACCAAAGTTGCCAGAAGCCACTCTTCTAATTCGCACATCTACTCTTGCCTGTGCTTTATTATCTAGCGTTGAGAGCCAAGTCTCGAAAGGCCGCTCGCCTTTCTCATGGATGCACTTTTGAACTTCCCAAGGCTGTTGAAACACCCTTACGCTCCTCTATTTTAGTCGAATAGCCTCAATGCATTACCATGCCACCATCGACATTCATCACCTGCCCGGTGATGTAGGCAGCGGCAGGGTCTGCAGCTAAAAAGCGGATGAGGCCAGCAACTTCTTCTGGCTTACCGTAGCGGGCGAGGGGGATGTACTTGAGGATTTCTTCGGTGTTCTTTAAGTTGTCGGTCATATCGGTGGCGATGAAGCCGGGGGCAACTGCATTAGCGGTGATGCCGCGAGGGGCTAGCTCTTTAGCAACGGTTTTGGTAAAGCCAATCACGCCCGCTTTGGCGGCGCTGTAGTTTGCCTGACCTGGGTTACCCATTAGCCCAGCGACCGATGAGACATTGATGATGCGGCCTGAGCGCTGTTTCAGCATGATTTTGCTAATAGCGCGGGTGCAGAGAAAAACGCCGGTCAGGTTGAGGTCAATCACGGTCTGCCAGTCTTCAGGCTTCATTCGTAGCAGCAGGGTGTCGCGGGTGATGCCTGCGTTATTTACCAGTACGTCGATGCGACTGAACTTGTCCATAGTGGCTTTGACCATGGCGTCTACTTCATCGGCTTTGGAGACGTCGGCTTGGAGGGCGATCGCCTCCCCCCCATTCGCCACAATCTCGCCTACAACCTTTTCTGCCGCACTGCTAGAGCGAGCATAGTTGACGACAATTTTGGCTCCAACGTCAGCTAGTGCCAGCGCCGTGGCCTTACCAATGCCTTGCGATGAGCCTGTAATGAGGGCAACCTGATCTGTCATTGATCCAGCTAGTAATCCAGCCATGGGGTATTTCCTGCCTTTGTGAAAATTCGCTCAATCACTGTAATATTTCACGGGGCGGTGGAGCAATTTGCTTGTGAATGCTCATAGATTAAGATCCCTAAATTAATCAGTAGTAATCTACACACGATTGAGCCGGACAACTAGCATATAGGGGTCGTTTTTAACCTCACAACTAACTACATGGCAGTCAAACAGCAATTCAACAGCTTTGATGAGATGATTAGCGGTTCTGATGAGCCGGTGCTGGTAGATTTTTACGCTGACTGGTGCGGGCCTTGCCAGATGATGGCCAAAATTTTGACTCAGGTTGGCAGTGAGCTGAAGGGCGAAGTCAAAATCGTTAAAATTGATACCGAGAAGTATCCGCAAATTGCCTCCCAGCACAGCATTCACGCGCTGCCAACGCTGGTTTTGTTCAAGGACGGGCAGTCGGTTGATCGGATTGAAGGTGTGCTTACGGCTGACCAGCTCACAGGCCGAGTGCGGGGTGTGCTTGCCGGTCAGGCGTAGTTAATTCAGCCTTAGTTAACGGCCCAAGTCAATGAGCCAAATGGTCAGTCGGGTAGCCAATTGTATAAATAGTAGGCTGGTCGAGCAAAGGGCGGATGGCCATTGGGTTCAAGCTGCCATTGCCTTGGGCGGAAATTTGGGCGACTCCCAGCGCATTTTGTCTGAGGCGGTGGAGGCAATTGACGGGGCTAGAGGGATTAGGGTGCTGGCGCGATCGCACCTCTATAAAACCGCCCCCGTTGGCCCGCCACAGCCCGACTATCTCAATGCCTGCCTTACGATTGAAACAATGCTGAGTGCGCGATCGCTTTTACACCAGCTGCTGAGAATCGAAAATCAGTTTGGCCGGGTGCGGCAGGAGCGCTGGGGCGCGCGATCGTTAGATCTTGACCTGCTGCTATTTGGCGATCAAATTATCGACTCGCCCGGACTGACGGTGCCGCACCCGCGCCTGCACGAGAGGGCTTTTGTGCTAGTGCCGCTGATGGATGTTGCCTCTCAGTGGCAGCATCCTATTTTTGGCAAAACTATCGCTCAGCTTTTAGACGATTTGCCTGCTGTCAGCTCAAGCGCTGGCCCAGAAGATGGCATAGAACGGCTCCAATCCTTCCTACTTCCTTTAACACCATGGCAATAGGGCAAGAACCGCCTCAGACGCTCAAGCAAATCCTATTCTACGCGGCGCGTAAGTTCGATTTTGAGGTGTCCCAGCTCAAGCTGCCCAACGGAGCAACTGGCGATTGGGCCTGCATTCGGCATCCGGGCGGTTCGATGGCGGTACCAGTGACGGCAGACGGTCAGTTTGTGCTGGTGCGTCAGTATCGGTTCGCAATGCAGGGTCGGCTGCTGGAATTTCCGGCGGGTACGGTTGAAAAGGGGGAAGATCCGCTGGGTACGATTCAGCGTGAGATTCAGGAGGAGACGGGCTATAGGGCTAAAACCTGGAAGACCTTAGGTAAGTTTCCCAATGCACCGGGCTATTCGGATGAGATTATTTACGCGTATTTGGCAACTGATCTAGAAAAGCTGACAGAGGCTCCGGCCCTGGATGAAGACGAAGATATTGAAGTGGTGCTGATGAGCGCCGATGAACTAGACCATGCCATTCTGACGGGCGTGCCGGTTGATGCCAAAACGATTGCGGCGTTTTATATGGCCAAGCCATTCTTGTAGGATGGCCATCTTGGCTGTCCAGATTATCCAGATCCAGAGGCAGGCCAGATGCTTGTCCTACAAAATATTCTTTCTTATGATCGATTTTTGCGGCTCTCACTGCTCGCTATACTAACCAAGACTTTTGTAGAACAATTGGGTTATGGCTGATGAGCTGGTGCTGTTTTGGCATCGTCGGGACTTACGGATTCGAGATAATTTAGGGCTGATGGCGGCGCGCGATCGCACCCCAAAAGTCGTTGGCATATTCTGCCTAGATCCCAATATTCTTGACGGCGACGACATCGCCCCGGCCCGAGTTACCTATATGATCGGCTCTTTGGCCGAGCTGCAAGAAAGCTACAGGTCAGCCGGGAGCGAGCTGCTGATTTTGCAGGGCAAACCTAACGAAGCTATTCCTCAGGTGGCGAGTGCCCTGGGTGCCGCTGCCATGTACTGGAATCGAGATGTAGAGCCCTATTCCCGCGCCCGCGATACCGATGTAGCCAGTGCGCTTAAAGAAAAAGGCATTGAGCGCTGCACTCAGTTTTGGGATCAGCTGCTGAACGATCCAGACAGCATAAAGACAGGCTCAGGCGAGCCTTACAAGGTGTATACGCCCTTTTGGCGAAACTGGTTGACGCAGGCAAAGGCCGAGCCTGTCGGTGCTCCCGAGAATATGACGGGTTTGAGTCAAGAAGAAAAGGCGATCGCGAACAAATCAGGAAACATTGAGCTACCGTCAGCTAAGGATTTGGGCTACGAGTGGGAAAATGAACTGCTGCTGGCACCGGGTGAGGCGGCGGCACGAGAAAAGCTAGCAGAATTTTGTGACGGGCGGCGGGCGATCGCAGAATACGACGAACAGCGAAACTTCCCCGCAATCCCCGGCACCTCCACGCTGAGCGCTGCGCTCAAATTTGGTACTATAGGTATTCGCACCGTTTGGGCCGCTGCTGCCGAATCCTATAGCCAAGCCCGCAGCGATGAAACCCATGAAAATATCCGCACCTGGCAACAGGAACTAGCCTGGCGCGAGTTTTACCAGGGCGTGATGTACTTTTTCCCCGAGCTAGCCAAAGGCCCCTACCGCGACCCATTCAAAGCCTTTCCCTGGGACAATAACGAAGATCATTTTCAGGCTTGGTGCGACGGTAAAACCGGCTATCCGATTGTCGATGCGGCCATGCGCCAGCTGAATACGATGGGGTGGATGCACAACCGCTGTCGGATGATTGTCGCTAGCTTCTTAACCAAAGATCTGATTATCGACTGGCAGTGGGGCGAGAAGTACTTTATGCAAAAGCTATACGACGGCGATCTCTCTGCTAATAACGGCGGCTGGCAGTGGAGTGCTTCTAGCGGCATGGATCCTAAGCCACTACGCATTTTTAATCCGGCCAGTCAGGCGAAAAAATACGATCCTGAGGCTGAATACATTCGCGAGTGGCTACCCGAAATTCGCCATCTCGATACGGGCTCTCTCGTCAGCGGCAATATTCCCGAGCAGGCGCTAGAAGGTACTGGCTATCCAATGCCGATCGTGAACCACAAAGAGCGGCAGGCCGAGTTTAAAGAGCGCTATAAGGCACAGAAAATCTAGAGCTAAGCGTAAGACATCATGTTGCTCGTGAGGAAACGACTGTCTTGGGCCTGACTAACTGTGCGTTTCATCACGCTGTATAAGCATTATTTGAAGTCCTCTGAAGTCCTAAGGCCTCTTAACTTCCGAATCCTGATTTCTGCTTGCTGGCCTTTTTCTTCTTTCCCTCTCCATTCTGTTTCGCGCCTTTGCCAACCTCCTTGAGCGCTGTTTGAAAAAGGTTGTGCAGATGCAAGGGCACGCTGGCGCTATCAGGAAGCTGAGGCGTCAGTGGCTTACCTCGTTTCGCTAATGCTTTGTCCAAATCTTGCTCAAGGTCAAAGTCAGGATTTGCCAGCACCCTCTTTAAAGGGGCTTCTAGGCGATCGCCCTGCACCTGAGCCAAATAGTCCCATACGTAAGCATTTACCTGCTCGTCGTCTAAATACTTCAGCAGTAATCGATCGATGGCTTCAGCCTGATCGTCATTTGCTTCACTGGCTCCTTGATCGAGTAGTTCAATCAAGCGGCTATAGTCTTTCAAAAAAGTTTGCCCCCATCGAGGATGGGAGAATACGGTTACGGCCTCAGCCCGACGCAAATCTTCTGGCAGCGATATCTCAGGCATCACCATTTTGAGCGACTGCTTGCTAGCTAACAGCTTTTTAGCCGTCAGACTCTCTTCGCCGATTGCATTCATCGCTTCGGTTATGTCCTCTTCGGACGCGCCTGCATCCTTAGCCAGCTCCTGCAAAGACTTGTTAGAATCAACTCCTGCCTCAGCCATCTGCCGTTCACTGGTTTGCGCCTGATAGTCCTGCAATTTTTTATTGAGTTCGTAACCCGATAGCGTCAGCGGCGGCGTCCCAAAGAACGCTAAAAAGTCATCATACTGCTGCTGCACCGACTCCCAAGCGGCCTCTTTGAGTTCAGGGGCATCGCCATACAGCTGCTGCGGAAACCATTTCTTAAAGTTGCCAATGGCGACCGCAAGCTTAGGGTTGCCTAGCTTACCTAGCAACGTTAGGGGGCCTGAGAATACCCAGGTATTTTCAGTAAGGGGCAGCACTCTAGCGAGCACTATCTCACCAGGACTCAGCCGAGACATGGTTTCTACGGGCCGCGATGGATCTTTACAAACGCTGTAGGACTTTTCGGTTAGCCAGTTCATCAGGCCGTAGCCTTCAGCCGAAACGCTGCGTACGACGAACAGCCCGTTGAAGCCGCGTGGCCACCGCTCTAGCTGAGCTTTTGCCTGGGGTGAAACCGTTGGATTTTCCTGCAAAAACAAATCAACTACAGTGCGATCAGCTACACGGCCTTCACTCAAAAACATGTCGATGGCCAAATCTGTACGGTTTAGCCCTGAGAGCACCGGTTTTGCCCAACGGCTGAGCTGCTGCGCGCTGAAAGCCTCCAAGGCTGTTGCAACGTCATCTTCAGCGTCTAATGCAAAGTCGGTTAAGTCCTGCTCTAGAGCTAAATAGTCCTGGAAGCGCTGCGATAGATCGTCCTGTTTCAGGTTGCTCTCCTTCAAGCTAGCCACCGATTTGTCTGTCTGCTTATTTACCATCTAAATATTAAGTAGCCGTTTGTTTAAGCTGTGATTCTAATAGCACAATAGGCCAACCGGGCGTAAACCCAGATGGCCTATGGAAGCTAACTATCGAGCATGCCTATGCACTTAGCATCTTCATTCGTTATTTGCTCAATGCTCTTCGCGTTGTTTCTTATGCCGTGCGCTTAGTAACTGCATAGTAGATAAACAGCGCTACGATTGCACCCAGCACAGCTACAACAATGCTGCCAATACTTAAGCTCGCCGAAGCTCCAATGGCTAGCGATCCTGTGGTAATCAAAGTCCACAGAAAACCGCCTACAAATGCCCCGATGACGCCTAATACCATAGTACCAATGATACCCAAGCCCTGATGCCCTGGGTAGATAGCCCGAGCGATCGCCCCAGCAATTAAACCTAATACGATCCAAGCGATAATGCCCATAGAAGTGATTCTCCAGTTAAATTATTTCAATTTGAGGCGTGGAAAAGCAAATCCTTCTCTGGCACGTCTTCTCAAGTGACTTTACTGTATCTGAAAATGCTTATTTTCTTTCTCTCCCGTAGGACATAGGGCGGTATATGCCCTCCGTATGATCTAACAAGATGCTTGATATAGCGGCGTTACAGCAGCTCTTTTACTTATGTTAGGGCTCAAACTAACCGTTAAGTTTTTTATCTTTAACCCTTGAGCTGTTTTTAGCCTTTCATACCTTTAACTTCCACTAAGGGAGGATAGTTTTGATCCCAATTAGGAGTAAGGTTGTACAAATGGCCGATAGTTATGGGCCAACATCTCGTCGTATCAGCTCGTTGTATCAAAAGAGGACAATTCATATGGCAGCTTCTTTCTTACCTACTATTCTGGTTCCTATCGTTGGTTTGGTTTTCCCTGCGATCACCATGGCCGCTCTATTCCTATACATTGAGCGTGGCCAAGCGACAACGAGTGATGGCCAGACAGGCCCTTGGGGCCAGACCGCAGAAGACAGCCAAACAGAGGTTGTCTAACCGCGCTAGCAGTCTCCTTTTGATCACAGCCTAGCTTTTGCCGCCTAATACACGCTGCAAAAGCTTCCTATTAAAAAGCGACCTAGCTCATTCATTGGCTAGGTCGCTTTTTAGTGGGAAGCTCACCTGTTAAATTGCCGAACCGGTTCCTACGTAAGAGCCGTAGAAAAATATGCCAACGACAACTAGCACACCTGTGCCTGCAACCGTTGCGACAATCCACAAGGGAATTTTACCGTTTTGAAACATGGAACTTTCTCCTACTCACAGCGTTGATGATTAAATACAGCACCTCGTAGCTAATGAGTTCAGCCAGCTGACCCAACTCGTTAGAAGACGCTGTTTTGGTAAAAAAAGTCTAGTTAAAGAAGTAGCTAGAGAACAGCAGACCGGTCACAAAGACAATTAGCAAACCTAAGTACAAAGACGTTCGGTTTAGCTCTACGGGCTGCTTGTTTGGGTTAGTGGGTCTATCAGCCATGGGTTTGGGCTCCTATCGTTGAATGAACTGCATGGCAGCGATCGCGCCTAAAAAGAAAACTGAAGGTATACCCAGCGCATGGACAGATAGCCAGCGCACGGTAAAAATCGGGTAGGTAATTGGCTCGTTGGGGTTTCCACTGGTCATGGACAAAGTCTCCAAAAATAAAATGTTCTAATCAAAGCTAGCCGGGTTTAGCTTTATCGGGTCAGCTGTCTGACTATCGAGGCAACACGGTATCGGGGTTGTATCGATTATCGATAATCTGCATTTCCGACTGGTTGGTCGGGTAGTACTCGTTGGGGCGAGGCGTGCCGAATGCGTCGTACGCGAGCCCTGTCGAAACAAATAACCAGCCTGCAATGAACAAAGCAGGGATTGTAATGCTGTGAATAATCCAATAACGAACGCTCGTTACAATATCGCCAAAAGGCCGTTCGCCAGTATCGCCAGCCATATCTTAAAGTCTCCTAACTAAAGCAAATCAACACTTATTACTTATCATACGAAACTCTCAGCATCCCTCACAACAAATCGTCAAAATTCGTTGGATTAAGTTTTAAGCCGCCGCCACCGGCTCCGGTTCATACCGTAGCAAATACCCCCGCTGCCCTAGCACATAGCCTTTGTCGTCATTCAAAAACTTAATGCGGTAAAAGTTCGTTGGCACATTTTCAACGGCCTTATCCTTTCTCCAGGTCATCCCGCCGTCCTCACTCATCAGCAGGTTGCCGCTGCCACCGGTTACCCATACCTCTTCAGGCGTGCGGTAAGCCATATCCAACAGGCCCCAGCTAGAGGCAAGTTCGGGGTTAATCGTCTCGCTCCAGTTTTCATAGTCTGTCTTTTCAGTCCCAAACTGTAGCTGCCCGCCCCGCGCAATTAGCCACAGCAAACCGTCTTTCGTAAAGCCCATATTTTGCAGGCGCTTAGAGTTCTCTCGGTTGTGAGACTGCCAGGCATCCTGTCCCGGTAGCCAGGTTGAATAAAAGTTACCCCGAGACGATACGGCTACATATCGGCCTGCTGAGTCGCGAGCCATATTTCGTACCACACCTACAGCCGACTGCACTAAGCCTTTCCATGTCTGCCCGCCGTCTTTCGTTTTATAAATAGCGCCAATATCGGTGGCTAGCTCAGCAGTATCTTTGCCCGTGGCCGTGATCAGCAGCGGCTGACCCGGTAGCTGCGGGTCAAGCGGAATATTTGACCAAGATGTACCGCCATCTGTGGTATGCAGCATAATGTTGGGCTGTCCCACTAGCCAGCCTTCGTTGCCACTGAAGTCGATAGAGGTAAAAGTATACGGTTGCTCGCCCAAATCTAAAATTCTGGGCTCCCAGGTATTGCCCGCATCGTTAGATTCAAGCAGCGTCGTGCGGCTACCGACTAACCAGCCGTGCTCATTGCCTTCTGCAAAAGCCACGTCCGAAATAGAAGCCTGAGTGGGTAGCGCAATGACTTCCCAAGGATTCGTTTCTATCCCTGCTAAAAACACTCTGCCGCAGCTTGTGGTCAGCAGTGCAACCATCAGTAGCGCCAAGCTTTTTTGCCAGGCTCCGCCCAATCCTTTCTTTAACCGCTCTAAAACCGTCTGCATTACAACTCCAGCAAAAATCCAAATTAAAAATACTTAAAATTAACGAGCCGACACTATTGCAGGCCGTACAGGCTCAGGAAAAACAGCACGCCCAACCCCAAAGCTCCAAAAATCAGCAGGTTTTTTTGACCTGGTGTGAGGGTATTAACCCCAAATCCATAGTTTAGGTTTGCCTTAAAGCCCGAAGCCGTACCCGCTGGCCCAATGTTGCTAAACTGCGTAGTGCTGGCACCACAGACAGGGCAGCGCCAGTCGTTAGGCAACGCCTTAAACTCAAGACCTGCCGGAATATCGTTACGGTTATCGCCTTTAGCTGGTTCGTAGGTGTAGCCACAAGAGCGACACTCGTACTGATCCATCTCAGCAGGCATAGGCTCAGCAGGCATAGGTAGCCTATTCTCATCCGCTTCATCGTCAGGGCTATTCTTCTGAAAAGAGACTTCACTGCCTTCTGATTTAACGAGCGGAATCATTTCTTCTACAGGTGGTGATTGCTCTGGGTCAAGATTGGGCTGGTTAGGATTACTCTGCGACTCGGTACTCATTTTGAAACCAGACGCTTAAGACAGCGTACGAATTATGAGATTTACTGTTAACTATTATTGCATACAGCGGGTTTTCTACTGCGGTCTGTGCGCCCTTGGCAGTAGGCACTTCAGTTGAATATCTATTGCATGTCTACTTATAGGGCCCAAAAATAGGCCTAGAAAAATAGCAGGCCCAAAAAAAGGCAGCATCGTCAAAAAACTAGAGCCTGTGCCGCTACAATAAGGATGTTTTGGGACACCGTTAAAGGCGCACGATGTGTTTGTTTTAAGTGGATACGAGTACTTTTTAGGCTTTCTGATCATTAGTAGCTTGGTGCCAGTGGCTGCCCTAAGTGCTTCTAAGCTGCTGAGACCTGCTAGTGCTGGCCCTGCCAGCCGCACGACCTATGAGTCTGGCTGTGAGCCCATTGGCGGCGCGTGGATTCAGTTCAACATTCGCTACTATATGTTTGCGCTGGTCTTTGTAATTTTCGATGTGGAGACGGTCTTTTTGTACCCTTGGGCAGTGGCCTTTCACTCACTGGGTCTCTTAGGCTTTGTAGAAGCTTTAATATTTATCGCAATTTTGGTTGTTGGTTTAGTCTACGCATGGCGTAAGGGAGCTTTGGAATGGTCGTAGGATCAGGAACGAAGGCAGGATCTTTGCAGGGCAAAGGCAGAGCCTTGTCCAAAGACTTTGAGAAAGAGATTGGCATGAATCCAGGCGAGCGCCTGATCAATCCATCTGTTAACACAGGTGTGACAGAGGATCTGTCTGAGAATGTCATCATGACGACGGTGGACGACCTGTATAACTGGACGCGGCTGTCAAGCTTGTTTCCTTTGCTGTATGGTACAGCCTGCTGCTTTATCGAATTTGCGGCCTTGCTAGGCTCTCGCTTTGATTTTGACCGCTTTGGTTTGGCTCCTCGGGCTAGCCCCCGTCAGGCTGATTTGATTATTGTGGCAGGCACGGTCACTATGAAAATGGCTCCCGCGCTGGTTCGTTTATACGAACAAATGCCAAAGCCTGCCTACGTAATGGCAATGGGCGCTTGTACGATTACGGGCGGCATGTTCAGCTCTGACTCGCCGACTGCTATACGCGGTGTGGATAAGATTATTCCGGTAGATGTGTATATTCCGGGCTGTCCGCCTCGCCCTGAAGCAATTTTTGATGCAGTTATTAAGCTGCGCAAAAAGATTGCGAATGAGTCTATGCAGGAGCGGTCTAAGTTTGAAAGTACTCACCGCTTTTATACTCGTAGCCATAGCATGAAGGTGGTCGCTCCTATTTTGACCGGAACTTATTTAGCTTCTGGTACGCGCGAGGCGCCGCCTAAGGAGCTGCGAGCTGCGATGGGTATGCCGGTAGCGCTAGATGAGGCTAAAGCTGATTCTAAAGAAGCTATTGGCGCTGATCAGGGGGGCAAAGCATAGATGGCCGACACAGAAGAGAAGAAAGGGTCGGAAGAGGGTACGGAAGAAACTGCGATTGTTGAAGCGGGAGAGGTTTCTAGCTGGCTGACGGAGCAGGGGTTTGTTCATGAGGTGATGGAAAGAGACCACGCTGGCGTGGAGGTGCTCAAGGTTGAGCCTGACTTTCTATTGCCTTTTGCGACGGCGCTGTATGCCAATGGCTTTAACTATTTGCGGTGTCAGTGCGCCTATGATTCTGGCCCAGGAAAAGATCTGGTGAGCGTTTACGATCTCACTAAGATGAGCGATGATGCGGACGCGCCAGCGGAGGTGCGGATTAAATGCTTTTTACCGCGAGAGAATCCTCGGATTTCTTCGGTATATTGGATTTGGAAGGCGGCTGATTGGCAGGAGCGGGAGTGCTATGACCTGTATGGCATTGTTTACGAAGGTCATCCGAATTTGAAGCGGCTGCTGATGCCTGAGGATTGGGAAGGGTATCCGCTGCGTAAGGATTACATCTCTCCTGACTTCTATGAATTGCAGGATGCGTATTAGGCGGTCTAATTAAACCGATTTGAAGACTCTTCTCAACTTATGGGGAGGGTCTTTTTTATTGCGAGTTTTGGATGGTTTTGGAGGGCAACCACGAGGGGTGCCCCTACGGGTTGGTTGTTTGGGATTCCTGAATTTGAAAACGGGATTATTTGCTGGGGAAGGCGGTTCTGGCGGCAGCGAAGGTTTTTTTGGCTGGCTGACTGTTGATGTATCGCCAGTGCCAGGGCTCGAAGCTCACGCCTTGGGCGTTGTTTTTAGGAAAGGATTGCTCAAAGCCGTACATGTAGGCGTTGTCGAGTAGCCATTGGTAGGCTGGGGTGTTTTCAAAGCTGTGCTTGAGGTCTGTGTCTGGCTGGCTAGCGTCAGCGATGTCAATGGCATAGCCAGTATGGTGTTCGCTGTGTCCGGGAGGGGCACTGTATTCGGCGGCGGCGGCTTCGCGCTCCCTTTGCGTTGGATTTGGCTGGCGAAGAGGTCTTTTTGGTCGGCAATGCTGCGGTATCCGGATATGGCCATTAGCTCGATGCCCTGCGATCGCGCCACCCTCTGCATATCAGTAAAAGCCTGAGCTGCCTCATAGTCCAAAGATTCCACCCGCTGATAGTCACCTCTTGCATAAGGTTCAACTTCCGTAAGCTGGGAAAGATCATCTTCAGCGTAAGACAAATGCCCGAAGGCGGAGCCAGCGGGTACGCCAGAAATTTTTGAGGTAGCGGGCTGCGCTGGTAAGTTCTTTTGGGGATAAGCGGATTCATTGGGTGACGCCAAAGAGGCGCTTGCTCTGAGCACCTCTGACCTAAGAAAGAGCCCGCTTGTAACAATCGTGATCGCAATCATGGCCCCCACTGCAAAAGGCCATTTTTGGGAGACCCGTGAAGACGTTTGTATAGAAATGAATGAGCCCGCCTGTAAAGGTATCGGCGAGGATGTCGGCGTCACGGGCAAGGGCGTTTGCTCAGCTATAAAGTTAGCGGGCTTCATCAGTAAGGCACCGGGCCAAAGGATCGGTTAGGCGAAAGCAGCCAGTTAATAATAGTCGTTTAGCACCGAATTGTTTCTAGTCGCGACTGACAAGTTGAGAAGCAATCCAGCCCTCTGCGCCTGATTGTGGGAAGTAAACTTTGTCCCAGGTGTAGCCGCCTGCATCGGTAGAGGTGTCGCGAATGACGACGCGATCGCCCGGATAGGCAATATGCGTGGTGTTGTAGTTAATACCAGGGCCAGAGCGAATGTTTTTACTGCCTGCTTGGCCAGCAATCGTCGCGTTGGAATCGCCTGAATCGCCTGCAATCGTGCTGTTTTCGCCTGGTATAGATGCCGCCTGTGGTTGAGCAGGCGCAGTGACCTGAACCGGGTCAGGCGTTGATATCTCTGAGGGTTTATCTGAGGTCTGTGTGGCAGGCGTTGGCTTTTTTGCTACAGCGTCGCTGGCATCCTGATTGGCGCTGTCAGCCGTTGCAGGATCGCTGGTGGCTAGGCGATCGCCCATCGCATCCGGCAGTCTATCCATCACCACCAATATGCCTAGCAGTAGGCTGAAGCCAACCATGCCGCCAATAATCACGGCATTCTTCCACTGTCCCGATGGCTGTCCCGATGGCTGTCCGAACTGCTGGCCAGCGTAGGCTGAATCGAAAGGGGGTGGAAGCAGGCGATGCAGAAACAGTGGCTTCTGAGGACTGTCGCCTCTGAGGAAGGCCAGCGGAAAGGCCAGCAGGTAAGGCCATCATGCCATTCAAAATCAAGGTATTTAAGCTTGAGCGCATTTCTTCAACCGTCGGAAACTGGCTTTGAGCGCTCATATGGGTGGCGCCGTCGAGGAAATTACCAAACTCAGTGCTGACTTTAGGCGCGTGCTGATGCCAAAGCAGCTCTCCCGTTCTAGGATCGATCTCCAGCGCCTGCGGCACTTTTCCCGTCAGCGCGTAAATGGCCGTCATCCCGACGCTATAGATATCACTGGCAAAAACAGGACGGCCTGAGAGCTGTTCGGTGGGCATGTAGCCAGGTGTGCCGACAACAATGGAGTGCGAGCTGTGGGCGTGAGAGTCAATTAAGGTATTCATCGTTTCTTTGACCGCCCCGAAGTCAATCAGTACAGGCTTGCCGTCTCGGGCACGCAAAATAATGTTGTCGGGCTTAATGTCGCGATGTACGATACCTTCGCGGTGGACATGAGCGATCGCACTCAACAGCCCAGCAATCAGCGTTTGAGTCGCCTTTTCTGACAGCGGGCCTGCCTGTTGAACGCGCTGCGTCAGCGTATCGCCTGCTACCCATTCTTCTACCAAATAAAACTGGTCGGCCTCTGAGAAATAAGCGTACAGGCGAGGAATTTGATCGTGAGCTTCGCCGAGCTTTTCCAAAATGGCGGCTTCACGCCCGAAGCGATCTTTCACCATCTGGCTCGTTTGAGGGTTATCGCGAACAGGCTTGAGCTGCCTCAGCACACACCGTCGGTTCGACGGCACTTGCATGTCTTCGACTAAAAAGGTTTTGCCAAAGCCGCCATCGCCCAA
>JBGTGK010000357.1:0-3772 GCA_041746795.1 Phormidesmis sp.
AGGGTTTCGGCATCGTTCTAAGAACCGACACCATAAGCCTTGCGATATTACAACTCATATGAGTGGCAGACGAAAATGGTATTTTAGGATACTTAAATCACTGATGCACATTTTAATTTTCTGTCAATGCGTAAGTCCTAGTGCTTTTGCTTAATCATCCGAAATGGCCCCATCAGAGCCCCCCATAGGCCTCGACCGGTGTCGGGGTCTATTCCTTTGTCATAGGTGAGCAGTTCTATCGTGTCGCCTGAAGCATTGCCTTCGGGCGTTTTTTTTGCGGATGTTGTTTTCGCTGGCGCAACGTCAAATCCTAAATATACATAGCGCCGCTGCCCGCCGTACTCAAACGAACATAGCTGCCCGTCTGGCAGAGCCGCCTGAAACTTGTACCCGCCCGCAGGCAGCGGCTGATACTCGATATGCGCTTCACTGTTGGGCAAGCTCACCAAATCCGCAGCCGAGAATCCTGCTAGCAGAGAAGGATCTGCGCCCGCGCCTGCAAACTTCGAAGGCCACGACAAAGCAAAATACTGACCGCGAAGCCGATCTGCCTGGTAGCTAAGCTGTAAAATTCGCTGCCGGTAGGGCGGCTTCAGTGCGTCCACGCTAGCCTGCTCTAAGAACAGGGTGCAGGTTTGAGCCGTTGACAGTTCGGGAATGGGCCTTTGCCACAGCTTTAGGTGAACGTACCAGGCGGGTTCTGCTGCCGCCTGAGCCTGATTTTCAAACTCGCCTGCCAGGTAGGCTGCCAGCGTGCTCAGAGGAGAATTTGCCATAGGCTGATCTTAAGGAGACAAGTTTCTATTTTGAAACAAACCGCTTGGCAAAGCGACTGCAAAGCGTAACAATATGTTTACAAAGAGTATTTAATAAAAGAGCGTTTACTTGTGAACAACGTCCGCACGGTTTCAGAGACGAAGCGAGCTTTCTACAGCACACACACTCGTCCTATCAGCGCGATTTATCGCCGCGTGGTTGAAGAGCTGATGGTAGAAATGCATCTGCTCTTGGTGAATGTAGATTTTGCCTATGATTCTATGTACGCGTTGGGCGTAGTCAGCGTGTTTGACCGATTCATGGAAGGGTATCAGCCAGAGGCTGACCGGCTCTCTATTTACTCGGCCATCCTTAACGCTGTAGAGGGCGACCCGGAGCAGTATCGTCGGGATGCTGAGGAAATTTCAGCGGCGGCTGGGGCCGTGCCTTCGATAGATGCGTTCAAAGCGATATTGGAGGAAGCTAAAACCAGCGACGGCGATGCGCTAAAAGGCAATCTGCGTAAGGTGATTACCAATCCTAAGTTCAAGTACAGCCGCCTGTTTGCCACTGGACTTTATAACGTGCTGGAGGCGATTGACGCGGAGGCGATTAAGGACAAAGGGAAGCGCGATGCGCTGCTAGATGAGCTAGCAGAGACGCTGGGCTTTAATAACGAGTTGCTGAAAAAGGATGTGGATCTCTATCGTGGCAACTTGGAGAAAATGGCTCAGGCTCGGGTGGTGATGAAGGACATGATCGAGGCTGAGCAAAAGAAAAAGACCAAGCGCGATCAGGAAAAAAAGGATAGGGAGACAGCTAAAGCAAAAGAGGCTGAGGCTGCTGAGGCAAAAGAGGCTGAACCTACCGATAAGCCGGTTGATGGCGCTGAGTCGGAGACGACTGCGGAGTAGTCAAATCGCCAAGCCAGTCAAATCGCCAAGTCGTCGAGTAATCGTCGTTAAGTCGTTATTAATAGCTAGCGACGGGAGATGGTTGCGTGTGGCAGCTTTTTGACGATAGGGATGTGGGCGGAGGCGTTGAGTAAGGCCATGCATACCATGAGCCACAGAAAGCCTAAGCAGTAGCCGCCCAGAATGTCGGTAGGCCAGTGAGCGCCTACTCGCATGCTGCCAAAGCCCATCAAGATGAGCCAGCCTACGACGAGTAAGTGAAATCTGCGGCCCAGGTGGGGCAGCTGGGTAGTGAGGAAATAGGCGATAAAAAAGTAAAGTATGGTGTTGCCGGTGGCATGGCCGCTAGGAAAAGCTGCGCCGTGAATGGAAGGATCGTCAACAAAGGATGGACGTTCCTTGCCAAATATGGGTTTGAATACTTCTCCCACGAGCACTAGCGCACCCGCTGTAGCAATGGCGAACCAAAGCCCCTCTTGCCACCATCGCTTGATCAGCAGATAAATCAGAACGATAGCGGTGATGACCCCGGCAGATTCGGTGTCGCCTGCATAGTAGGCCAGGGAAAGGAGCTTGCCCCAGAGGCCAGTGACGTTAGCTTGTAGCCATACGAGCAGGTCAGTTTCAAAGGGGAAGCTGATGCGCGCCCAGGTAATGGCACAGAGGATGCAGAAAATTGTGAGGGCGATCGCGCTAAAAACCAGTCGGGTGGTGCCGAGGGGTGCGATCGCGTCATCCACCCCTTTAGGCAGTCGTTTCATCCAAGCCTTTGCCATCATCTAAAGTCCTACCGTGCGGACTAAATTGTGTGAATTAAAAGTATAGCCGACGAGATTAGGAAGCAAAAATTAGCGATGTGCGACTAGCGATCGTGGCCCAGAAAGACAGGCCAGAAAGATAGGCCAGAAAGGCAAGGCCAAAACGGTCGGCATCAAGGGTCGGCAATGACAGCAGCACGGCTTGCTATAAAGCCCTAGTTCGTAAGCGGTTCACCCTATAATTGAGGCAAACTGACTCAATCTGCTTGATATTATGCCGAAACACAATCCTGCTGTACTCAAACAAGTGACCGTCAGCCTTCCTTTTGGCATTGGTTCGGCTTCTTGGGAGGCTGATCCGACTGAGCGCAATGCGGCTTGGGAGCTGTATGTGGAGCTAGTGACGCGGGTGGCGGTGCAGAGTTTGCATCCGCAGGAAGGGCTGGTGCGGGAGGCGATGAATTCGCTGTATAGCTTGTTTGGCTCTACGCGAGAGATTTTACGGAAGGCGGGGCCGAATGTGGGAGCCTCGCATGATTCGGTTGGGGGAATTGCGATCACAGTCCTCAATAATGGTCTACGCCCCTTTTTAGCGAAGTGGCATCCGCTGCTGTTGGAATGGGAAGAGAAAAAGCCAAACGGAACGAGCCCGCAGGTGCATGAGAAGGCTTGGGATAAGGAAATGATTGTGCGGGGCGAGTTGGATGCGCTGCGAGGAGATTTGGAGCAGTATGCGAATGCGCTTGCAGAAATTGCTGGGATAGCGGAGTAATAGAGGAGCCTAGAATCTTGTTGCGTAAAACTTGTTGGAGACAGTATGGAGATTTGGGGCTATTCAAAATCTTTGCGTAATAGGCCAACACTTACCCAGCTTCTGGAGTCCAAAGATGATTGCAAGCAAAAGTAGAGGGCCATACTTTACGCCAGCAGAGTATTTGCAGCTTGAAAAGGAGAGTTCTATCAAGCATGAATACAGACAAGGGCTTGTATTTGCGATGGCGGGCGCGAAGAAAGCGCACATTACTATTGTGGGTAATTTGTCTGGGCTCCTATTTAATCATTTTAGAAATAACGAAGACTGTACCTATTATTCAAATGACATGAAGGTACAGTTTTTAGAAGGCGATTTATACTACTATCCCGATGTGGTAGTCACCTGTGACGAAAGGGATCGGCCTTCTAATGATGTTTTTATTCAGCATCCTAAGCTGATTGTAGAAGTTCTTTCTGATTCGACTGAAGCTTTCGATAGAGGCGATAAGTTCGCAGACTATAAAACGATTCCAGAGCTGGAAGAATATGTGCTGATTCATCAAAATCAGATATTGGTAGAACGCTTTTGGC
>JBGTGK010000358.1:0-16634 GCA_041746795.1 Phormidesmis sp.
GTCGTCGAGCAGGGCGATCGCCCCCTTACTCTGCGCAATCGTCTCCTGCAACCCCTGCTGCTGCTGAGCCATTGCCGACTGCTGATTAATCTGCTGCTGCTGCTGCTGCCGTAGCGCTTCAATTTGCTCAATATCCCGCTGCACTTTTTCTTGCAAACGCTGCTGCTGCGCGGCTAAATCCTGCTGCCGTTTTTCAGCGGCCCGCAGGCGCTCTTGCTGTTCGCTAAGCTGCGTTTCTAAGGTGCGTACGATGCCTTGAGCCTGCTGCCACTCGCTGTGAGTCTGAGACTTCTCTAAGTCGTCTAGCGTCTGACGCTTTTGCGCGAGTGCCTGCTCCTGTTCGGGCAGCACCCCTTCAAGTTCATGTAAGCGAGTCTCGGCCTCTATGTGTTCTCGGTCAGCGCGTGCTAGCTGCGCTTGGGCCTGCTCTAATCGCTGCTCTAAGGCTTGCCTCTGAGTCGCGGCCTGATTGGCTTTGAGTTCCTCTTCTCGATAGCTCTGACGCGCTTCGACTAATGCCTGAGCCTTCTCTTTGGCTTTCATCGTCAGCTGATTGACCTTTTGCTCACAGCGGCTGAGGATGGCGGTGATTTCCTGGAGGCGATCGCGCAGTCCCTTAGCCTCCTGCGACTCCCCTGCCGCCACCGTGCCAAAGTGCAGCCGTCCGCGATCGCGCAAGCTGCCGCCCGTCATCGCCCCGCCAGACTCCAAAACTTCGCCTTCTAGCGTCACCATCCGGTACTGGCCCATGTTGCGCCGCGCCTCTGCTAGTGACTCAAACACCACCGTGCTGCCAAACACAAAGGCAAACACATCGGCATACTTGCGATCACACTCAATCAAATTCACCGCATAGTCAATAAAGCCATCAGGCCGATTCCACTTATCAGCAGGCTTAAAGTTTGGCACCCGAATTTTATTCAGCGGTAAAAAGGTCGCCCGCCCCGCCCGTTTCTGCTTCAGCAGGTCAATCCCTCGCGAGGCCACCCGGTCATCTTCTACGACCATAAAGCCCATCCGCCCACCCGCCGCAATCTCCAGCGCCAGCCGAAACCTTTTGTCTGCTTGCCCCAGCTCAGCGACAATGCCACACAGCCCTTCGAGCCCGCTGCGCTTCAGCGTCTCAGTGGCCTGCGTTCCCTGTGACTCCTTGGTTGCCTGCTCCTGCGCCTCTAGCCTATCCAGATCCCGCTGCTTCTCCCGCTGCTCTTGCAGCAGCCGGTTCAAAGTTTGCGTCTGCGTCTGCAACTGAGCCTCCACCTCCGCAACCACCTGAGCCAAAGCCCGAATCTTCTCCTGCCCAGCGCTAGCCGCTGGCGTTCCGATGGTCTGCTGCTCTCCTGACTGCTCTCCTGACTGCTCTCCCAGTGGTGGGCTGAGCGCAGTTGTTGGCGAAGCCTCTGCGTAGCAGATAGCCCTTTCCGCCTCCAGCACCGCCAGAGCCTCCCGCTGCTCCACCCGCTGCGTTTCCAGCCGACTCATTCGCTCCTGCAACCGCACCCGTTCAGATCGCTGCGGTTCTAGCTGGCTGAGCAGGGCTTCTACCTGCTTGCGCAGGTTCGTTTGCTCCTGTACCCAGGCTTGGGATTGAGAGGCGATCGCATTAGTCTCCTCCCGCTTGGCCTCTAGCTGAGCTGTTGCCTGATTCCGCTCAGCCGTAATCTGCGCAATGTCTTCCTCCGTCAGCATCCTCAAATGTTGAGAGATCGCCCCCAGTTCGCTCTCCTGACTCTGAATCCCCGACTGAATCTCGCCTAGCCGCGCCGCAACGCCACGCGCCGATCCTTTCAGCTCTTCCTCCTGCCGTATCAGCTGCCGCAGCTCTGCCTCTTGCGTAGCTAGCTTGGCCTGAAGTGCCAAATATTCCTCTTCTCCCAACGCCTTCACCTGAGCGTTGAGCAAAGCCAACGCCTCAGCGGTCTTTTCCATTTGCATCGTCAGCGCCGCGATCTTTTGCTCAATCGCTTCACCTTCGGTATGACCCTTGGCAATTTCACTCGTCAGCATTTCGGCCTGCTGCCTTTGCTGCCGCCATTGCATCACCCCTTCCCACTGCTGTTTCTCTTGCAGGGTAGCCTTGATTTGCTGATATTTTTCCGCCTTTCTGCGGTCTTGATCCAGCCGCTCTAGCTGGACGATCAGCTCATTTTCAACAATGCGAAAGCGCTCTTCTCGATCCTTCACCACGTCCAGCTTAGACTTAGCCTGATCGATTTTACGGTCAAAAGAAGC
This sequence comes from Phormidesmis sp., assembly GCA_041746795.1. Lineage (GTDB taxonomy): Bacteria > Cyanobacteriota > Cyanobacteriia > Phormidesmidales > Phormidesmidaceae > Phormidesmis. Next base: position 2,233 of record JBGTGK010000358.1, read on the forward strand.
CACGCCAGCCAGCTCGTCAATAATCACCCGCCGTTCGCGAGCGTTCATTGAAATAATGCTGGTAACGTCGCCCTGAAGCACCACGTTGTAGCCTTCGGGATAGATGCGAAAGCGCTGTAGCTGCTCGTGAAGCTGATTGAGCGTACAGGGCTCATCGTTAATGTAGTAATTAGAGGTGTAAGTGCCCTGAGCCGTCACTCTCAGCCGCCGGGTGACCTTCCATTCCTGAGAAGTGGTTTCTGCAACTGCTGCTGAAGGCGCTGCTCCATCTCCGTTCTGGCTGTGCCCATCTTGCTCGGCCAGCACAAGGCCATTATTCGCTCCGTTGCCGTTTTGATGAGTTCCGTTCTGGCCGTTGTGCGCCAAAACTTCTATTTCTGTACCAGCTATACCTGCCTCTGAAGACTCAGGCAAAGTTTCTAACTTAACCCCTCTTGCTCCAGCATCTTCAGAGCCCTCGCCGCTGTCTTCACCATCATCTAGGCTGTCTTCTGGCACTTCTTTGAATTCGTCAAAGTCGTCACTTTCAGAGCGCTCTTCCTCCTCTTCTGTGATCAGCATGTCGGTTACGTCGCTGATGTCAAAGGTCGCGGTGACAATCGTTTCGACTGTAGAGCGGCGCTTGGCCTGATTTTGGTTGACCAAATCAGGCAGTCGCTCGGCCCGCATTCCGCGCGAGCTAGCGAGGCCCAGGCAAAAGAGTAGCGAGTCGAGGATGTTCGACTTGCCAGAGCCGTTCGGCCCAGAAATTACCGTAAACCCTTGCAATAGGGGGACGTCAGTAGCTCCACCGAAAGACTTAAAATTTGAAAGTTCGACTCTTTTTACATGCACGCAGACGTCGCACTGAGCAGTGCGTACAGTTGTACTGACAATCTTAAAATAACAAAAATGCCATTCGTAAGTCGTATTCTTAACAAAGAATGGCGCAAAGATCGTCCTTTTGCAAAAAAGTCTCAATATTGTTTCGCGTTACTGTGAAGGAGTAGCCCTCTTGAACCGTCTTTCTCCTCGCTAACGTACGCTTGTCTGTGCGCTTATTTGTGTGTCTTCTTCCAACTTTTCTCGGCCACCCTCATTCAAGAGTCTTTTGGGGCCTACTCTGCTGGGTATCGACCCCGGTAGTGCCAAATGTGGGCTGGCGATTGTGGGCTTAGATCGTTCCCTGCACTACCACCAGGTTGTTTCTGTCGGTGAAGTCACCGATACGATTCAAACCCTGCGAGATACCTATCCGGTTTCTAATATCGTGATGGGCGATCAAACGGGCTCTAAGCACTGGCAGCAAAGGCTAGAAGAATTGCCAAACGCGCCTAGAGTTATTTTGGTAGACGAGAGATATAGCTCGCTGGAGGCGCGCGATCGCTACTGGCAAATGTATCCACCCAAAGGCCTTGGCAAGCTGATGCCCCAAAGCCTGCGCAGCATCCCTCGCCCAATCGATGACATCGTAGCCATTTTATTAATTGAACGATATTTAAAGCGGCTATCTGGCGAGGGGTAGCCGAAGTCACAGCTGCGCTCGAATCGTAAACGAATAGTCGCCGCCAGGCTCTAGCTGATAGTCAAACTGCTCTAAAAAGCGGCCCAACGGCTCTTGAATGAGCGCTCGTCCCAAAGAAGGCTCCACCGTCAGCACCCCCTGCCGAAATCGCCAGCGAAACTGCCACTCAAACTCATTGGCACTCACCTCTCCCTCAATCTTGCCGCTGCGCCAAGACTGATGGGTAATGCGAACATGGGCCGTCGTTGCAGGCAGGTATTGGTCAGAACTCACGCGGACTTATCACCTGTAACTTGTCTTCTAAAGATCTTGCTGATGAAACTCTGCTGTTTCACCACATGTTTTTCCACCATAGCGGCCTAGCCCGATTGCAGCTACCCCCAGGGTTAGATAGCACTGAAATATTTTATTAAGAAAGATGATTCTTAATGACTTGTTACAAAATAGTACTATTTAACATTCCATCAATATTTGGGGCTGCCCCTCTATTCAAGATATCGCCAAAGGCGGTAGCCTATAACGTATTCGCCAAATCTCCTTGGGGAACTTACCCAAGAAATTACTGTGCCTAAAGTTGGCGTCATCTACAACGACATCAAGCCAGTTGCCAAGGAAGCAGCAGGGCTGCTGTGCAAGCAGCTTGAGGCGCGAGGCTACGAGGTTTGCTTTGCGACTGGGGCGACTGGAATTTTGGGCTATTCGCAGCCGGGCAAGCCGGTATGTCACACTCCGGTAGAGAGCCTGATACCGCCTGGGTTTGACCAGGATATGGAGTTTGCAGTGGTATTTGGCGGCGATGGCACGGTGCTATCTGCTTTTCGCCAGGTTGCGCCAAAGGGCATCCCTTTGCTGGCTGTCAACACGGGTCACATGGGCTTTTTAACCGAAATTTATCTCAATCAGCTGGAGCAGGCGCTCGATCAGCTAGTAGAAGGCCGCTACCAAATAGAAGAACGTGTGATGGTGCTGGTGCAGCTATACAGCCACGACCGTTTGAGCTGGGAGGCGCTGTGTATGAATGAACTGGTGCTGCACCGTCAGCCGCTCACTAGCATGTGCCATTTTGAAGTGCAGGTGGGCAATCATGCGTCGGTTGATATCGCCGCCGATGGCATTATTATCTCTACGCCGACGGGCTCTACGGCCTACTCGCTTTCTGCGGGTGGCCCGGTGATTGCCCCTGGTGTGCCCGTGCTTCAGCTGATGCCTATTTGCCCTCATTCGCTGGCCTCTCGCGGGCTGGTATTTCTCGATGCTGAGCCGGTGACCGTAACCTCGGCCAATCCTGAGTCGCTGGTGATGGTGGTAGATGGCAATGCGGGCTGCTATGTGGTGCCGAGCGATCGCGTCTGCCTCACCCGTTCGCCCTATTCCGCCAAGTTCGTTCGACTCAAGCCCCCGGAATTTTTTCGGGTGCTGCGTGAAAAGCTCGGTTGGGGATTACCCCACATTGCCAAGCCGACTTCAGTAGAGCTACCCTGAGCGCAAGAGCCCCTCAGCCGCTCATCAGCGCTGCACCTATGAATGTGTCTTCTAATTCCACTGGATCATCCCTACCCGGATTTCCTTCTGGCCCGCCTGTAGGGTCATCTTCTAACGGCTTATCTAAAGTGCTAATCGTTGAAAACAACGAAAGCTTAGCCGTCGAAATGGGGGTAGATCTGCACGAAGCAGGCTATACCCTTCTAAATGCGCACAGTCTATCGACGGCTATGGACTTGGTTCACAGCGACATGCCTGCGCTAATTGTGGTCGCTCGGCGGCTCGGCGACGAGTCGGGTTTAGACCTGTGCCGTCAGCTCCGCACCGAACAAAACCGCGTCGTCATTTTGCTGATGATGTCTCAAGATAAGCTTGCCGACCGCGTAGCCTGCTTGGAGGCAGGCGCAGACGACTATTTTTTAGCGCCCTACCGCAGCGACGAATTTATCAGGCTCGTCAACGCTTACCTTAAGCCCAACATAGCCAAAGGAGAACAGCTGCGATTTGCTGATTTGATCCTTGATTTAACTCAGCGGCAGGTCGTTCGCAATAATCGCATCATCGAGCTGACGATGAAAGAATTTGAGCTGCTGAAGTACCTAATGGAGCACCCTCGCGAGGTGCTCACGCGCAAGCAAATCCTAGAGAGCGTATGGGGCTATGACTTTATTGGTGAGTCAAACGTTATTGAGGTATATATTCGCTATCTACGGCTCAAAATAGATGGTGAAAATGAGAAGAGACTAATTCAAACAGTGCGCAGCGTTGGCTACGTATTGCGTGAAAGCTAATGAGGCTGTATATTCAACGCCCGATGGCTTAACACGCAATTGATAGTGGAATAGAAAACATGCGCTTATTTCAATGGACTTCTAGGTCAGCTCGCTCATGGGCGGGCGGCACTGTTTTACTGGCAGCGCTGGGCGTGATGCTGATGAGTTGTTCTATGCCTGACGGCCCGCCGCCACCCGCTGATAATTCGGCTGCTGCTGATTCGGCTACGGAGGCGGCTGAGCCTGCGGCTACGCCAGTAGACATTACCCTCAATGGCCCTGGGCAGCTGTTACCCGTGACGGCTACCGCTGAGGCGCAGGGAAAAACGTTTTGGCTAGAGGTTGCTAAAACCTCGGCTCAGCAGTCATTGGGGCTAATGTTCCGTTCTGAGCTGCCCGATGACCGGGGCATGCTATTTCCGTTTTCGTCGCCTCGGCGCGCGAGCTTTTGGATGAAGGATGTGCCGGTACCTTTGGATATGGTGTTTTTGCGTCGTGGGGTTGTGGTGGCGATCACCCAAGCCCCCCCTTGCCGCACCGAACCCTGCCCCACCTATGGCCCGGACAACAACCAGCTTGTCGATCAGGTGCTAGAGTTACGCGGTGGCCGTACGGCTGAAATCGGCCTTCAGTCAGGTGATACAGTCGCGGTTACAGCATCACCATAAGCTTTTTTGCATCTCTTTTGTAAGAAAAGTTAAGCAAAGCGGTAAAAGAAAATACATTTTTACGAATCTACCGTACAATCACTGAACTTAATCGCCAATCTCAATTGTCGCCTTTACTTCCTCTGTTGCTGAAGTTAAAAACTGGGCTTACTAACTGAGCTTGTTAAAAGTCAGACCAATTGGGTATGTTTGACCGCCCTTCAGAGTAGTGCTTCTTCAACAGGGTTTCTTCAAACAAGGCGACAAGACAATGCGACAAGTGTCACCTATAAAAGTAGTTAAATATGGCTAAAGACAGAGTTACACTCTGTGTGCTTACGCGTAGGTTATACATCCGTTTTTACGCCACAAGCGCCTAGCCGCAACTTTTGTAAAAACGGTGCTCCTCTTTTTAAGTCATAGCCATTTAATTATTTATTTTTCCCAACATTTACCGCCATGTCTAGCGACTACACCAAACTCATCCGCTTTTTGCAAGATGAGCTTTCAATTCCACCCACGTCTATCAAGCTGGCGCTTCAGCAGTGCCGTGAAGATCTTGGCCCCTTGCCCATAGTGCTGTGGCAGCAGGGCGTGCTTACATTACAGCAGCTCGAAAGAATTTTTGACTGGATGGAAGTGGCTTAAGCCCCTAGCCTCTCGTATTCTTTAAACCTCAAATTTGTATGCAAGTAGAGGCAGGCAACAAAGGGTAAAGCAACAGTGATCCAGTGATCCACAGTGATCTACGGCATTGCAAGTTCGCAACGCGAAGCGACTTTTCCTATTTTCCTATAGATTTTTGCTAATCACCTAGCTCATCTGAGGACTTCGTTGTGGTTGAAACAGGTCTCTTTGAGTCTCCAGCAGTACCTATTTGATGTCAATGGCCCACAGTGGCGGGAAGTTAGAGCAGAGGATGGGGAAATAGGCTGCGCTGATGAGTATGGGTATGTTTTAGATGGCGTTGAGCGGCTGTGGTGAGGCGGAATTGGAGCTTGGCGGCGTGATCCTGCTGACTGTCGTGGTAACGGCTGTAGCCTTTCGCCTGGTTCCAGCTCTGTTTCGCTCAATTTTTGATTCTACTTAGCCTGAGCCTGCTTCAGGAGTATCAGGGCATCTATGGATTTCTTAGCTTCTTTGTCACGCTAGCAACGGTGATTAGCCTAGCCTGGCTAGCATCGCGGTTATTTCGCCAGTTCGTGCGAGTTTATGGCATCGACTTAGTGCGCCGTTTCAACTTAGAAGTTGATGAAATGCTGCTAGTTGTCGAGACGCTGATGAACGTAGTCATTGGGATTGTAGCTGTTGTTGCCTTTGCTCAAAACCAGGGCGTCAGCCTAGTGGGATTAATTGCAGGCTTTGGCATTGGCGGCAAAAAGTACGCTGGTGATTATTCCTAATTCGACTATGGCAAATTTAGATATTGAGAACATCACGCGCGGTAAAAAGGTTATGGTGCTGCTGTATCTTGACTTTGTTCGAGTGCTGGAAGCGCGCGCGCGATCGCTCGTAGAACAGGTCGTTAAGGAAAGCACAGATATCCTGTTTGGCATCGATCCAGGCAGTGCCAAAATCGGATTGTTCGATCTTGAAGATCGGCCAGGCATGCGCGGCCAATAGCGGTAACATATCGCCTCTTGTTTTCTGCTAGGCTAAGGCTTGGAATAGGGTATTTATGCTAGACGGCTCTGCGAAGATAGAGAGGAATAAACAAGAGATGGAAATTTTACTGCTCTTAGCTTTGGGATTAATAGTTGGCGTCATCAGCGGGCTGATTGGCATTGGCGGAGGCGTGGTGCTAGTGCCTGCGCTGATTTACCCATTAGGATATTCTCAGCTTGAGGCGCAGGGAACAACCCTAGCGCTGTTGGTGCCGCCGATTGGTTTTTTGGGCGTTTGGACTTACTATCAGCGCGGCTATGTGGATATCAAGGCGGCAGCGCTGATTTGTCTGGGCTTTGTTTTGGGCGGTTGGTTGGGGGCAAAGTTCGCGATCACCCTACCTCCTACCCTGCTAAAACGTGTGTTTGGGCTTACCACGCTAGGAATCTCTGTCCGAATGCTGTTCTTTTGAAGCGGCGATGATCTACTGCGCGGCGGGCGCGATAACGATACGCTCACAGGGGACAGCTTTAGCGGCAACGCAATTGAGGTAGGGAACGAAGTGCTAGCGATGCTGATCGGGGTAGATGCTACAGCGTCAGGTACTGATGGCTTCGTGTGCTGATAGCTTTGTGATGGTGTAATACTTCACCTCCCCAAAAGCTGAGGGTGCTATATGACATCAGTTTGTCAGCCTTTTGTAAGACAAACTGATGTCAAGTTTGCCATAAGCTGGCAAGATTGCGCTTAAATAGCATCTGTAGCAACTTACCCCTACTCTTTATGGCTCTAGATAACAGCCCGCTCTGGTTCAAAAACGCCGTGATCTACGAGGTGCCGGTACGGGCCTTCGCCGATAGCAATGGCGACGGCATCGGCGACTTCCAAGGACTCACCGCAAAGCTGGACTATCTGCAAGAGCTAGGGGTAAGCGCGCTATGGGTGCTACCCTTCTTTCCATCGCCCTTACGAGATGATGGCTACGACATTTCTGACTACAAGTCGGTCAATCCTATCTATGGCACCATTGAGGACTTCAAGGACTTCTTAACCGCTGCCCACCAGCGCGATATCCGCGTCATTATTGAGCTGATCGTAAACCACACCTCCGATCAGCATCCCTGGTTTCAGCGGGCTCGCATGGCTCCGGCAGGCAGCTCCGAACGCGATTTTTACGTGTGGAGCGACAGCACCGATAAGTATGAGGGCACCCGGATTATTTTCCAGGACTTTGAAACCTCCAACTGGTCTTGGGATCCGGTGGCCAAAGCCTATTACTGGCATCGCTTCTATGGCCATCAGCCGGATCTTAACTACGACAATTTGGCCGTGCAGCAGGCCGTGTTTGATGTGCTCGACTTTTGGCTGGAGATGGGCGTAGACGGCCTGCGGATGGACGCGGTGCCCTACCTGTACGAACGCGAAGACACTAGCTGCGAAAACCTGCCAGAAACGCATGAATTCTTGAAAAAGATGCGTATGTACGTGGATGATCGCTACGAGGGGCGGATGCTGCTAGCAGAGGCAAACCAGTGGCCTGAAGATGCAGCGGCTTACTATGGCGATGGCGACGAGTGCCATATGAACTTCCACTTTCCGCTGATGCCGCGCCTGTTTATGTCGCTGCGGATGGAGGACAACTTTCCAATTATTGATATTTTACAGCAGACGCCAGAAATTCCGGAGAACTGCCAGTGGGGCCTGTTTTTGCGCAACCACGATGAGCTGACGCTGGAAATGGTGACTGACGAAGATCGAGACTATATGTACCGGGTGTACGCGCAAGATCAGGAGATGCGGATTAATCTGGGTATTCGCAGGCGGCTGGTGCCGCTGCTGGAGAATGACCGCAGGCAAATTGAGCTGCTCAACGGACTGCTGCTGTCGCTGCCAGGGACGCCTGTGCTGTATTACGGCGATGAAATTGGCATGGGAGACAATGTGTATTTGGGCGATCGCAACGGCGTCCGCACGCCCATGCAGTGGAGCCCAGACCGCAACGCGGGCTTTAGCCATGCCAACCCGCACAAAATGTATCTGCCGCTGATCGTGGATTCGGAATATCACTACACCACCATCAACGTAGAGGCCCAGCGTGCGGCTCCCAACTCGCTGCTAAACTGGACAAAGCGCCTGATTGCTACTCGCAAACGCTATCAGGCCTTTGGCTGGGGAGACTTTCACCTGCTCAGCTTAGACAACCGCAAGGTGCTAGCTTTTACGCGCACCTACGAGGACGAGGAAATTTTGGTAGTGGCCAACCTGTCGCGATTCGTCCAGGGCGTGCAGCTCAACCTGTCTTCGTTCAAGGGGCGGGTGCCTTCAGAAATTTTTGGCCGCACCGACTTTCCAGCGGTCGATGAAGACGGCAGCTACTTCCTCAGCTTGGGGCCCTATGCGTTTTACTGGTTTGTCCTCAAGCCTAGCTCGGTGCCTTCTCTGTCGCCCTCACAGGTGCCCACAGTCAAGCTTAAGCGCTGGGAAACTATTTTCGCTGGCTCGCAGCAAGAAAAGCTGGAGAAAGTGCTCACGAGCTACTTAACCCGTCGCAGCTGGTTGAAGGGGAAAGCCGATAGAATTCGTTCGACCGAGCTGACCGAGTGCCTGGTAATTCCCGATAGTGATACTCGCTTGCTCAACCTGCGGGTAGATTACCGGCAGGGCGATCCGGTCACTTATACGCTGCTAGTAAGCTATGCGACTGGCGAAGAAGCGTTTGAGCTAGTCAGTGAGAATTCTCTGATGCTGATCGCGAAAATGGAGCTGTCTGATGCGGCAGAAGAAGGGGTGCTTTATGATGCGATCGCCGATCCAGACTTCCTTAGCACCATTCTAGAAACCATCGTGCAAAGCGGTACTTACGAGGGCTCAGCCGGTAAGCTGCAAGCTAAGCTATTGCTGGGCGATCGCGTCACCCACCTGCCTATGCAGGCCACGCCGCTGGCAGGCGATTACAACAACAGTTCAGTGGTTTACGACAGCGACGGCAATAGCCTGATCTTAAAGTTCTTCCGCAAGCTAGAGCCAGGCGTCAATCCAGACTTAGAGATCCGCAGCTTTTTGAGCAAGCATCAGCAGTTTAACAACTTCAATGCGGTCGTTGGCTACCTCAACTATCAGCGTGGCGATCAGCGCAGTCAAAAAGGAAACGCCACAATCGGCGTTTTACAAGAATACCTGCCAGAGGCTCAAAGCACCTGGAAATATACGCTCGATAACATTCGCAGCTACTTCGATCAGGTCGCCGTTGAGTTCTCAGAAATGTCGGAAACTCCGCCTGCATTAGAGCCTTTAGTCACGCTGCAAGCCGTCTTTGATGAAGATACCGAAGAAAAGCGATTGGCTGCTCATTTAATTGGCCCTTACCTATCAAACATGCAGCTACTGGGCCAGCGAACCGCAGAGTTCCATATGGCCTTAGCTGCCGATCCAACTGATCCAGCCTTTGCGCCAGAACCCTTCAGCGGCTTCTATCAGCGCTCTATCTATCAGTTCAATCGCAATTTGACCGGCCAGGTATTTCGCCGCATCAAAGATGAATTGAACAATCCCGATGGGGTACTTAAGGGGGATCTCAGAGATTTGGCCAGCAGCGTTTTTAACTATCAGGAGATTTACCTGGAGCGGTTTAGCCAAATGCTGGAGTGTAAAATCACCGCCGCTCGCACTCGCTACCACGGCGATTATCACCTGGGCCAAACGCTCTACACCGGTAAAGACTTCATTTTGATTGACTTTGAAGGAGAAGACAATCGCACCGTTAGCGAGCGGCGAATTAAGCGATCGCCTCTCCAAGACGTAGCCTACATGCTCCAATCCCTTCACTATGCAACCACCTACGGTTTTAGAACCGAGCTAGAAAGCGGTGTCATTCGCCCTGATCAGGCCGATCACATTGAGCAGTGGGCGCAGTTTTGGGAGCAGTGGGTCAGCGCCGCCTTCCTCTCGGCGTATCTTAAAACGGCCAGCACCGGTAACTTTTTGCCCAAAACGCAGCAGGAGCTTCGAGTATTGCTAAAAGACTATCTGCTCTCTAGAGCCATTCACGACATCGGCTACAAAATCACCCACGGTGCTGACGAAATCGACGTGCCCCTACGACGGCTGCTCCAGTTTGTGACCGATCAGATCGTGTAGTCGCTTCACCTCTGTTGTAAGCTACGATGAACGCAATCATCTGCGTTCACAAACCTGCATGGCCTCATCTACCGGTAGCGGTTAAGACAGGCGACTGACGATACTTGACCTTGCGATGGCAGTCGCTAGCCCACCCGCCGCTAGTCCCCAAAAGGCTGAGCCGATGCCGAATAGGGCCATGCCTGATGCAGTGACAAGAAAGGTGATAAGGGCAGCTTCTCTGTCTTTTTCGTCTGCAAGGGCGACGGCGAGGCCTTTGCCGATGGTGCCAAGGAGGGCGAGGCCTGCGATCGCTAAAATCAACTCCTCTGGCAGCGCCGCAAACAAAGAGCCGACAGTTGCACCAAAAATGCCGATCAAGATGTAAAAGATGCCGACTGCGATCGCGGCCACATACCGCCTATCCGGGTCTTCATGCGCTTCTCGTCCCATCGAAATTGCCGCCGTAATCGCCGCCAGGTTAATCGCAAACGCTCCAAAAGGAGCCAGCAACAAAGTTGCTACGCCCGTCCAGTCAATTAAAGGAGAGATCAGCGTGTCGTAGCCAAACGCCCTGATTGTAGGCAACGCCCGGTACATTTTGAGAGGCCATTGTCACAATGAACAAAGGCAGCGCAATTGGCATTTTGTAGCGCCAGGATAAAACTGCGCTGGTGAGCCCCATGCCCAGACCCAACGCCCACATCCACGAACCAATCTCAGCGGAAGAGGCTCCTAACGCCTGCGCCGCTTGAAACACAATCACGCCCGCGCTAGTAAAGCCAACCAGCACCGTAATAAACCCGGCAATCACCGCAGAAAGCGAAAGTCTTTAGCAAGCGTCATCGCTTAGGCCATGTGAAGGAATCTCTTGCAGCCTACTGAATTCTCATGCGCAGGGCAAACGCATACTAAATTCGTGCTAACGAAGGAATAAGGCTTCCAGCGTTTTAAAGGTCAAAAAGCAGCCCTATTTTCTCAATAAGGGCTGCTTTGATAGCTCTTATTGAGAAAATAGGGGAGTATGCGTTTGCCCTGTTCTCATGCGCTCTTGATTGGATAAAATTGACCTTTAACGTTAGGATGCGCATCGAGAACGCCTAGCTAAGTGACCAAAATAGACTTTCGTATCGTACTCAAATCGGACTCTATCGTTCTCCTGATACTGCTCGAAGATGCGTTGCAGCGACCGTAATATTGGCTGAAAATTGGGATGTGCTGTATTAGGCACATAGGAAGAAGAGAGCAATCGCCCTTTAAGCCCTTCAAAATCGAAAATCTGTTCATTGTATTGCGATCGCACCTCAACACTTCCCCCAAAAAACGCCTCCAAATCTCCCGGCTTAATATTGTTGTGACGAATCTCTCGGTAGTCAGTCCCATACTGCTGAAGCAGCGCCTCATACTCCCTTGAAAATGCCGTTGAACCCGTCCGTCTAGAATTCCAAATCAACACAACCCAGCCATCAGACCGCAGACTTCGCATAAATTCTTGCTTAGCTTTTGCCTGGTCAAACCAGTGAAAAGCTTGAGCGGCTACAATATAGTCTACCGAACCATTTGGTAGGGTTGTTGCTTCGGCGGTACCGACAACGCTGTGAAACTTTGCATACTGCTGTAGCTGCGATTCTGCTGCTCGGCGCATCTCCAAGTTAGGCTCTACGCCAAAGACTTCGTTGCCATTATGCAGAAAGTGCTCGGCGGAAATGCCCGTTCCAGATCCGATGTCTGCGATCACGTCAGAATCTTTTAGCCCCGTCTCCTGCCGAAGAACTTCTAAAACGCCCTCAGGATAGGTGGGTCGATAGCGCACGTAGTTTTCTACTCGGTCAGAAAAACGGCGCGTGGAATCTAGCGAATTCATACGGCACTAAATAAGTTTGGTGTAAAAGCACGAAAGCGGTGAAGCCTTATTTTTATGACCTCCACCGCTTCAATATAAGGTGGTTTTGCAAAAAAGCTATCCCTTTTGAAGCCTTTCGCTCGCCGCAATTACGCCGCTGTCTGGCGTTTTGTGGCCTAGCTCTTGTAGGGTGGCTTCTAGGGCGCTGATGGCGCAGAGGATATCGCGATCGCTCACAAAGCCCAAGTGCCCTATCCGAAACATCTTGCCACTCATATGATCCTGGCCGCCCGCTAAGGCAATATCGAAGCGCTGCTTCATCACCGAGCGAATTTTCTCAGCGTCTACGCCTTCAGGTACCACCGAAGTCACTGCCGGGCTGGCGTGAGTATCGGGCGCAAATAGCGGCAAGCCAAGCGCCTTCATCGCAGCGCGAGTGGCTTCTTTGTGGCGAGTGTGGCGCGCAAAAATGCTCTCTAGGCCTTCAGCCTTCATCATCTCCAGGGCAACTTTCATGCCAAAGTACAAATTGACTGGGGGCGTGAAGGGCGTGCTTTTTTTACCGGCAGCTTTGCGATACTTGCCCAAGTCTAAATAAAACTTTGGCAGCGTGGCTGTTTCGTAAGCGGCCCAGGCCTTGTCGCTGGCGGTAATAAAGCCCATACCCGGCGGCAGCATAAAGCCTTTTTGCGAGCCAGAGCCAATCACGTCTATACCCCACGCATCGACTGGAATGTTGTAGGAGCCCAGGCTGGTGACTGCATCAACGATGATCAGCGCGTCGCTGTTGGCTTTAACAACTTTGTTAATGGCTTCTAAGTCGTTGAGCACGCCGGTGGAGGTTTCGCTGTGGGTGATGACGACGGCCTTTACGGTTGGGTCAGCCTTTAGCGCCTTGGCGATGTTGTCAGGGTCTATGGCTGCGCCCCATTCGGCGCTAACAATCTGCACGTCCAATCCGTAGGCTTTGGCGATCACAGCCCAGCGCTCACCAAACTTGCCGTTGACGCCGACAATGACGCGATCGCCCGCACTCAAAAAGTTAATAATCGCCGCTTCAATCGTACCGGTACCGCTAGCGCACAGCGCCATCACGGTGTTTTGAGTCTGAAAAAGCCACTTCAAATTTTCATTGGTCTCAGCAATAATCTGACTGAATTCGCCGCTGCGATGCCCAATGGGATGCTTAGCCATCGCCAGCAGTACTTTTTCGGGAACCGGCGTTGGCCCCGGAATCATCAGCATTAGTTTGTCATCCATGAGAATCGCTTGGGAATGGAAGGTGGGCGAAAAAGCGAACTTGAAGTCAATCGCTTTTGCTTTCTTTAGAATGATACAGCGCACCTGCAAATAGGATTTCTCACGATGCTTACAAATTTGTGACTATTTTGTGAACAGGTATGTGAACAGGCAGCTGTGCCGTTGCTGTATAGCTCCACCGTTGTCTACATCATCTGCTAACCTTTGGAGCCCCCTACAATGACTTCCTTAGAAACCCCTTTGGCTACGGCTAAACCTATCCAGTCCGTCCCGATTACTGCTGAAGCCTTCAAACAATTTGGGCAAGTGATTGAGCCACAGCCCGACGACGTTCCCTTTAACGCTCAAGACGCTCAGCTACAGCTACACAATGGCACTCCGCGCTTTTACATTATGCAGCTGCCCCATCGCGGACGAAGGTTCCATCACATTACCCGGCATGAAGCCTGCACTCAGTGTTTGGGATCGCTAGATGGCCGGGAATGGTTTTTGGGCGTCGCGCCGCCTAAGGAGAGCCCCGTGCCTAAGCTAGAAGATATTAAGGTGTTCAAAATTCCGGGCAGCTGCTTTGTCAAGCTAGAAACCGGCACCTGGCACGCAGGCCCTTATTTCGATCACGATACGGTGAACTTTTACAACTTAGAACTCAGTGACACCAACGTGGTAGACCATACCACCTGCGACCTTTTGCAAACCTACGGGGTTGCGTTCGAGATCGTATAAACCCCGTCTAGGTTGAGACCCGTAGTTCTTCCACCTCGGGCTTGAGGTGGGTAGTCACCCAGAGGCGATTACTTAGAGCAATCGGGTCATCATTAATTTGACTTTGAAAACGCTCAACTTGAGCAATCAAGTGGGCTTCCTTGTTATAGCAGGTGTGATAGGTAACATCCTCGCGTAGCCAATGCCACAGATGCTCAACGGGCATAAAATCGGGACTATAGGCGGGTAGTGGCGCTAGGGTAACCGCTAAATCATGAGCTGCCTCTGTGACCGAATGAGCCCGATGGTAAGGCGCCCCATCCCAAACTAACTTAATCGGTGTGTCGGGGAATTCTCTACGCAACCGATTGAGCATATCGACAGTGTTTTCCTGATTTCCCGCACTGTAGGGCCAGATTCTAACCTGAGCTAAGTTGTAAAGATAAAGCCCGTAGAAAGACACTTTCCTC
>JBGTGK010000359.1:0-5352 GCA_041746795.1 Phormidesmis sp.
TAGCGGCATTTTTCTTTCAAGATAGAAGCCTCTTGGTTATTTAATCAAGAGGCTTCTGTTTGCATAGTTGTCTGTTGTATAGAGATGCGGACAGCCAAGGATAATCTACATAAGGTAATAAAGGCGTACAAACACAGAAAGGTTATCATGTAGAAATGTTTTCAATGTCGTTTACGAAGGTTCCTAAGATAGTTGCTTGATCTATCTGCCTATTCTGATGACCTAAGTCCTTTCGGATTGCCAAGAGAATCTGACCGAGCAATGTAATAGGCGTTCTTGACGAATTCTTCTCGTTATTTATGGATACGCGCCGAAATTTGATAAGGAGTGGTAATACGTCGTCAGATGCCCACAAGATAAGTTCAGGTGTAATATCTGCCAGTTTTCTAGTTAGCTCTTCATCTGTCCTGGGCTCACGACCTAACTTAGAAGCCATTATTATAGTGTTAAAGAAAAACGTAATTAATTTCTCATATATCGCAGTTTTATTAGGTTTCTGCTCATTGCGAATTTGAATTTATAGATTACCGGCGAATGTTATGAGCGCACCTAACAGTGCAATCAGTATTGTGATGAATTGCCAAGGTGCTCTACCAATCTCGTGAAATCAATCTCGTGAAATCAATCTCGTGAAATAGAGCCCAAACGACTAAACCGAATATAGCAATTGCTACTATTCCGATACCTACGCTTTGCCAATCCGTATTGGTTTTTACTGTCCCATTTTTTCTTATATACCAAGGTTCTTTATTGGTGTGAAATAGAAATTAGCCTATTTTTCTGAAATGTTTACTCTTAGGAACTCTACAAAATTTCTAACTTCGACTAGAACATTTTCTAGCAGACAATTTAAAATCTGGATAATCTATGTCTGAACAACACTTCTATCTAGTTTTATATCAGTTTTGCTGAGCGTTAATACCTTCTCAGCATCCACAAATTCGACTTCAAAGACTTGGCTACTAACCTTATAGCAATGCACTACCGTACTGTGACTCTCTTCGCGTAGGCCATGTTATTCAATATTGTGGGTAAGGGTAACAGTATCAAGTTCCTAATTATAGTGAAGATGGTTTATTCAGCCGCCAATCTGGGACATAGTGCGGCTGTAGGCTCCAGTGACGCCCGACTCGCGCATTTTGAAGTTGATATCAGGTTTTTGATTGACTAAGGCACCGACTTGGGCGCGTAATTCTGTCATGGGAACGCCGGATCTTAGGCTGGTGCGCAAGTCTATTTGCCCGGTTTCGTTGAGCAGGCAGGGGCGCAGTAGGCCATCCGCAGAAAGGCGCATGCGGTTGCATCGGTCACAAAAGCACTCTGACATCTGGCTAATAAAGCCTAGTGTTCCTTTTGCGCCCGGAATTTGAAAGACATCGGCAGGGCCGTTGCCCGTTACGCTGCCATCTTCCAATCCCCAGCGTTGGGCAATCTGGGCACGAATCGCTTCACTGTCTATCCACCCTTTGCTGCCAAAAAGGGTATCGTTTCCGATGGGCATGAACTCGATGAACCGTACGTGCCAGTCTTGATCCAGCGTCAGAGCAGCGAGATCTAAAACTTCGCTGTCGTTAATGCCGGGAATGACGACGACGTTGAGCTTGAGCGGCGAAAATCCGATTCGATGAGCCGCCTGAATGCCTTGCCAAACGTCTTGCCAGCGAGATTTTCCTTTGCCGCCGATAATTTTTTGAAAGGTCTCGGCGTTTAGCGAGTCCAAGCTGATATTAATACGGCGTAACCCAGCGTTATAGAGCGGCTGAGCTAGCTTCTCTAGTAAAAACCCGTTGGTGGTGATGGCGAGATCTTGAGTTTGTTTGAGGTGGGCGATCGCCTCCACCAGTTCCACAATTCCAGGCCGCAGCAGAGGCTCGCCGCCCGTCAGCCGAAACCGGGTAAACCCCAGTGGAATAAAAACCTCTGTGAGCAGCTGCAAAATTTCATCGTGGCTCAGCCAGTGCTCTTTTAAGGCGTACTGAAGATCGGCTCCTTCTGGCATACAGTACACGCACTGAAAATTGCAGCGATCGATTAAGCTAATGCGCAGATAGTCGATCCGATTGGGGGCTTTGGCCTCTGTGATCGCCTCTGCGTTGGCCTTTGCTTCGATATGAGCGGAGCTATGCGAGGCAGTCATAGGGCAAAAGGGGGCAAAAGGGACGATAGAGTGCTTACCTTCCATACTCCACTATCGACCGATAAATGACACGATTGTGATACTTACCGTACGGATGAATTGTCTGTGAGCCAGCCATCTGCTGATTTTTTGGCCGAATCTTTGAGTGAGCTCAGAGGTAGTGAGCCCAGGAGCGGCTATACTTTGCCGGTGTTTGCCTGCGCGGGCGCGATCGCCGCCCTCCGCCAGCTTAATAACCCACCAAGCCACACGGCTACACCCAAAGCCGTCACGCTAGATTTGCTCAATCCCGCCGAAACCGCCGACATCCCCATTGAACAGTCTGCGCAGTTAAGCGAAAATTCTGCGCTTGCTATCACCCGCAGCGACCCCGGTGATAACCTCGATCTCACCCGCCATATGCCCATTTGGTCGGTGGTGAGCTGGGCTGATCCCGAACAGCTCGAACCCATTTTGCTTGAAGGAGGAGAAGGAATCGGACGTCACTCACAAAGGTCGGCGATTTATGCCTATGCGCGTCAGCTCCTGCAAACAAACTTGGCTCGTGAGCTGAAGGCCAATCAAAAAGTAAAAGTGACGATTATTTTGCCAGCAGGGCGGCAGCTTGCTCTGCGCACGTCAAATGCTGCCTTTGGCGTAGTAGACGGTCTTTCGTTGCTGGGCACAAGTGGCATTGCTCAGCCCTTGAGTGCGCCAGGTCAGTTAGAAACCTACCGGCAAACGCTACGCCAAAAAGCCAGTCGCTACGATGATTTGGTGTTTTGCCTGGGAGAAAATGGCCTAGATCTGGCGCTGAAGCAGGGCATTGAGCCCGACAGGCGGTTGAAAACGGCTAACTGGATGGGGCCTTTGCTGGTCGAAGCGGGGCTGCTCGGCGTTCGCTCAATTTTGCTGTTTGGCTATCACGGCAAGCTGATCAAGCTAGCAGGCGGGATTTTTCATACGCATCATCACATCGCCGATGCTCGGCAGGAAATAATGGCTGCCTGCTGTGTGGAAGCTGGGTTAGAGACCGCCGTTACGCAGCAGGTTTTGGCAAGCCCTACAGTGGAAGCGGCTTTAGAGATCTTGAGAAAGTTGGATCATGAAAGTCAGGGTAATTGGGTGGCTCAGGTGTATGAAACCGTGGCTGAGCGAATTGATCGGCGATCGCGCGCCTACATTCAAACCCACGGTGGCCCGCCCGTGCAGGTCGGCAGCGTATTGTTCGACCGGCAGCGCCAAATCATTGTGAAGAGTAAATTGGGTAAAAAAATGCTGCCGTAGGTTTGCTACTCTATTTAAAATGAATTAGAGAAACCAAGCAAGAGAAGTCAATTCAGTATTTGAGAATGACTTGGCGTTTATAGAGCAGTTTATAGATTAAAGAAGGCTAAGAAAAAGAACCGTAGTACTAAAGACAAATAGACTCTATATAAAAGCCAGAACAATCCTGCCTAGTTTTTTCCAATTTCCTCCCCTAAAAATCAGCTAATATTCTTTCACTAAAATACTTTTTTCCAACGTCACTATCTCGGTCTCAATGTAATCACCTATGCATACGCTTGCAAACTCGAACCCTAAGGATTGATCGTGGCTTCTCCAACCCAAACTTCACCCGCCCAGACTTCACCCACCCCACTGCCGACCTCAGAAGCCGCGATCGCTGCCGCTTCGCTCGGTCGCCAAATGCTCGCTATTTTGGACTTTGGCTCCCAGTATTCTGAACTCATTGCTCGCCGCATTCGCGAAACTGAGGTTTACTCAGAAGTGCTCTCCTATCGCACAACAGCAGAGGAGCTACGCCAGCTCAATCCCAAGGGGATCATCCTTTCGGGTGGGCCAAAGTCTGTCTATGCCGAAGGCGCACCCGTTTGCGATCCCGCCATTTGGGACTTAGGCATTCCAGTGCTGGGCGTATGCTACGGGATGCAGCTGATGGTGCAGCAGCTCGGCGGACAGGTAGAACAGGCCGAGCGCGGTGAGTATGGCAAGGCGGCGCTTTTGGTGGACGAGCCGGTCGGTTTACTCGCTGACGTCGAAAATGCTTCAACGATGTGGATGAGTCATGGTGATTCGGTGACACAATTGCCACAAGGGTTTGAAGTGTTAGCCCATACGGAAAATACGCCGCAGGCTGCGATCGCGCATCCCACCAAAAACTTCTACGGCGTCCAGTTTCACCCAGAAGTCGTCCATTCTCAAAGCGGCAGCGCCCTGATTCGCAACTTTGTGTACGAGGTTTGTAAGTGCGAGCCTACCTGGACAACTGAAGCCTTCGTTGAAGAAGCCATTCGCGAAGTCCGCGCCAAGGTCGGCAAAGAAAGAGTCCTGCTAGCGCTTTCAGGCGGCGTTGATTCTTCTACGCTGGCTTTTTTACTGCATCAGGCCATTGGCGATCAGCTTACCTGCATGTTTATCGATCAGGGCTTCATGCGCAAACGCGAGCCCGAGCGCCTGGTCGAAATTTTCAAGAGTCAGTTTCACATTAAAGTGGAATACATTGATGCAGCCGATCGCTTCCTAGCCAAAATGAAGGGCGTCACTGACCCTGAAGAAAAGCGTAAGATTATCGGCCATGAGTTCATTCGGGTATTTGAGGAAGAGTCCGCTCGGCTTGGCCCCTTTGACTACCTGGCACAGGGCACCCTTTACCCCGACGTAATCGAATCGGCTGATACCAACGTCGATCCGCAGACGGGAGAGCGAGTTGCGGTCAAAATTAAGAGCCATCACAACGTGGGCGGTCTGCCGAAAGACCTTCAGTTCAAGCTGATTGAGCCGCTGCGAAAGCTGTTTAAAGACGAAGTGCGAAAAGTTGGGCAGGCGGTTAATTTGCCTGAGGATATCGTGCGCCGTCATCCCTTCCCTGGGCCTGGTTTAGCTATCCGAATTTTGGGAGAGGTGACGCCCGAGCGGCTGCATATTCTACGGGAGGCTGACTATATTATTCGTCAGGAAATTCGGCGGAGCGATCGCTACCACGATTTCTGGCAGGCCTTCGGCGTTCTCCTGCCGGTTCGCAGCGTCGGCGTCATGGGCGATCAGCGCACCTATGCCTACCCAATCGTACTGCGCCTGGTTAGCAGTGAAGACGGCATGACCGCCGACTGGTCACGCGCTCCCTATGAGCTGCTAGAGAGTATTTCTAACCGAGTGGTTAACGAAGTGGAAGGCGTGAACCGGGTCGTGTACGATATTACGTCGAAGCCGCCTGGAACGATTGAGTGGGAGTA
>JBGTGK010000360.1:0-3626 GCA_041746795.1 Phormidesmis sp.
TCCATCGCCAGCACCAAAGGCCCGCCCACTTCCTTTAAAACATGGGTTTGCATATAGCGAGTACAGCGCTGAATATTGCCGCTGCTCTCCTGCCAATACTCCGCCACCCGATCTGGCAGGTTCAGCTGCTCCGTCATACTCCGGCAAAACTGAGGATAAAACGTATCGGCAGCACTCAGCACGTCTTGATCAAATAGCTGAAAGTCCAAATACGCCACCTGCTTACCCACCTTCATCGCCGCATCAATCGCCTGCATCAGCAGTGAGCTTTTGCCCATTTGGCGCGGCCCCTTAATCGTCAGGGTCACCCCTTGGCGCTGGATGGTGGCCTGGGCGATCGCATCACAGTCCCGCTTCACATACAAATGCGACTCTGGATCCATCGTGCCTTCAGCAGGCTCCAAAACGATAGGCTGAGCAGAGGGCTGCGGACGAGGAATCGTAGGCGCAGGTGCTGAGTCAGTCGGTATATCAGTCGACGCATCAGTTGGCACAAGGGTAATTTTGCGCTTGGCGCTGTCTGAATCGATAGAAAGCCCAGCCCCTGCGATCGCCTGTTGCAGTTCATCCAGCAGCCGAGGCGTGTCAGCAGGCGTTTCCCAAAAAGCCCAGTTAATCGGATTCAAATACGCACTCAGCGGATAGACAAAAGCCTCCCGGTAACTCAACCGCACCGGCAAAATCACCGGGCGACCCGAGGTTTTCATCAGCCGATGAGCCGTTTCAACTTCGCCCAGCACCATCTCACTATGCACCGACTGCTCAGACAAAAAGATAATCAAAAAGTCTGACTGTCGCAGCGCCTGCTCAATGTGCTCAGCCCAAGGCGTGCCCACCGGCATCGTCTGATCGATGAAAACATCGTGGGCAATATTGAGCGCTTGGTAAACTTCCTGAGCAATTCGTTCATCCGGTTCTCCCCCTCGCTTATAGCTAATGAAAATGCGGGATCTCGTGCCTGATTGCGGTGGCTGTGTAACTGGCGAGATAATTGGCGGTGCTTCCTGTCCGGTAGCTGGACTCACCGATAGAGCCGGTTCAGAGGGAGCCATCTCCTTCGCTGGCGAGGCAGTGACCGTTGCCTGAACATCAGAACCATCAGAACCCATCCGCTGCTTTAGCTGAGGCGTCGCCGTTTCTGGTATCCCCTCCAGATCAATTGCTGACACCCCAAACTCAAACGCATCGCTATAGCCCCGCCCCGCCCCCAGCCCATCGTAAAAGCCCACCGCAAACTCAATGGCCGCGCGATCGCCAATCGCCTGATTCATGCCAATCACACAGTCAATATACTGATGAATCGCCGCCGCCTGCACCTCCGAATAGCAGGCATTGAGCAGCACACACTCCACCTTTTCGCAAAACAGCTTAAACAGCCTTGCTAAAGACGGCGCACTCACCAGCTGCATCTGGCCAGCATTGTTTTCCAATACCAGCCCTTTCGTCCCAGCCCCATGACCCGAAAAATGCACAATATGGGGCTCGTGGTCTAATAGCGCCCGCCGCAAATCGTCCGGGCGCACCGCCCACTTAGAGATAATTTCAAACTGGTCACGACTGCGCGATCACTGTAAGCCCTCCTGGATTTCTCGCACCTCTTCGTCCAGGCGCAGTTTGTCGCTATCTTTGGGATTTGCAGTCAGAATCAGGATTTTTTTCACAGCAGTGAAATCCTTAAGGAGATTAACACTAGATATTACGCTAATATCCCTCTGCAACGTCTAAATCAGCGGATGAAAAGCCAGCGATTCTTCGTAGAAGAGGCTACGCACTCGATGAACTGCCTCAGCGTCTGCTGATCGATTCTAGGTTGGCAATACCGGTCAGTACGCTTGCTCAGCTCGCTATATCGTGTCCTTTCTATATGCCGATTGGTTTTGGCTAACGCCGATGGCGACGCTTTGCGAACGACTGCGCTCAGCCACCGAAAATGCCGAGCACCAAACCCTGAGCGTAGTCGTTGGCGTAGCCTTTCGTAGGAATAGGGTGGCTGGCTAAAACGGTTAAGTTATTTAATCCTCGATCCTAAGTAGCTTTCTTTGCCTGAAACTCTCCTTTCTTTGTCCGACTGTTGCTATAAGACCGTTCTCTAGCAAAGCGATTCTAGACGATGCTGACAACAATAGAGAGTATGCTATCGCCGTTACTCAAGCATTTCCACGTTGCGCCTTGCCCCTTGGTCGGCGCTAGTCGCAAGCAGTGCATAAGCCTTGAGTGCTGCTGTTACCCGTCGCTGCCGAGGTTGGGCTGGTTTCCAAGCCGCTTTGCCCTTAGCCGCCATAGCTTCGCGACGGCTGACTAGTTCTGCCGCTGATAGCTCTACACTGATGTCTGTGGACGCTCAGGCGTGATTTTTAAAGATCAAATTCAGTTTTAACGATTTAGCGACCTTTTAGCTTTTCCTGCACTTTAAGAGGTGTGAAATCAGCGATGCGATTGCGTATTCGAAGCGATCGCCCGAATAGTAGACGAGCGCGCTATTCACTCCCCTTGTTATCGGGCTTACCAGTGTCCTTATGCTGTAGATGAAGCAGGTAGTTGCTTGCGGAAATTAAGAGAATAGCAACCGAGACATAAGCTAAGTCGCTAACCTGCGCTATATCTATGCTCAACGCCTTCTTAAACAGATTTACAATAAGTGCAACCACAATGACCTGTACCAGCTTGCTTTTTAACTCTTCTAAAGACTCGCTTTGAAGAATACTAACTTCGTCCTGGAATCTAGCGTCAATTTTAGAGATGAAAAGCTCATAGATGCCAAAACTAAAGATCAGTAAGACGATGCCAATGAGATAGTAGTCCACCCCGCCAATAATGTAAGAGACAATCTGGTTAGTCGTCTCGCCTTCTGGATCGGCTGGATCAAACTTTAGGGTGAACCCGGCCCAGATATCTAGCGTGCCAATCACAAAGAACCTGACTGCACTGAGTAAGCCGAAGATGACGGGCAGCAAGACAAAAAACCGGAAGCTCCAGATAGTTCTTTCAAACATTCTTTCTAACTTTCTCATGAGTGTCATACGGTATTTAGCCTCGCCGTTAGTGGATGGTAAGGGAGTCGCTCATAAATAAAGTACCAAATATGCAAATCTGAAACCGAGGCCTGAGCGTAGTCGAAGGCCGGATGGACTAGTACTTTATTTAAACGCACATCCCTAAGCTCTCTAAGGTTAGGCCATACTGGACGGTGGGGGTGCAATTAAAAGTGTCAGGAAAGCTACGAAAAGCTCGATAGGATTGTACTTAGATTGCTGCCGCCGCCATCACACAGTAGCAATAGCCAGTAGCAATAGCGAGGCGGCTGTGCCATACCGGTCTTGCCCATAGTGTTGCCACCAATAGCGCAGCGAATCGATAGCAAATTCGTGGGTATCGCAAGCGGTGCCAATCTGGCCATAGCCGATGTTCTCGCTCAGGTCATAGAGCCATAAGGAATCACCTTTATTTAATCCTCGATCCAACAACATTTTTATAATTCTGCGCAGAAATTCTTGCTTTTTAATTTGGCCTACAGTCCACCTATGAATCTGGTCTATAGGGGTGCTGAGAATCGAGGGTTTGATGAGATGTTTAATTCTCCATGGGGTCTGAGCCCTCGTGAATACAATAGCTCTGCTAACTAATCA